>PLYD01000285.1:0-4231 GCA_003151665.1 Candidatus Dormiibacterota bacterium
GCTTTTCATTTTCGAGATACTTACTTCGACCCGTCGGTTGCGGGTATCAGGGTTTTGAGTTGCATTGACCCAGCGAACCCATTCCCAGCGCGCCATCGGCGTAATACCTTTCCATAGGTCTTGGATCTTCTGAGGGGCAGCTGCCAGCGCTGTCTCAAGATCCTGCGGCACGTTCGGCTCCGGCCAGTCTTTGAGTGACTCAATTTCGAGCGTCGCGGTGTCACCAGCGCCTAAACCAGCGGTTTGTTGCAGCTTTCCATCAATCCTCATCCAGTGGCCAAAATGGCCGTCTGGTTCCAACACCGCCTGGAAGCCATGGCCATTGATCGTTCCTTGTACTGCCACCTGCCCGCGCGACGGCAGTTTCACGTTCGCTTTCTCAGGCAAGCGCAAAATAGTCGATTTGTCGATCGCGTACAGCGTGGCGTCAAAACGAATTGTTGGCATCCCTGTGCGCTGACTCATTTAGCCATATATTTTGCAGTCCTACGACCGCAATCTCAACGTCCGGGCCACCTAGTCCGTCGGCGCGACCCCGCGCCAGATCCTCGGAAACGCACCGCCTGCCAGGCGCCAACCGAAGAATCCGCGATGACGGGATCAGGATCGAAAAGACGGGCCATCGGGCCTGGCGGTGTCTCAATCGCCGCGCATTTTCACAGTGTTCGTTGCGAAGGTAGCCGCTTTGGCGATCCCAGTTCAAATCGGCTGTGCAGGGGCTCGACTCCGTATGGCTGGGCCAACTGCTGGCCAAGAGCGGATTGGACTACCTCGATGCGCCGCCCCTAAGCGATGACGCAGCCATCAGCTATGACGGCAAAGTTCAGGTGGAGGTGCAGTGTCAAGGTCGCGCCTGGACCGAGCCCGGAGTAGAACATGTCGGTCTGAACCCGGCGGGCATTTCCTGAGGTGAAAAGACCTCGATAGTTGTCCGACTCGACCACGTGTCGTTGAACGTCTCCGGTGGTCGTGTTCAGGAAGTACCCGATCTTGTCATCAAAGACATAGGCAGTTCCGGACTGGACCGCTGCGCTGACCTCCCCGCTCGCAAGTGACTGCTGCCACAAAACGGATCGGCCCGGCAATTTGAGGAGATAGGCGGTCCCCGGGCCAAATACCACTTCGGCGTCAGAGTCGGCAGCCACGAGCCAGGCGGCACCGATACCCGGTACTTGCAAGATGCGGTCCGCGGATATGTGAGTCGACCCTGACGTGCAGTCCGTTGGAATCGGCCGGCTCGAGTACGGCGCCAGCAAGGTCGTGACAGTCACCAACCCTAGCGCCAACAGCATGAATCCAACCGCCCCGGCGACCAGCCAGATGGGGCGGCGGGACACCACAAACCCACTCTACCTGGACCATCGATTTCTCCGAGCTGCTCCTTACTGCGAGCGATGTCTGCCTGCGTCGAAGATGCGCACAAGATTGGCAGCCCTGAGCCTACCGATATAGCGGTGGGATTTTCGAGCTTGGGCTGGCCTCACGGTCCCGAAATCTAGGCGGTCCCCTCGCCCGAGATCGATTTCGAGGGCTTTGGCATTAATTCGAGCGCTCGGTGAACGATTTCGGCCGGGGTTCAGCCACCGATATCGCTCGGGTTACTACACGAAGTACTCATGACGGAGACCATCGGACATGCTCAGATACATAGGCTCTGTTGGGCCAATCACGGATTGGCGACACCGCAGATGCCAATCAGCGTCCGCAATCGGTTCCGTTGTGAACGCGGAGCTTTTGTTTGTTCTTGAAGCGCTCGAGCGTGGTGCAGACGCGAACAGGTCGCATTCGAGTCGCCGACGACAACGCTAGCGCCCGCGATCTACCGCGACCACCGCACGATTTCGCAGACTCCGCGCTCGCCTGGAATGATGTGTTCCGCATCGAAAATGCGGCCCTCAAAGGCATGCTGACGAGCGAGGCGAGGCCCGCGGGAACCGATGTCAGTCGACCGGAGGCAACTGTCTTACCAGACTAGGCACGTTGAGTTTCGGCATCGGGACCCGCGGGTTCATGGCCCGCAGGGTTTCCAGCAGTAAGCGCGACACTGCCCAATCGCGGAACGGCTTGTCGTCCGCCGGGACGATGTACCAAGGGGCGACCGGCGTCGAGCACCGGGTCAGCAGCACGTTGAAGGCTTCCTGGTATTCATCCCAATGACCCCTTTCTTTTATGTCATTTGGGCTGAACTTCCATCGTTTTTCGGGTGTGTTGAGGCGAGCAAGTAGCCGCTGACGCTGCTCCTCGTTTGAGATATGGAGACAGATTTTCAGGGGAATGACATTTGATCTGACAAGTCCCGCCTCGAATCGGTTTATCTGCGCATACCGACTCTCGATCACTTCCGGGGCGGCCAGCTTCTTGACCCTGGCGATGAGCACATCCTCGTAATACGAGCGATTGAAGATGGTGATGTGGCCTGGCCCCGGCATTTCCTTCTTGAACCGCCAGAGGAAATGGTGTCCAAGTTCGGTCGCACTTGGTGCCATGNNCAATTCGGGGCCATATTTCTCACGGGCGGGCGCTATCTTCTTGCGCTTGACTCCCAGCCGATCGCCAGGGTCAACGTCCGCGAGGCTCACCTGGCCCTTCCACGCGCGAGCCTTGAGCATGTCCCTCATGGATCTCTTTGCCATTGAGCCTCCAGTTCAGCGGGTCAAATGCTTGAATGCGGATCTGCGTGCTTCACGTATTCCCTCGTAGCTCGACCACAGTTTGATCTAATGTCGGCTACAGGTACTTCTTAAGACGTGGTATTACCTCCGGACCAACTCCAAAAACTCGGTGCGCAGGGCGGCATTCTCGCGAAACCCTCCGAGAAGGCACGAAGTCATTGTGTCGCTGTCTACTTTTTCAACGCCGCGCATCTCGACACACAAGTGCCGCGCTTCCATACCAACGGCGACACCTCGTGGCCGCAGCACACGATCGATCGCTTCTGCGATCTGGCGGGTGAGCCGCTCCTGAAGTTGAAGGCGGTGTGCAAACACATCGACCAACCTGGGTAGTTTGCTGAGTCCGATCACTTTGCCCGCGGGGAGGTTGTCAGGTCCTCGCCCTCGAGCGCGCGCCTGCGTTGCCTTCGCTTTCGGCGCCATGTGCCCGGATTCTAGGGAAAGCTCAACTCCCGGGTGAATCTGACGCACCACATGTCTGGGGGCGCAACATTTCAGAAAATTGCTGATCTTCTTACGCAGAGGGCCGTAGAACTACATTCATGAAGCAGGTCCAGTCGAAACGCAGCCGCCCGGATATCGCTGCAGCGGTGCGTGGAGGAGATTGGACCCTGGGGATGAACGGTGAGGGTGTTCCCGGTCATGCCACGTTGAAGCAGGCGCTCCACTGGAAACAGATCTATACCGAGATCCTGGAGATGGAGGAGAAGGTTCTGACGAGAATCCGCCAGCTCATGGACAAGCAGTCAGACGAGGCGCGGCGCGAGGTCGAGCTGACCAATGTGCCAGTCGTCGTCGCCCAGGCGGAAAGGTTTCGCCAGCGCCTCGGCTACTGGGAGGCTCGCGTGCACGAGCTCAATGGAGCATCTCCGCCCAAACGCGGGCGCCGTGTTCCGGCACCAGCTCGGGCAGCTCCTCGGTCCAGTCGTTCGACTCAGACGTCGTCGTAATGGAATCAGTCTCAAGGAGGTCTTCAATGAAGGACCAGGTTCGTGGCAAGGCGGAAGAGATAAAAGGCAAGGTCACCGGCGATCGCAGCGAGGAAACGAAAGGCAAGGCCAGGCAAGCGGTGGGAAACCTCAAGCGCACCGTTCGCGACGTCAAAGAGGACGCACGTTAAGGAGGCCGATCTGGTCGTCAGCTACCCGGACTGATCGCTCTGGTAAGGCCCGCGTTCGGTACCGTCCGCCGTGTGGCTGGGCGTGGCGTCCGGTTCGGTTCCGAAGTCGCTGTCGACTAAAGAACTCCTTGTTCTTGTCTACAAAACTCGCACCTACCTAGTGGCGTGTCGCTTAAATAGATCTGAGTTGTGTGGGTGGGATGGTGGCTGCGGCTGAGGCTTTGGAGATGACGGGTGGACAGCGGGCTGAGCTGGAGCGGCTTGCTCGTTCGCACACCGCGCCGGCTCGGGAGGTGCGCCAGGCCAAGGCGTTGTTGTGGGCCGCCGCGGAGGGAACCGCTGCGGTGGGGCGCGTAAGAGCCGCGAACTAGGGCTCCATGATGCGGCCGGCTCGGGGCAAGCCCGATGGCTACCGTCTCGGCTCGTACCGCATCGCCAC
>PLYD01000285.1:4340-5540 GCA_003151665.1 Candidatus Dormiibacterota bacterium
TTCCATCCAATCAGGTCTCGCTCCCTGCGGCGCCGGGGGCCGCCACGCTGATTCCATCATTTCGTAAGTCACCCGGCCAAAGAGAAGGGCATCGGCCTGGTTGAGGTTCTCGACCGCGTGATGATGCAAGTCTTCGTCCGCGGGGATTGCACGATGATCGCAGCACCCGTCCAATGTGACGTTGATGGAGTACCGAAGGGGTCGCATTTCGCAAGAGTACCGCCGACGGGGTACACCGGCGATGTGTCGCTTAAATAGTGCTCTGTCGTAGTAGTCGCGGGTCATCGTCCCGGCCCGCCCCGGCACCATCGGCAGGGACCGCTGGGTGATTGGCGGCGAGCGGGCGCATCCCAAACCTGTTGTTCCTTTTAGGTGCGGCAACGGCGCAAATCGACCTCAAAGACAATGCACCCAATACCAACTGGAAGCCCCTAGCATGACGACGAACATGCGCAAGGAGCGAGACTCCTCAATCTCCACTCCGATCGCGAAACCCGTGGTCCTGGTTTTCATGGGTGTATCCGGCTGCGGGAAGACGACGGTGGCCGCAATTCTGGCTGGCCGCCTGGGCTGGCGGTTCGAGGAGGGCGATGCACTGCACCCTCAGTCGAACGTCGAGAAGATGGAGGCTGGACATCCGCTCACGGACGAGGATCGCGCGCCGTGGCTGGAGAAGGTCGCCAGATGGGTTGAAGAGCGCCTAGACGCTGGCGAAAACGGCATCATCACGTGCTCGGCTTTGAAGCGCTCATACCGAGACGTGATCAACCGACGGGGCTCGGGAGTGGTGTTCGTGTATCTCGCGGGCTCAAGGGAGACCATCGCCGCGCGGCTTGCGGTGCGCCACGGTCACTTCATGCCCTCGCGCCTGCTTGACAGCCAATTCGCCGACCTCGAGGAACCCACCCCGGACGAGCCGGCAATCCGGGTGGATATCGGTCCAGCCCCCGACGTAATTGCACAAGGCATCCTGGAAAAGCTCGGCTTGAGCGACTGAACCTAAAGGGAGAGAACCATGCACATGCACGCCACTTTCAACAACGCTGTTCCAATGGCTTCCGCAGCCAGCACGACGTTGAGCGGCCACGACATCCAGGTGCTCATCGTTGCGGCCATCGGCATCGCGATCGTCGTTCTCCTGATCGTGTTCTTGAAGATGCACGCCTTCATCGCGTTGACCATCGGCGCTCTATTCGTTGG
>PLYD01000204.1 GCA_003151665.1 Candidatus Dormiibacterota bacterium
ACGCACTCGCACCACGACCTCGCCCATCTCGGTGAACTTGATCGCGTTGCCGACCAGGTTGATGAGCACCTGCCTCAAGCGGCCGGGATCGCCGATCGCGTTGTGCGGGACGTCCGGCTCGACGTCGAGGACGAGCTCGATGCCCTTGTTCGCGGCGGGCTCCGCGAACAGTTCGACGGCCTCTTCGGTCACATGCTTGGGGCTGAAGTCGATGCGTTCCATGCGCACGCGACCCGCCTCGATCTTCGAGAAATCGAGGATATCGTTGATGATCTCCAGCAGTGTGTCGCCGGAGGCGCGCACCGTCTCCACGTAGTCGCGCTGCTCAGGGGTGAGGTCGGTCTCCAAGAGGAGCCCTGTCATGCCGATGACGCCGTTCATCGGCGTGCGGATCTCGTGGCTCATCGTGGCCAGGAACTCGGATTTCATCCGGGTCAGCTCCTGCAGCTCCTGGTTGCGTTGGGCGAGGTCGGCCAGCAGCTCC
The DNA here is from genome assembly GCA_003151665.1 of Candidatus Dormiibacterota bacterium. Next base: position 485 of record PLYD01000204.1, read on the forward strand.
GACCGCGCCGACTCGGCGGCGGCTGCAGCGGTGCGGTGCGCCTCCTGTTCCTGGACGACACGCCGCACGAGGATTCCCAGGGAGACCAGAAGCAGGCCTTCGAGCAGTGCCGCCGCCGGGTCGCCGGTCGCCGGGTTCACGCCGGTGACGAGGATGAGGTCCGCCGCGCCGAGCGCTGCGCCGATTGCGAACTCGACAGTCGTGTAGTACAGCGCCAGGAACATGAGGAGCAGCAGCACGAACGGAAAGGCGCGAATCACGCTCAGCCCGAACTGCACCTCCAGCGCGAAGGTGACGGCGAGGCCACCGATGGGGGAGATCGCGTGCAGGAATCGCGGGATGCGCTCCCAAGGCAGCAGCACGAGCGCTCCGGCGAGCGCGACCAGCACCACCGACGCGAGGATGCCGAAGACGGTCCCCGTCTTCCACAGGGGATAGAGGGCAAGCCCGAGGCCGACCACCACCGGGATTGCGGCCAGGGGCTGAGGGACTGCAGGAAAGCTGACCGGGGCCAGCGGCGCCAGCGCGAGCAGCATGCCGACCACCATCGCCGCGACCAAGGCGGGCGATGTGGTGAGCTCTGAGTAGCCGTGCAGGCTGACGAGCCCGACGATGGCCAGCCCGATAAAGGGATAGACGCGCCGCGAGAGTCCAGCTGCTCTTAATGGCGTATTCAAGGGACGGGCGGTCAGCTTACGTCACAGGTACCGGGGTTAAGTGAGGTCTGATCTGACAACCGCGGTCTACACTTTGCCTCTTGCGCACCTCTAGCCCAGCCAGGGGGGGTGAGGGAAAGAAGGTGTTGCCAGGACCTCGTCCGAGGCCCGAATTGAAGCCGAATCGGACCCGAGGCTTGGTTCGTCGCGCCACGCCCATCCTCGCCATCGCCGTGGTGATCGCCCTCCAGGCCGGGCTCGGTCTGCCTCCAGTGCTCGTTTTCCCCCTTTACCTTCTGATCGTCCTGCTGACCGCCTTCTACTCGAGCCGGATCGACTCGCTCTTCTGTGCTGTACTCGCCGCCATCGGCGTCTCAGCGCCGGCGATCCTCGTCGGCAGGTCGGGTGACCTGGCCGTCCCTCTTCTCCTGGCCGCCGTCCTGCTCGTCGTCGCAATCGCCGTGCACGAGGTGGTTGGCCGCATCCGCGACGAGGCCGTCGGCGCAGAACGGATGGCGATGGAGCTGCAGGGTCGCGAGGAGCGGCTTCGAATCACAGTCGAGGCCGCGCAGGTAGGCCTTGCCCTGGTCGGCGCCGGCGGTGGCTGGCTCCTCGTCAACGAGCGACTGTGCGTGATTCTCGGTCGCAGCCGCGCCGAGCTTTTGCACCTGACGGTTGTCGATGTCACCTCGGAGCACGACCAGGGCGCGATCTCAGAAGCCCTTTCGATGCTCCGGAGCGGCGACATCCTCCGGTGGGAGGCGGAGCTTCACCAGGTCCGTGGTGACGGCGGCCGCGTCCCGGTCGAGATCACCATCGCCGCGGTCAGCGATCATCCCGGCGGCGAGCGCGTGCTCCTTGTCCAGGAGACCGATGTCTCCACCCGCAAGCGGGTCGAGGGTTTGCGCGACGGCTTGGTCGCGGTGCGGCACACGATCGTGAGCGCGACGACCTGGGAACAGGCGGCGCCCCAGCTGCTCGGCGCCCTTTGCGCGCATCTCGACTGGGACCTGGCGCAGTACTGGGCCGTCGACACCGACTTGCAGGCCCTGCGCCTGCGGCAGGCCTGGCATCGGGACGGAGCCGCATTCGAAGAGTTCCACAACCAGAGTCGGCGCCTGTCGATCGCCTCCGGCGAGGGGTTGCTGGGTCGGGTGTGGCAATCCGGCATCCCGGCAGCGCAGGAAGACATGTCGGTCGCGACCGACTACGACCGCGTGGCCGTGGCGCTGCAGGCCGGCTTGCGATCGGCGGTCGCCTTCCCGGTAATCACGGGAGGCTCGGTGATCGGCGTGGTCGAGATGCTCACCCACCAGCCGCGCATGATCGAGAACGACCTCGTGACCATGCTGTCGACGGCCGGTGGCGAGATCGGCAACTTCATCCGCCGCGCCGAAACCGCCCAGGCCCTTCGTCGCAGTGAGGCCGACCATCGCGCCATCTTCGAGCGGTCTCCGATCGGGATCGCGCGCATCAGCAGCGAGGGCGAGCTGCTCGAGGCGAACACTGCCCTCCTCACGATGCTCGAGCACGACTTCCAGGTCATGCGGTCGCACTCCTGGCCCGACCTCCTTCGGGCCTACGACCAGGCCGCGGCCCGGGCGCGATTCTCGCCTCTACTTGCGGGCATCAGCGAAGGCAAGAGCGTCCAGGTCCGGGCCGGCACCGGAGGCGGCAACTGGCTGTGGCTTCAGCTCAGCGCGACGTCGATCCCCGATGCCAGCGGCAGGCCGGAGCACGTCCTCGTCATGGTCGAGGATGTGACAGTCGTGAGGGAGGCGCAGGACAAGCTGGGCGAGGCGCTCGAATCCCAGCGCAGCGCGAACGCGACGCTCGAGAAGCTGGACCGCACCAAGACCGAGTTCCTCTCGATTGTCAGCCACGAGTTCCGGACAGCGCTCACGGGAATCCAGGGGTTCAGCGAGCTGATTCGCGACGGTGGCCTCGAGCCGGACGAGGTGCGCGCCTACGGCGGCTACATATTCAATGATGCGGACCGGGTCAACCGTCTGATCGGAGACCTACTCGACCTCGACCGCATGGAGTCCGGGCGGATGAGCATCAGGACCGCGGACGTGGACATAAACGAGGTACTGAGCGACGCGATCGCCCGTGCGGGCTCATCACCCTCGGTCGAGTTCAAGTCCGACCTGGACCCGCGGTTGCCGATCGTTGTCGGCGACCGCGACCGACTGGTCCAGGTGGTGAGCAACCTCGTCAACAACGCGGTCAAGTACTCGCCGGACGGCGGGACGGTGACGCTCTCCAGTCGGACCGAAGATGGATTCGCCCTGGTCAGCGTCACCGACACTGGTGTCGGCATACCCCCCGACGAGATCAGCCACGTCTTCGAACGCTTCCGTCGGGTGCGGAGCGGAGCCGCGCAATCAATACCTGGGACTGGCTTGGGCCTCACGATCGTTAAGCAGATCGTGGAGATGCATGGGGGAAAGATCTGGGTTGAGAGCGCGGTCGGTCACGGGTCGGCCTTTCATTTCACTCTCCCGCTGGCGGCGGAGAATGTCACGCCACTGCAGCGCAGACATGGATGATCGCGCCGCACCGGGCGCCAAAGGGCTGATCACCGTGCTCGTGGCTGATGACAACGACGTCGCCCAGCGCCTCTGCCGGCGCGTGCTGGAGAAGGCCGGCTACAACGTGCTGATCGCGGTCGATGGCCTGCAGGCGGTGGAAGTCGCGGTGAGTCAGCGCCCGGCCATGATCCTCATGGACGTGGCGATGCCGGGCATCGACGGCATCGAGGCGATGAAGCGCATCAAGGCCCAGATCCCGAACCAGCCGATCGTGATCGCCAGCGCCCATTCGATGTCGAGCGATCGGGAACGTTTCCTCGCCGCGGGAGCCGACGACATCCTGAGCAAGCCTTTCCGGCTCGCGGACCTGGTTGCCATCGTCGCGAAGCTGACGGCTCCCAAATGAAAGACCTCACAGGCACACGGATCGGTCAGTACGAGATCGTCGAGCGTCTTGGTGGCGGCGGCATGGCTGTCGTCTATCGAGCGGTGCAGCAGCCCCTCGGCCGCGAGGTNNGACCGAGGCGAAGACGCTCGCCAAGCTCGACCACCCGAACATCCTGCCGATCTACGACTTCGAGGTCACCGAAGGCGTGACCTTCCTGACCATGCCGCTGATCCGTGGCGGCACACTTCGCGACATCCTCAACCGCGGCCCGCTCGACACCCTCACCGCTTGGCGCTACCTGCGTGAGATCGGGGACGGTCTCCAGCACGCCCACGATGCGGGGATCGTTCACCGCGACCTCAAGCCCACCAACGTGCTCATCCACTCTGACGGCCGCGCCATGCTCGCCGACTTCGGCCTGGCCCGCGGCGCCGGCCAGCCGACCCACCTGACCACCATCGGGCTCGCTATCGGCACTCCCGGCTACATGGCGCCCGAGCAGGTGATGGGGCACGAGGTCGACCGCCGCTGTGACATCTATGCGATGGGCGTCCTGACCTTTGAGATGCTAACAGGCCGCCTGCCCTTCATCGGCTCCAATCGGATGGAGGTCGCTTACGCGACGGTCAATGCGCCGGTTCCATCCGCGGCGAAGCTGAACAACGCCCTCCCCGACGAGCTCGATGCGCTGCTGGCCAAGGTGCTTGCCAAAGACCCGGCGCAGCGACCGCAGACGGTGAAGGATCTGCTGGCGCAGATGGCGAAGCTGCCGCAGCGAAGGCAGGCTCCTGCAGCCGCCGCGCCCGTGCCATTCGCACGCTCGGTGGCGGCGCAGCCGGCTGAGACGGCTGCGATGCGGATCGTGTCGGCGCCCCCCGCGGTGCATGGGTCGCCGCCTCCTGCCCCGCCCAGCACCGGCTCCGGCTCGGGTGCGGCCTCGGCGCTGAGGACGCTCGAGATGATGGGCGTCAAGCCGTCGCGCGCCCGCGGCCGGTTCATCCTCAACTCGCACGTAGCCAACCTGGTCCACGTTGCGCGCGACATCACCGCAGACAGGTGGCCGGAGATCGCGTATTCGGCCGGCCTGGCTCAGTACCTGGAGGAGGATCCGCCCCACGACGAGCAGCTCGCGACGCCCGTCGAATACTTGAGCAGCCTCAACGAGGCGTTCGAGCGCGTTTACGGGCACGAGGCCGAAGACGCGATTCGCGCGTGGGGGCGGCGCGCGACTGAGCGGTGGCTCGCTGAGGGGAGACATGGCATGGGCGGGGCGCGGCGGTTGGTGCCGGGCCGGCAGCGCAAGCTGGCGGGCGTCGTCAAGTCGTTCACCGAGGCGATGGACCAGGTGCGCGGCGAGCACACGCACGCGTGGCTGCAGGTTGATGCGC
>PLYD01000005.1 GCA_003151665.1 Candidatus Dormiibacterota bacterium
ATCGACGTCAAAACCGAAGCCGGCAAGAAACGCTTCATCGGCGACGTCGTGGTCGACACGCAGATCGATGACGTCAAGCCCAGTACGCTCGTCGGTTTCGAAAACCACAGCGGACGTACTTTCCTCGGACCAAAGGCGCGGCCGCTGGGCAGAGTCAGACTCGGCTTCGGCAACAACGGGGCCGACGGCACCGAAGGCTGCCTGCAGGGAGGGGTGCTAGGCACCTACCTCCACGGCTCGTTGCTCCCGAAGAACCCGCACCTCGCCGACCACCTGATACGGAGCGCGCTCAGACGGCGCGGCGTCGCGGACCTTTCGCCCCTCGACGATTCGGTGGAGATGGCCGCGCATGAGCGGATTCTCGAACGCGCGCCACGCGTGCCACACGGGCCGCACGCGCCTTCGGCGGCGCCGCCGCCGCCACCACCTTCTCACGGCCCCCGCGAGCCCCAGCCCCATTAGAGCGCTGCCCCGCAGGCGGTGCACCGGAAGCATTGGGAGTCAGCGCTTCACGCAAGACCTGGTCGATCGAATCGACCAAAACGAGCTCCATCTCACCGCGCAGGTCGGCGGGGATGTCGTCGAGGTCGGCCTCGTTGCGCGTCGGCAACAACACCCGCCGTATGCCGGCACGGTGGGCGCCGAGGACCTTCTCCTTGATTCCCCCGATCGGCAGAACGCGTCCGCGCAACGTGATCTCACCCGTCATTGCGATGTCATCGCGGGCCGGGCGCCCCGTAAGGATCGATGCCATCGCCGTCAAGACCGTCACGCCCGCTGACGGTCCTTCCTTCGGCTGCGCCCCTGCCGGCACGTGCACGTGGATGTCGTTCTTGTCGAACAACGCGGGATCGATTCCGATGTCTGCAGCGCGCGCTTTCAAGTAAGACAGCGCCGCGGCTGCTGATTCCTTCATCACATCGCCGAGCTGCCCGGTGAGCTTCAGCTCACCCTTGCCGGGGGTGAGTGCCGCTTCGACGAAAATAATCTCGCCACCGGTCGGCGTCCAGACCAGGCCGGTGGCGACGCCAGGGCGGTCGATCCGCTCGCGGACGTCGTCGTAATGGCGCCGCTTGCCCAGGGCAGCGCGGACTCGACGAGCATCGACGGCCCTGCGCCCAGGGCGTTTGCCCAGCGCCATGTCTGCCACGGCCCGCCGCATCACCGAAGCAATCTCGCGCTCGAGGTTGCGCACGCCCGCCTCGCGCGTGTACTCCCGGATGATCACGCGAACCGCATCCTCCGCCAGCGTGATCTCGCCGGGGCGCAATCCGTGCGACAGCCACTGCTTGGGCACGAGGAAGCGCTCCGCGATCTGNNACGTCCAGGTAGTTGTCGCGAAAATCCTTGTTCTGCTCGGGGTCCAGCACTTCCAAAAGAGCCGACGATGGATCCCCGCGCCAGTCCGAGCCAATCTTGTCGACCTCGTCCAGGATGAACACCGGGTCGTTGGACTCCGCTCGGCGGATCGCCTGCAGGATGCGACCAGGCATAGCGCCGATGTAGGTGCGCCGGTGACCGCGGATCTCAGCTTCATCGTGAACCCCGCCGAGAGAGGCACGCGCGAACTTGCGGCCCATCGCGCGCGCAATCGACTGACCCAATGAGGTCTTGCCGACACCCGGCGGCCCGACGAAGCAAAGGATCGGCTCGCGCCCACGCTCGGTCGATTTGCGCAGCTGCTTCAGGCGGCGCACCGCCAGATGCTCGACGATCCGCTGCTTCACCTTGTCGAGGTCGTAGTGGTCCGCGTCGAGGATCTCGCGTGCCTTCGTGACGTCGACCTCGCCGCCGGTCGACGTGTTCCAGGGCAGCGACACGATGAGCTCGAGGTAGGTTCGAATCACCGAAGATTCGGGCGAGGCGGATGGAATCCGTTCCAGCCGCGCGATCTCCCGATCCGCTTCGCGCTGCGCCTCAGGCGGCAGACCCGCCTTCACGATGCGCTCCCGCAGCTCACCCATCTCGCCCAGCTCCGAATCCAGCTCGCCCAGCTCGCGCTGGATCGCCTTCAGCTGCTCGCGCAGGAAGTACTCGCGCTGCGCCTTGCCCATCGACTCCTCGGCCTGCGACTGGATCTTGCGGCCGAGTTCCAGCACCTCCAGCTCGTGCGACATGTGGGCGAGCAGGCGCTCGAGCTTGACCTTGGCCGAATTGAGCTCCAGGATCTCCTGCCTCTGCTCCGTGGTGAGGCGGGTGTGATTGGCGATGTAGTACGCGAGGTGCAGGGGATCGTCGATAGCGGCTGCGCCCCCAGACAGCTCTGCAGGCAGATGCGGCGCGAGCGCGACCAGCTGCTGGAACATCGAGATCGCACGGCGCATCAAAGCCTCGCGCTCGATGGCAGGGAACGTGGCGTGGGCCTCCGGCAGCATCTCGACCGCACAGGTGAGGTACGGCTCCTCCGAGATCGCCGAAGTCAGCTTGATCCGCCGCAGCCCAAGCACGGCCAGCTGAACGGTGCCGTCGGGAAGTTTGAGCATGTGCTGCACGCGCACCATCGCGCCGATGTGGTGGATGTCGTCGAAGCCCACATCCTCGAGGTGCTCATCGAGCTGCGTAGCAACTGCGATGTGGCGCTCCGCCCCGGTCAGGTCGTCGAGAAGCTGCAGTGACCGCTTCCGACCGACCGACAGCGGAATGAAGATGCGCGGAAACACGACAGTGGACTTGAGCGGCAGCACCGGCAGATGCGAAGGCACTGCTCCCTCCAGATTCACCGCCGGCATCTCAGCCACGGTTCGATTATCCCCCCGAAACTACCCCCCGTATAATTCGCTCACCCTGATCAGGAAAATCCTCTTCCCCTTCCGCTGGGGTCCCCGCGCAGAACGCGCGGGAGGTGGTCAAGCGCCGGAGAGTCTTTGAGCCAACCGCTAACGGCCGTCATCCTCGCCGCCGGTCACGGCACCCGAATGCGCTCGCGCACTCCCAAGGTGCTGCATCCGATCCTCGGCCGGCCCATGGTCGACTGGGTGCTCGATGCGGTGACCGAGGCCGGCGCCAAAGACGTCAAGGTGATCATCAGTCCCCACCAGGTCGACCTCGCCGCCCACCTCGAGGGCCGCGCCCAGGTGGTTTATCAGAGGGAGGCCCACGGCACCGCCCACGCCCTGCAGCAGCTCGACCCCAAGGACCTCAAAGGAAAAGACGTGCTCGTCGCGAACGGCGACGCCCCGCTCATCACCGCTGAGACCTTCAAACGATTGGTACAGGCGCACCAAGAGTCAAAAGCACCCGCGACCCTCGCCAGCGTCGAGGACCCGCGAAGAGATGACGCCCGCATCGTGCACGGCAAAGGTGGCGAGTTCGAGCGCATCGTCGAACGAAAGGACGCAACCGACCAGCTACGAAAGACCAACCATGAGGTCAACGTCGGAATCTACTGCTTCGACGGCGCCAAGCTGGTTGAGGCGCTGAGTCATGTGAAGAACGACAACAAGGCGGGCGAGTTCTACCTCACCGATGTCTTCCTTCACCTGAGTCCCGTCGCCATCGTCAGGGTCGACGACCCCGACGAAGCCATCGGCGTCAAGGACCGTGTAAGGCTGGCTACCGCGACGGCCCTCATGCGCCAAAGAATCCTCAACCGGCACATGCGAGAAGGTGGCGTCACCATCACCGACCCTGAGACCACATTCATCGACGCCACCGTCACCATCGGCCAGGACACGACCATCGAGCCCTTCAGCATCATCAAGGGCAGCACCGAGATCGGCCAGGAATGCCGCATCGGCCCTCATGTCTATATCGAGGACGCGAAGATCGGCGATCGCTCTGACTGCGGCCCCTTCGCGAAGCTGCGCCCCGGCACCCAGATCGCCGAGGACGTCCATATAGGGAGCTTCGCCGAGCTGGTCCGCAGCAAAGTCGGGCGCGGCAGCGCCGTGCCGCACGTCTCCTACCTGGGCGACACCGATCTCGGCGAGGATGCCAACATCGGGGCCGGCACGATCACCGCCAACTTCGACGGCACCAAAAAGAACCGCACCGTGATCGGCGACGGCGCCTTCGTCGGGGTCGACACGATGCTCGTCGCCCCCGTCAAATTGGGCAAGGGGGCCCGCACCGGGGCCGGCTCGGTGGTGACCAAGGACGTCCCCGACGGCGCCACAGCAGTCGGAGTTCCCGCTAGGGTGATACGCAAGAAAACCGTGGACGACGCAAAGTGATGGCCAAATGATTGGGAGACTGACCACCGCCGTCGAATTCACAGGGGAGGAAGCCTCCCCCTGGGGCGCCCTCAAGCTGATTGGCGGCAGCGCCAACCCAGCCCTGGCCCAGCGGATCTCAGATCAGCTTCAGGTCCCCATCACCGACGCGAGACTCAGGCGCTTCCCCGACGGGGAGATCAACGTCAAGATCGAGGACTCGATGCGCGGGCACGACGTGTTCGTGATCCAGCCCACCTGCCCGCCTGTGAACGAGCACCTGATGGAGCTCTTCATCATCCTGGACGCGCTGCGAAGAGCCTCCGCCGGCAGAGTGACCGCCGTTGTTCCCTATTACGGCTACGCACGCAAAGAGCGCAAGACGCAGCCAAGAGAGCCCATCTCGGCCAAGCTGGTCGCGAACTTCATCACCCTCGCAGGCGCCGATCGCCTCCTCCTCCTCGACCTGCATGCAGAAGCCATCGAAGGCTTTTTCGACGTTCCCACCGACCACCTCTCACCACACCGCATCTTCTCTGAGTACCTGCTCACGCTCGGGCTTCGGAATCTCACAGTCGTCGCCCCAGACGCGGGCGGCGGCCGAAGAGCGGAGCTCGTCGCCAACCAGCTCAAGGCGCCCATCGCCTTCGGTTACAAGCGACGCACCGGGGACGACGAGGTCGACATGATCGCGGTCTCGGGCGACGTGAAGGGACGGGACTGCGTGGTGGTCGAGGACATCATCACGACCGGCGGGACCATCTCCAAGCTCGCTGAATCACTTCGCCATCAAGGAGCACGCAAGGTCCTGATCGCGGCCACGCATCCGGTCCTTACGGGAAACGCTATTGAGCGACTCAAGAAGGCAGACGTGGATGAGGTCATCGTGACTGACTCGGTCCCCATTCCCCCCGAAAAGCTCGGGCCACCACTCACCGTGCTGTCGGTTGCACCTCTGCTCGCGGAGGCGATCATCCGGGTGCACGAGAACCGGAGCGTCAGCGAGCTCTTCCGATAAACCGCCGACTGTGAACGCAACTGAGTGGTTCGAACTAATCGTGCTCATCATTTGTTTCTTCGTGGCCGCGGCCGCGAGCGGAACAGAGACAGCGCTCACATCGGTCGGCCGGCTCAGGGTCAGGTTTCTGGCCGAGCAGGGCAGCAAGGCGGCAGGCATCCTGCAGCACCTGAGGGCGGATCCGAACCGGTACCTCTCGACTGTTCTCTTCACCAACACGCTGGCGCTGATCGTCGCCTCGACTTCGACGACGCTCCTCACAGATTCGCTATTCGCCTCGTGGGGCGTCCCGAGCGAATACCACCTCTGGCTCGCGCTGCTCGTCTCCTTCGTACTGTCGGTGATCCTCCTCATCGCCGCTGAGGTCACACCCAAGACGCTCGCCATCCGCTACGCGGAACGTGTCGCCCTCGCCGCGGCGGGGCCGGTCGACCGCCTGGCGACAGGGCTCGGTCCAGTGCTGTGGGCCGTCACCATCGTCTCGCGAGCGCTTACCGGCGGCTATGCCGCCCGCGCCCCGTATCTCACCGAGCAAGAGCTGCTGACGCTGCTCCACGTCTCGGAGGAGCAGGGCGTCATCGAGGAGCAGGAGCACCAGATGATCCACGGCATCATCGAGATCGGCGACAAGACCGTTCGCGAAATCATGGTGCCGCGCACCGACATCGTCGCGGTCGAGAAGCACGCGGGTTTGAAAGACATAGTCAGGGTGTTCAAGGAGCACAGGCATACGCGCTTGCCCGTATTCGACGGCGACATCGACCACGTGGCCGGCCTCATCCACACGAAGGACCTGCTGCTCTACTACACCCTCAGCACAACGCAAGAGTTCGACATCGAGAAGATCCTGCGTCCCATCAAATTCACGCCCGAGCAGAAGAAGGTCGACGAGCTGCTGCATGAGATGCGCACCGAGAAGGTGCACATGATGATCGTGCTCGACGAGTACGGAGGCACCGCGGGCCTGGTGTCGCTGGAGGACCTGCTCGAAGAGATAGTGGGCGAGATTCGAGACGAGTACGACTCCGCGGAAGAGGAGCAGCTCGTGGTCCTCGACGACCACGAGGCGAGGGTCGATGCGCGCTTCCCGTTGGAGGAGCTGAATTCAAGGCTCGGCCTCGCGATCGAGGAGTCGGGCGACTACGACTCGGTGGGCGGTTACGTTCACGCTCAGCTGGGCCACATCGCGAGCGCAGGCGACTCGTTCAAGGGCGGCCGCGCCACGTGGACAGTCGAGAAGGTGAAGGGACGGCGGATCGAGTGGGTGAAGCTCACGGCCGACGTGCCGTGGCCGGAAGAGACGCTGGTCACCGCCGGCCTGAAGAAACCCGCGCACACGGATCGGGACGGCGCCGAGTCGCAAGCCGCGGAGGGCTAGCCTGCCCACATACCGCGAGCGGGCTGTCGTGCTGAGAAAGCTCGACTACGGCGAGGCCGATCGCATCTTCACGTTCCTGACGCGCGAGCACGGCAAGATCGGGGCGATCGCGAAGGGAGTGCGCCGCCAGGAGAGCAAGCTCGGGCCATCGCTCGAGCTTTACGGGCACGTCGACCTGCTGCTGGCGAAGGGGAGGGGAGATCTTGACGTGGTGGCGCAGGTGCAGCGGCTGCCGGGACTGAGGATCCCGGGCGACGTCGAGGTGATGTCGCACGCGGCCCTCATCGCGGAGCTGGCGGAGCGGGTGTGCGAGGACAGGCACCCGGTGGATGGCGTGTACGAGCTGACGGTGATGGC
>PLYD01000207.1 GCA_003151665.1 Candidatus Dormiibacterota bacterium
GCGCATGGCCATGGCCGTGCGCTCATGTTCGCGAACCTCGGCCTGTGGAACGTGGCATTGCTTGGCCTCACCCTGAGCTTGCTGTTCGAGCCGGGGGCTTGGCTCGTGACAGCCTTCGCCGGTCTGCTCGCGATTGCCGCTCTGCTGCACGTGGTCGACATCGCACTGCTGCTCAGGACCCGGCGGCGCCGAAAGCTGACAGTCGAGCAGTGGCATACGTTCGTGTCACTCGGGTCGCTGCTGGCCGCGGCCGCGCTCGGGTTGCTGCTCGTGTCGGGCCACGTCCCTGGCCGCAACTGGGTGGTCGCGTACGGCTACGCCGCGCTGGCCGGCTGGTTCGGCTTCGCCATCGTCGGCAAGTCCTACAAGATCCTGCCCTTCTTGAGCTGGCTGCACCGCTTCGGCGAGCTGGCCGGCCGGCAGCCGGTGCCGCTGCTGAGTGAGCTCGTCGACCAGCGCCTGGCATGGTCCTCGTTCGGGCTACTCGTCGTCGGCTTCGCCGGCGTGCTGGCCGGCCTGCTCCTCGGCGACACCACGGTAGTTCGGGCGGCAGGCGCGCTCTACGCCGCTGGCGCCCTGTTGTTCGCCCTCAATGCTGCCCGGCTGGTCCTTCCGCTCGCGTTTTTGCGGCGCAGTCACCTGGTTTCGCAGGAGATGACGGCATGAGCGAGCCTCGCCTCCAGCTGCCCGACGATCTGCTGGCCGCAGAAGCCTGGCAGCAGCTCGAGTGCGTCTACGACCCCGAGCTCGGCGTCAACCTCGTCGATCTCGGCCTGATCTATCGACTGGACGTGAAGGACGGCGAGGTCCAGGTCGAGATGACCCTCACCACTCCCGGCTGTCCGATGAGCGACAGCATGCCGGCTGCGGTGGAGAGGGCTCTGCTGACTGTCCCGGGCGTCTCCCATGCCTCCGTTGAGGTGGTCTGGGAGCCGCGATGGGTGCCGGAAATGATGTCCGAGCGTGCCACGCGCGCGCTCGGGTGGGTGTGATGGAGGTGTGAGATGGCGACACTTGATGTGCGGCCGATGATGGCCGCTGGGAAGGAGCCGTTCGACGCGATCATGGGCGCGGTCGGCGGCCTGAAGCCGGAAGAGGAGTTCGAGCTTCTCGCGCCGCTCGACCCTGTACCTCTGTACCAGGTCCTGGGCGCCCAGGGCTTCAGCTACGAGACCGAGGCGCTGGCCGGTGGCGATTTTCGGGTCGTCTTCCGCCGCAAGGGGATCTGAGATGGCGATCAAGCAGTCAGAACCACTGGTCGGCCGGGCGGCCGAGCTGGCCGAGTTCTCGCCGAACGGATTCGGCCGCAAGATTCTCACCGAGACCGACCGCTTTCGGGTCGTGATCGCCGCACTGGAAGACGGCCAGGAGATCCCTCTCCACGCGCCGCCACTCGACATGGTGATGACGATCGTGGAAGGGATCGGCCAGGTGATGGCCGGTCAGCAGATGCACTCAGTGCGGGCGGGCGATGTGGTCATCGTCCCGGCCGGCCAGACGCGCGGCCTGCGCGCGACCGGCGGCCGGCTGGTGGCCGTCAACGTGGTCAGCCCGCCGCCCGGGGCGGGTCACCACACCAGCTCCGAGGCGGCTTGGTCGGTGCACGAGGAGGTGCCCGATGTGGGCGCCTTGATCCTGGAAGAGCACGCGGGACTCTTCCCGTACCTGGACCACCTGGGCGGTCTGGCTTCCGAAGCCACGACCCTCGGCGAGGGTGAGTTGCGCACGCGCCTGCGCGAGGTGCTCGCGTTCCTGCGGGATGACCTGCTCCCGCACGCCCGGGAAGAGGAGGTGTCCGTGTACCCCGCCGCCGAGAAGGTGCTGCGGGCGGTGGGTGGCGCAACCCGGACGATGTCCATCGACCATCGCTTCGTCGGCCAGATGGTGGAGGAGCTGAGCGGCCTTGGCGAAGGCCTTCTGTCAAGCGCGAACAAAGAGCGCATCCGCCGCCTCCTCTATGGACTGCAGGCTGTGCTCCAGGTCCATTTCACCAAGGAGAACGAGGTTTACGTCCCACTCCTGAAACGCCTGTCGCCGTCCGAGCGGCACCAGCTTTACGACCGCCTCTCGGGAGGGGATGGCGGCCACCAGAATCACCACAAGGAGTCCTAGCCATGGCCTACGTGATCGCCCAACCCTGCGTCAGCGTGAAGGACGCATCCTGCGTCGAGGTCTGCCCGGTCGACTGCATCAAGACGGATGAGGCGGCTGACATGTACTACATCGATCCCGATGAGTGCATCGACTGCGGCGCGTGCGTCGATCCCTGCCCGGTGGACGCGATCTTCCCAGAGGACGAGGTCCCGGCCGAGTGGAGGAACTTCATCCAGATCAATGCCGACTACTTCCAGAAGGTGAGCAGGTAGAGATGGCCGAGCTCTCCTTCACCAGCAAGCTGACGTGGTCGGGAACGAGGCTTGGTCCCGGTGTCGTCGAAACCGGCGGCCAGAGCCTGCAGTTCTCCGTACCCGCATCGATGGGTGGCGTGGGTGTGGGAACCAGCCCCGAGGAGCTTCTGCTCAGCGCGGTCGGCTCCTGCTACACGGCGACGCTGGCGGCGATCCTCGAGTCCCAGCGACTGTCGGTCCAGGCCTTCGAGGTCGTGGTCCAGGGCTTGGTCTCCTCGTATCCGGGACCGGCGGCCGCCGTCTCATCGATCGTTGTCAACCCGACATTTGTTGGCATCGAGTCGGGTCGCGAGAAGGAATACGAGAGCGCAGCTATGACCGCGCGCGAGCGCTGCTTCATCGGCAAGCACCTGGGACCCCAAGTGAGCTACAGAGTCGGCGAGGTCGACTTCGCGGAGGAGACGCCGTCAGCAGGGGATGTGCTGGACGTCCGAGCCTTGCCGGCGCCTCGGCGGCACGAGCTGATCTTCCGCACGCTCGATGAACTTGCGGGCGGAGCCGCGATCACGCTGGTCAACGACCACGATCCCAAGCCGCTTCACTACCAGCTCGAGGCCACTCGGCCCGGACACTTCAGCTGGGACTACGTCGAAAGGGGGCCTGAGGCATGGCGCGTGCGCATCGCTCGAATCGCCTGATCGACCAGGCTGCTGAGCCCAGCCCGAATTTGGTTGTTGATCGGACCTCGGCCGTCGGAAGCCTATGCGCGGCGGACCAGGTGGCACCGAGCTTCCGAGTCCGTTGCGCTCTGTGGAACTCGTCGCCGAGCGAACGGCTCCCGCGGAATGGTCCATGAAAGACCGTCGCATCGGCTTGCCCGTGCATCCTGTTCCCGCGAAGACCAGGATGCCCACCGTTCTTCGCCTCCAGGGCTTGATCTCGGGCCAGCAGGTCCTTAAAAAGACGGACTTTGCTGCGCTGCCCCATGTAGAGATCTGGGCCGACTTCCGCTGCGAGGAGGGATGGACCGTCCCGGGTCTGCGCTGGCGAGGCGTCGCCCTGCGGACCCTGATCGCCCTTGCTCAGCCGCTTCCAGAGGCTCGCTACCTGCGCGTCGGCGCCGGCGCCTGCGCCTATGAGGTGACTCTGGCTCTGGACTCACTTGACGGCGCCCTACTTTGCGACGCACTCGATGGCAAGCCATTGAGCCCGGAGCACGGCGCGCCTTGGCGTTTGCTGGTGCCTGGTGACAAGTGCTTCACCAGCGTGAAGTGGGTGGATCGTCTGGAGGTGACGTCAGGTCCCGGTGAACCCCTGGGTGAGCGGGTCGCCCGCAGCCGCTTGCGGCCCAGCCCGTTCCTATCGCGGCACGGCCGCGTGGCATCCTAGTCGGATGGGAGATTCCCCTTGCTTTGCCCATTTGCTGGACGACGAGGGCCGGATGCCGGACCCGCCACGCGTGCAAATTCGGCGAGTCTATGAACCCGGGCCCCCCGACCAACGTGAGATCCGCGTCTTGGTCGACCGGGTCTGGCCGCGTGGCGTACGCAAGGATTCGCTGGCGCTTTACCGTTGGGCCAAGGAGGTCGCACCGTCCGCAGAGCTGCGCCGCTGGTTCGCTCATGACCCTCGTAAGTGGCCACAATTCCAGCGCCGCTACCGTGAGGAGCTGGTGGCAAGAACTCCTGAGCTGAAGGCACTGGCGCTTCTCGCTCGCGCAGGTCGCTTGGTTCTGCTGTACGGCGCCCGAGATCAGGAGCACAACCAGGCCGCGGTGCTGAAAGACGTCCTGGAGGAAGCGCTCTAGCCAGGAATCCAGATCTGATCGCCTGGCGCTACTGCTGTACCACATGCCCTGTGGACGCGCGATTGCAGCCCGGAGGCCGCAGTCCCCACCACTTTGAGGACGCATACGAATGACGAAGAGGCATGACGGAGTTCGGCCTTCCTTTCAGGTTCTACTTGGCGTACTCGATGTCGTCTCGGTAAGTCTCGTAAGCCCCGGCCCTTTTCAAGACGCGTGTGGCTGGCGCACCGGCGGTGCTGAAGATCGTCCTGGAGGAAGCGCTCTAGCCAAGCGCGAGGCAGCGACGCCGTGCTCGTCGCATGGGCTCTTGGAGGGATCCACGCCCTGCGGCGCTGGTCCCGTAGTGGATTGGCAGCTCCCAGGGGATGATCGAACATCACCGAGGCAGGCTCTCGCTCGCTTGCCGCCTCCAGGATTTGTCGGCACAGGTGGGCGGCATTGTTTGTAAGAGGACATCTGGCATCCGCGGAGAGAATGCTCATTGGAGCCAACGTCGGTAAAGGAGATCCGAGATGAGAGTCGATTACGGAAAGGTGATGCCGGAAGCGATCCAAGCGATGCGAGGCCTCCAGCAGGTTGTGGACAGCAGCGGGCTGGAGCCCAAGCTGCTGGAACTGGTCAAGGTGCGGGCGTCGCAGATCAACGGATGCGCCTACTGCCTTGACATGCACACAAAAGATGCGATCGCGATTGGCGAAAATCCTCAGCGCCTCAACGTGCTAGCTGCCTGGCGAGAAGCTCCTTTGTACGAACCACGGGAGCGTGCCGCGCTGGCCTGGTGCGAAAGCCTCACTCTCCTTCCGGATACGGGTGCCGCCGATCCCGTCTACGAGGAGGTCGCTGCTCAGTTCACTCCGCGCGAACTGGTAGCGCTGACGACTGCCATAGTTGCCATCAATGGCTGGAACAGGTTCGCGGTAGGATTCCGCTCGCCGGTCGGGTCGTACGTCTCCAGACGCCATCCCGCCGGAGCCGTAAAGGCCAGCTAAGCTGCTCGATTGAGCAAGTGCTCGACGCCATACAGCCCAGGTCCGTGGACATGGGTGGCCGAGCCGCCGGCGCGGCGGGAGAACCTGCCAATCGACTCGAGATTTGTTGGGTTCGATTGGCCCATACCAAGAGCTTGCAACTCTCGACCGGTTGAGAGTCAAGTGGTGGCGAGGTTTCAAGACCGTGGGGTTCGAAAATGACACCACCCGCCAACCGTCGTGACCGGACCGCCTGCACGTGAGGTTGGCGATCCGCTGACAGCCAAGAAGACAGCCAAGCCCACGGACGTCTGCGGACGATGGCGAACGTACGTGGACTTTAGAGGTCGGCGTTCGAACATGGGCGGACGTTGGTGGACGCACGCGGACGTCAGCCCCGCGGTCTTCAAAACCGTGGGAGGGACGTCCATAGACGTCCATTCAGGTTCGCGAACGTCCACCACGGTCCACTGGCGTCGGCGGCTGACAGCCAATGACAAGCCAAGTCTGCCGGCGCGAGTCCCCAGGTCCAAAAGAGTATCGGCCGAAACCAGCCCAAGGTGTCTGAGGACCCTCTCGCGGTTTTCTAGAACACGTGAGCACCTTGCCCCGCGCTAGGTGCACGGGCACGCCAAGACATCGCCTTCCACCTCCACGTGGGTCCGAGTCCGCCCCCGCGCCTAGCCAGATCGGTGTCTAGGTCGAGGTGGGGAGGAGGAGAGCGCACGGGCCCTCGACGCGATGAATACGGGGCAGGCTGCGCTGACCTGGCTCAGCGCGGGGTCGGGATCGGATCGATCAGGGCCGTGACTTGTTGGCGGATGGTGTTCCGGCCACCGGGGTGGGGATTAGGTATAGACGCAGCTGATCCTGGAATCTAGCTGCGCCGGGCTGGTGCCCCCGGACGCTGGCACGCGAACACCATCGTCCCGATCCAGCCGTGTCACATGTTCCACAGGGCTTGAGTGGGTGACATGCGCGCGGCGCGCAGTGCGGGCATGAGCCCGGCGACGGCGCCGATCACAAGCGAGGCGGCGAAGCCGCCGGCCCAGGCTTCGGTGGGGATGACGATGGCCCAGCCTTTGGTGTAGGCGTAGACGGCCGTCGACACGACGCCGATGGCAACCCCGACCGCGCCGCCAAGCAGTCCGAGGAGGACGGCTTCGGAGAGGAACTGGGTACGGATGTGGCCTTTGGTAGCGCCTAGGGCGCGGCGCAGTCCGATCTCGGAGCGGCGTTCGAGGACTGAGATGATCATGATGTTGGCGACGCCGACCGCACCGACCAAGAGGGCGACCGCGCCGAGTCCGAGGAACAGGCTGTTGAGGGCACCCTTGGCCTCGGCTTGAGCAACGAGGGCGGAGGAGGGTTGGCTGACGTTGACCCCGCTCGGGTTCTCAGGGTTGGCGGTGGCGGCCAGGAGGTCATCGACGGCGTTGACCCGGTCGTTCTGGGCCCGCAGGTAGATGGTGGAGGGATGGCCGTCGAAGCCCAGATACTTCTCTGCGGCGGGGTAGCCGACCAGGACGGAGGAGTCGATGGCGGAGACCAGCACTGCCGGTCTCAGGATGCCTGCGACGTAGAACCATTGACCGCCGACCCAGATCCGCTCGCCGGGGTAGATTCGGTCGATCCCGAGCCGCTGCGCGGCAGCCGCGCCGAGCACGGCGACTGGTTCTTGGGCGGTGGCCGCGTTGAGGTAGTGGCCCTGGGCGACGCTGGTGGCGACCACCGGGAGGAGGTCGAGAGATGCGGCTTGAACGGTCAGGGCGTTGGTGTTACCGAAGGGGATGTAGGGGTTGCGGTAGGCGGGGGCGCCGCTGACCGCTCCGGTGGTCTGCACCTCCTGCACACCGCTGATACGCCCAATCATGGCCGGCGCCGTGGTAGGCAGCTCCGCGGTGCCACCGGTGAAGCTCTGCCCGTTGCTGACGGTGAGCAGGTTGGTGCCGAGCTGGTTGATCTCGTTGAGCAGGCCTGCCTCGGACGAGGCGGACAGGCCGAGCACGGCGACGATAGCGGCCACACCGATAGCGATACCGAGAGCGGACAGCCCGGCCCGCAACTTCCGGGTGCGCAGTCCCACGCTCGAGAGCCGGGCCAGGTCGGACAGCTGCAACCGTCTCCGGCTCAGGGTTGCGGCGGTCATGACGGGTCCTCGCCGGCGGGCAGCTCAGCCTGGGGTCCTGAGATAGGAGGTTCGGCAAAGGGGGCGAATGGGTGGAGCCGCCCGTCGGCTCCCGCGGCGGGGCCGGTGTCGGACAGGATGAGGCCGTCGAGGATCTCGACTTTGCGGGACATCCGCTCGGCGATGACGTGGTCGTGGGTGATGACCACGATGGTCGAGCCGGCCCGGTGGAGCTGGTCGATCAGGGCCAGGATGGATTGCCCGTTCGCCTGGTCGAGGTTCCCGGTCGGCTCGTCAGCGAGCACGATGGCGGGCTGGCCGACCAGGGCCCGGGCGATGGCGACCCGTTGGCGTTGCCCACCCGAGAGCTGGGTGGGACGGGCATGGGGGCGCTGGGCGAGGCCGACCAGGTCCAGGGCGTCGAGCGCGCGCCGGCGGCGCTGCTTGAGGGGGATGCCGGCGTAGAGGAGCCCGTCGGCGACGTTGTCCAAGACGGTGGCGTGCTCGGCCAGGAAGAACTGTTGGAAGATGAACCCGATCCGGGTGGCCCGTAGGTAGGCCACGTCGTCGTCGGCCATTGTTGCGACGTCTAACCCGGTGATCCGCACCCGGCCGCTGGTGGGCCGGTCGAGGGTCCCCATCAGTTGCAGCAAGGTGGTCTTGCCCGACCCCGACGGGCCGACGATCCCGACCAGCTCCCCCTGGCCGATGGTGAGATTCACCCCGCGCAGGGCCTGGACGGGCGGCTCGCCGGGATAGTGCTTGGTCACGTCGTGCACATCGAGCACCGGCACCCCTGCACCGCCCCCGTTGTTGTCGGGTGGGGGTGGCAGCGTGTAGGTCATGTCGTCGGGACCACCACTTGCTGGCCGGCGGCCAGCCCCGAGCCGCTGACCTGCACCAGCCCGTCAGCGTCGTCGAACAGTCCGAGCGAGACCGGCACGAGATGGTTGATCCCCCCAGCGTTGACGACCTCGACGGCGTAGCCACCCCCGGACTGGGCCAGCAGCGCGGTCACTGGCACCGCCAGGGCGCTGGGCACGGTGGCGGTGGTGATACCGACCCGCACCGGGGCCTGATCCCACGTGCCCGTGGCGGCCGGGTCGGAGGGGGTGACGTCCACGGTGATGGTCGGTGTTGTGCTCCCCGAAGAGCAGGTGTCCGTTCCCGGCGCCGCGGAGCTGGAGTTCGACCTGCCGGACCCGGAACTCGATGGGCAGGTGGCGATCGCCCCGACCGAGGAGACGACACCTGGGGTGGTCTTGTTGTTGGGCAGGGTGATGGTCACCGTGTCCCCGACCGCCACCTCGGTCTGTTGCGAGGCGACCAACGCCACCTGCACGATCCGAGTGGTCGAGGTGGCCTGCATCACCGTCTCGCCGGTCTGGGTGTTGCCCCCTAGCTCGGCTGACATCGTCGTCACCCGCACTGCGGTGGGTTCGAACACCGCTTGGCCGAGAGTCAGCGTGCCGGTCTGGGTCATCCCTAGAGCGGCCTGAAGCTTCTCCACGGCCGTGGTGGTGGCAGACCAGAAGGAGGCGTAGGTTGGGCCGAGCTGAGCCGAGGTGGCATAGCCGAGCGCGACCAGGTCCGCTTTGAGTTCAGCCACGTCGGCGCCGCTCGCACCGGTCGAAAGGGTCCGATAGGCCGGTGTCAAGCCATACAACAACACCACCGGGCTATCGTTCACCCGGTAGAGCACCTGACCCTGAGAGATCACCTGTCCGAGAGCGGGCAGCTTGGTGTATGTGCCTTGGGCATGGTTGATCACGGAGTACGGCGAGCCGTCCGATTGGGCCAAGTAGGTCAGGGTCCCATCCACGGAGACCACGGCCGAGAGCTTCACCATTTCCACGTTCGCGGTGTTCGCCCGCGGCTCCTGCGTGGCCGGGGTCGCCTGCTTCGCACCGTACCTGACGACCACGCCGGCGGTCGCGATGACGGCAACCAGGACGGCCGCTCCGGCCAACACCCACGACTTCCGCATCACGGGCCACTCACACCCGCCGCCGCCGCGAAGCCGCGGCACTTCTGCAGCGAGGCGCTGAACCCCGGATCGCTCCGAGGATTCTTCCCTGCCATGGATGGGATTCGAGTCGTGTCGATGAGGGGGCCATTTGCGGTGGGATCCGGGAAGTCCGGCACGCCGTTGTCGCGCATGCACTGGGCAAACTTGAGGGCCGCCTCCTGCTGCTGGGCGCTCCTCGTGTTGCCCATGAACCCCGGTGGCTCCAGGTCCTTGCACGCGCTGATGGCCTGCTGGAACGTCGCGGAGTTCGGGTCCAGCGACGTGCCGTTCACTACCTCGATGGTGAGCGCGCCGGACGCGTCCGGGTCCGGGAAGTCGGGCACGCCGTTGGCGCGCATGCACTGGGCGAACTTCACCGCCTGCTGCACATTGGCGGCGGTATTGCTGGCGCCGCTGGTCGCGGCCGGTGCGTTCGAACCGCACGCGCTGATCAGGGCGACCATCGCGATCGTGGCAAGGGCGGCCACCGGCCGTGGCGTTCTACTCATGTTTCCTCCCGGCGTGTGGTGATTGCGTTGACACCAGCTCTGTGCCCAGTGTCACTGCTGCATCGCCTTGGATCGTGCGCAGGGTTTGTGCTGGTTCGCTGCAGGTCATGCCTCCAGTAAAGGCAGCGTGCTGTTGCCAGGGCGTATGGGGTTTTCGATATGCCAGCGATATGCGCCAGCACGTAGCATCGGAGCATCCGTGTCTTGATCGTCGAGGACGAGCCCTATATGGGAGACGCTATCCGCGATGGGCTACGCTTGGAAGCGATCGCCGCCGACATCGCCGGTGATGGCGACACTGCTCTGCAGCTGCTCAGCATCAACGCCTATGACATCGCCGTCCTCGACCGGGACGTCCCAGGCGCCTCCGGCGACGAGATCGCCAAACGCATCGTCGCCTCCGGCAGCGGCATGCCGATCCTCATGCTCACCGCTGCCGACCGGCTCGACGACAAGGCCACCGGGTTCGAACTCGGCGCCGACGACTACCTCACCAAGCCCTTCGAACTCCGAGAACTCGTGCTCCGCCTCAGAGCCCTCGACCGCAGGCGCGCCCACAACAGGCCACCGGTGCGAGAGATCGCAGGTCTGCGTCTGGATCCGTTCCGCCGCGAGGTCTACCGCGACGGCCGCTACGTCGCGCTCACCCGCAAGCAGTTCGCAGTGCTCGAAGTTCTCGTCACTGCCGAAGGCGGTGTCGTCAGCGCCGAAGAGCTACTGAGACGGGCGTGGGATGAGAACGCGAACCCGTTCACCAACGCCGTGCGCATCACNNCGGCTTCCTCATGCTCGCAGGTGCCCTGTTGTTCGCCATCGTGTGGGTGATCGTCCTGCGATACCTGCCCGATGTGGGAATGAGCCCCGCTGGCCCGCTGGTCCGCTCCCACCTCCTGCGCTCTATCGCTACCTCGGCAGCCGGGGCGCTGGGGTTCCTACTGGTGTTCGGTCTGCTGGGAGGGT
>PLYD01000179.1 GCA_003151665.1 Candidatus Dormiibacterota bacterium
ATCAAGCGCAGCTGAGCCGTTCGGGTAGGGAACAAACGCGGCGGGTGCCCATGTTTTCATCAAGTGAAATGAAGAAGCTCGACGGCATCCACCACATCTCGTCAATTACAGCGGACGCACCGGGCAACGTGGCCTTCTACGCCGGCGTGCTGGGCCTCCGCCTGGTCAAGAAGACCGTCAACCAGGACGACCCCACCGTCTACCACCTGTTCTATGCGGACGAGAACGCCAGCGCCGGGGCGGACATGACGTTCTTCGAGTACCCCGGAGTGCCGCGAGGAAGGGCGGGGGCCGGAATGATCCACCGCATCGCCTTTCGGGTCGGTAGCGAAACAGCGCTCGACTTCTGGCAGGAGCGCATCGCCCGCCAGGGAATCGACATCGAGCGCGCCGAGGGCCGCCTTCGCTTTGCAGACCCCGAAGGGCTGGGCCTCGAGCTGATCGTCGACGACGTCACCGATGCGCCCCTGATCGCGGAGCATCCGGAGATTCCGGCCGAGAACGCTCTGCAGGGATTCGCCGGCGTTCGCGCCTACTCGAGCGCACCGGAGCCAAGCCAATCTCTCCTGGAGGACACACTCGGGTTCCGGAGCACTGGCCCAGGCGAGTTCGAGTGTCGCGGCGAGAAGCGCGGCTCCTTTTATGGATATGACCCGGCGCCGGCCGAACGAGGCACGAGTGGCGCGGGAACTGTTCACCATGTCGCATGGTCGTCGACCCTCGATGACCATGCCGCGTGGCGGGAAAAGGTGATGGCGTCCGGCGCGCGACCGACACCGATCATCGACCGGTACTACTTCAAGTCGATTTACTTTCGAGAGCCGAGTGGCGTCCTGTTCGAGATAGCGACCCTCGGTCCTGGTTTCACGACCGACGAGCCTCTCGAGCACCTGGGCGAGCGAATCTCACTGCCACCGCCATTCGAGCACCTGCGCGCGGAGGTGGAGCGGACACTGACGCCCTTGCCCAATCCACGCTCGACCTCGGGAGCGTCGATCAAGGCGTAGCGGCTGCGCACAGCTCAGGTGGCGATGGCCCTCGCCTACCGAGTGGCACAGCGAATCAAGCAGTAGTAGTTAAAGTTTCTCGCCATGCTCCGAATGGTCGAGGCCGTGTTTGGCATCGTCATCCTTGGCGTGGCCTTTTATGACGTTTTCCAGTCGGTGGTCCTGCCGCGGCCGTCGATTGGCAAGCTTCGCATCGCGCCCTGGCTCCTGCGCCCGCTTTGGGCGACCTGGCGATGGTTGGGCACCCGAGACTCGCGCATCGAACGTCGCGAGAACTGGCTGGGCACGTTCGGCCCCGTTGGTCTGCTGGCCCTGCTCGCCTTCTGGGCTCTGTCGAGCATCCTCGGCTTTGCGTTGATCATCGATGCCATCCCAGATCAAATCCAGCCGCCGCCCCAGGATTTCTGGACGTCGTTGTACTTCTCCGCCTCGACCCTGCTGCCGCTGAGCTACGGGGAGATCCTGCCCATTGGCGCCCTCGCCCGCCTGGTGATCATCGCTGAGAGTGCGACAGGTTTGGCCTTGATCGCCCTCGTCATCAGCCTGCTCTTCTCTTTGTACGGTTCGTTCCAACGCCGAGAAGAACTGGTCGTCACGCTCGACGCCTTGGCAGGAGCGCCGCCGGCGGGCTTGCAAATTCTCGAGACGGTCGCCAGCCACCGCATGCCCGATGAGCTACGCGCCACCTTCGACGACTGGCGGCGATGGTCCGCCGCCGTGCTCGAAAGCCACCTCGCCTACCCCATCCTTGTGTACTTCAGGTCGAGCCACGACAACGAGGCGTGGCTGAACTCGTTCGGCGCGGTGATGGATGCGGCGACGCTCGTCCTCAGCACCGTGGTCAGCGAGGATGCGACTGAAGGCCACGCGCGCCTGATGTTCAAGGTCGGCAATCACCTGGTCGAAGACCTCGCGTGGTACTTCCGGTTCAAGAACGAGGGCGTTCCGATCGTCGAGCGCCAGGAATTCGACGACGCTCGGGAGCGGCTCCTCACCGCCGGCTATAAATGCCGCGAGGCCGACATCGCGTGGAAGGAGTTTGCCTCCCTGCGGTCGATGTATGCCTCGACCATCAACCAGCTGGCCGGCCGCCTGGCGATCCTCCCTGCAAAGTGGATCGGCGATCGGTCTTACATTCCTCATGTTGAGCGAGGCGCGGCTCGCCGCCGCGTGTCAAAGCGAACCCGCTGACGGTCAGCTCATCAGCGCGAGCTGTCGAACGCTACCACGTTCCCGCCTTACGGAATGCCGGCGGGCGTCCGTCGGGGTCGTAGACGATTCGATAGAACGGCTCGGCCCACAACCTCGTAATCCGCGACGGCTTGATCCGTGGATGTGGCCTCACGCGACCAGGAGGGCGCTCACCCCGACCACCACCCGAGTGCCAGCGTTCAAGCGCGTCCGCGGTGGCATGAAACGTCTCCACCGCCCGGGCTGGATCGAGCAGGTCTCGATCGTCACCTTCGGCGCGGCCGAGATGCTCTCGCCAGAGCTGCAAGCGCAGGTCGCGGGCGAAGGTGCGCGCGCCATCACCCAGGCCCGCCGGATCGACCGGCTCCCTCGAATCGCGCACCTCGTCCAGCACGGCGCATGCGATCTCGGAGTCATGGCTCCACGACCTGCGGTTGAAGTTATCCGACCCGACCGAGGTCCAGACATCGTCGATGACGCAGACTTTGGCGTGCACGTAAACCGGAACTCCAAACACGTCCTCAACATCGAAGATCGCGACGCGGTCCCCGCCGGCCTCGAGCAGAGCCTCAACCGCCTGTTCCCTGCCAACCTGGTTCGGCGGGAGCGTCATCGCGCCGGCCTGGTCGAAGTATCTGGGGACCACTGCTATCAGGTGCAGCTGAGGGTTGGAGATCAGGGCATCGACGAACGGCCTCATCACGTCTTTCGACCAGAGGTATTGATCTTCGATGTAGATGAGCCGACGCGCGCGACGGAGCGCTTTCAGGTATGCACGCGCGATGCTGCGCTCGCCGTGAGGGGCAAACGGATAACCGCGTGGACGGCTGCCGTACGTGCGCAGCACCTGGACTGAATGGGTCCCCCGTGCCGGCGGGTCTGGTGCCATCGGCGGCAACGCGCTCGCCTTGCGGTCCGACCGACCAAGGACGTCATGTAGTACCCCGACTGGATCTCGACTGAGCGGGCTTGGATCCGCCCACCTCTCGCGAAATGTGAAGTCAAGGTCGCCGACAGCCGGGCCTTGGATCGCCACCTGGACGTCGTGCCAGGGTGGGGTTCTTCCGTAGAGCGGCGCCATCGGCTGGCTCTGTGGGTCGCCGAGATGCTGGGCATCGTCGCGGCGGCTGTGACAGAGGTCGATCCCGCCGACAAAGGCGATGTCGGATGCAGTCCCACCACCCTTGCGGAGGACGACGAGCTTCTGGTGGTGTGAGCCCCCCAGACGGACGCGTTGGTCGAGAAGAATCTCGCCTCCAGCCGCGTTCACCACCACGCCCAGGTGGCGGTTTTCTTTGGCGCTGAATCCAAGCCGGTCCGAGTGCGAGCGCCAAAGCAGTGCCTTGACGCTGACTCCACGACGAGCCGCGGCGGACAGGACCGCTCCGACCTCCGTCTCCTGGCCGTCACCAAGGCGCTGGTCGGGATCGCTTCGCCAGTCGGTGAAAACAATCTGGTCGCCGGCGCCCAGCTCACCGATCTCCTTCAACAAACGGCGGAAGTACGTCGCTCCGTGAACCAGGGTCTCGACCCAGTTGCCGGTGGTCCAGGCCGTTCCAGACGCATGACGCCTGTCAAGCTCGGTGAACTCATTGCCCCGTTCAGGGGCAGTGAGAAACCAGCTCTCCAGGGCGCCGCCGGCTGGCTCCTCCTCTCGCATCGCAACACAGATTAAGGACCAGGGCCAATCCGGTGTTACTGCGATTGTTCCCCCATCAGGCCCATGTTCTGTAGACCGATGTTCGGTGGGATTGTCCTCTCCAGCGGTTGTCAACCGGAAGGACCTGGCAGTCGCCCGCATCGCCGAACGTCCGTTCGAACTCAGAGTAGGAGGTAACAGTGCGCGACAACATTTACACCCAGACAGGGCCGGCAGCCTGACATGGCAAGCATTGCAAACCGCACCGGCGGAGTCAAACAAGCCGCGTCCAACTCAACCCTCGAGCTGCTCGAACGACTGGGCTACGTGGTCCGGGGACTCCTCTATGCAGTCATGGGCTTTCTTGCGCTGCGCATAGCGCTTGCGACACCTGGCGGCAAGGCCACCGACCTTTCAGGAAGCCTCGTGTGGTTGATCGGCAACCCATTCGGAAAGGGAGTGCTGGTGGTGACCATCGTCGGCCTTGTGGCCTACTCGATCTGGGGCTTCGTGCGGGCGATCTATGATCCCCTGCACCGCGGTCGAGATGCGAAGGGCATCATAGCGAGGCTGGGCTTTGTCACGAGCGCCGTCTCCTATCTGGCGATCGCCTTGTTCGCGACAACCATCCTGGCGGGCCAGGGCTCGACTTCTCACGACAGCACCCAGAAAACCGTGAGCACGCTGTTGGCGAATCCCGGCGGGGGCTTCTTCACCATTTTGCTCGGCGTGTTCTCCATCGGGATCGCCTTCGGGCAATTTCTGGAGGCCTACCGAGCCACGTTCAAGGCCGACCTCAAGGCGGCGGAGATGACCGCGTCGGAAAAGGACATCGCGGTTGGGCTCGGACGTTTCGGGATGGCCGCGCGAGGCGTCACCTTCTTGGTCATTGGATGGTTCTTGATACAGGCTGGCCTCCACCACGACCCGGCCCAGGTTCACGGCTTCGGCGGGGCATTCCTGTTCCTGCTGGCCCAGCCTTACGGCCGCTGGCTGTTGGGCATCATCGCGTTGGGTTTCATTGCTCTGGGCGTTCACTCGTTCGCCTGCGCGCGATGGGTGCGGCTGCTCGGAAGCCCCGGTTGAGCGCAATCGTCGCCACCCTCCCGATGCATAGAGAAAGGACATGGCCTTTTAGGTGGCCCCTTCTAGGGGTCGGCCTGCTGCTGCTCGCAATCTTCGCCGGCCTGACTCTCTATGCGGCCGGCCACCAGTACATGCCGTTTGACATTTCCATCGAGCGCTCGATACAGGCAGTGTCCTGGGGGCCGCTCGTCACCGTGTTCAATTGGTTCGACTGGTTGGAAGGCACCCGACAGCTTTACGCCGGTATCGCCGCCATCGCCGTCGTGGCCGTGATCAGCTGGAGGAGGGCGCCACTGATCGCTGTTGGGGCGCTTGCCGGACCCATCTACTCGGTCATCCAGGGGATCATTCAGCGACCGCGGCCATCAGCCGACCTGGTCACTGTGATCCGGCATACCGGCAGCTTCAGCTTTCCGAGCGGACACGTCGTCTTCTTCAGCTGGGTTCTCGTTCTGCTCGTCGTCTGCCTCGCTTTCGGCCGCCTTCCCCGAGCGTGGCTTGCAGTTGCTTGGGTAGCAGCGGCTTTGGTGCTTCTCCTGGATTGCATTGGCAGGATCTACCTCGGCGAGCATTGGCCGAGCGACGTGATTGCGGGGCTGGCCCTTGGGTTGGGCTGGACCTCGCTCGTGCTGTCCGTGAGGCTGCTCTCAAACCCAGCGCTGGAGCGTAAGCAGTGAGCGAATGGCTGTAAGGTCGACCCTTCGCCTGTCGCCGCAGACCGAGGCGCTGCCACGGGACAGGTTCTCGAACCGCGAGCTCTCCCGGCTTGACTTCGACAGCCGGGTGCTCACGATGTCCGAGGACCTGGCGCGCCCGCTGGCGGAGAGGATCCGGTTCCTGGCGATCGTAAGCGACAGCCTCGACGACTTCTTCCAGGTGCGAGTCGCCGGGCTCCACGAGCAGCTCATGGCGCCATTGAGGTTGACCTCGCCGGACGGAATGACCCCGGAAGAGCAACTCGAGGGGATTGGGGCACGGGTGCGCGACCTGATCGAGCGCCAGTCGGCTGCCTTCAACGATGAGATCGTGCCCGCGCTCGCAGAGGCCGGCGCCACGATCGTCAACGCGGACGATCTATCAAAGGGGAACCGGAACCTCCTCGCAGAAGTGTTCAAGGAGCGGATCTTTCCGGTGCTTACGCCCCTCGCGGTCGACCCGGCACACCCTTTCCCGTACGTCTCCAACCTGTCGCTCAACCTCGCAGTCATGGTCCGCGACCCCGAGCGACAGCAGCCCCGGTTCGCGCGGGTCAAGGTGCCGGCCCTGCTGCCGCGCTTCATGGCCATGCCCGACGGCAAACGATTCGTGCCCCTCGAGCAGGTGATCGCCCTTCACCTCCCTGTGCTGTTCCCCGGAATGGAGATCGTCAGCAATCACTTCTTCCGAGTCACACGCGACGCCGATCTCGACGTGGATGACGACGAGGCCGAGGACCTGATGGCGGCAGTGCAGGCAGAGCTCATGCGCAAGCGTCGGAAAGGCCGCGCGGTCCGTCTCGAGGTGGGACCCGACATGTCACCTGACGTTCTCGCTCTGCTGCTGCGGGAGCTGGAGCTCGGCCAGCAGGACGTGTACACAGTGAGCGGGATACTCGACATGACCGGCCTGCTTTCCATCCATGTGCCGGGCAGCAATCAGCTGCCTACAAGGATGTGGATGCCGGCGACTCCGCCAAGGCTTCGACCTCTCAGCGGCGACTCGGTCGATTTCTTCGAGGTCATCCGAGACCGAGACCTTCTCGTCCATCACCCGTACGACTCGTTCGTGACCTCGGTTGAGTCGTTTGTCGAGCAGGCCGCCCGCGACAAGGACGTGCTCGCGATCAAGGTTTCGATGTACAGGACCTCCGGCCCAGAGAGCCCGTTGGCGCGCGCGCTTAAAAACGCGGCCCAGGCCGGCAAGCAGGTGGTTGCGGTCGTGGAACTGAAAGCGCGCGGTGACGAGCAGGCCAACATCGTGTGGGCCAAGGCGCTGGAAGAGGCGGGCGTCCATGTTGTCTACGGCCTCGTCGGCCTGAAGACGCACGCCAAGCTGATGCTGGTGGTGCGTCAGGAGGGCGAAGGCGTCCGCCGCTACGCGCACATCGGAACCGGCAACTACAACGCGGCGACTGCCGGCACATTCGAAGATGTCGCCTTGTTCACGGCAGACCCGGATGTGACTGCCGACATTGCCGAGCTCTTCAACTACCTCACCGGCTACAGCCGCCAGAGCAAGTACCGAAAGCTCCTGGTCGCGCCAACGACGTTGCGATCGGGTTTGGTGAAGATGATCCAGAAGGAGGCTCTGAAGCCGAAGGGGCGAATCGTGATCAAGGTGAACAACCTCGTCGACCCGGAGGTGATCGACGCCCTTTATCGGGCTTCTCAGTCTGGCGTTCGCATCGACCTCATCGTGCGAGGCATCTGCTGCCTCAAGCCGGGTGTGCCCGGGCTGTCGGATGGAATCACAGTGCGCTCCCTGGTCGGCCACTACCTCGAGCACTCACGAATCTTTCGCTTTGGGAATGAAGCCTCCCCTGACATTCTCTTCGGCTCATCCGATCTGATGCCGCGCAACCTCGACCGGCGAGTGGAGGCGGTCGTCCCGGTGGACGACCCGGATCTCAAGCAGGAAATCGTTCAGTTCCTGGAGCTCGAGCTGAGCGACGACACGCTCGCATGGGAGCTTGCCGGGGATGGGACCTGGAGCAAGGTTGCGACCGCCAAGGGGCTCAACACCCAGGCGCTTATGCAGCGCGCAACCCTCGGCCTGGTTGAGGACGATCGCGAGGAGGCGGTATGAGCACGACCAAACGATCCGCAAAGAGCAGCGCCAAGGGCGCGACAAGCCTTCTGATCTTGAGCTCCAAAGCAGGGTCGATGACGCCCCAGATCGAGGCTAAGCTCCGCAAGGCCTTCGCGAGCAGCCTCATCGTCGAATTCGATCCCAAGATGGACGTCGAGAAGCTGGTTTCCCCAAAAGCCCCGATCATCGTTGCCGGCGGCGATGGCACGATCGGCTGGGTGGTGCGTAGGTTGGCCGACACAAAACATCCAATCGGCATCCTATCGATGGGTACTTTCAACAACTTTGCCAAATCGCTGCATCTCCCAATGACCGTGGACGCAGCCATCAGGGTGATCAAGACTGGGCGGCCGCATCCGTTAACCCTCGGCCGGGTGAATGGGAAGATTTTCCTGGAGGCCGCTGCGATCGGACTCTTCGGCGAGTTCATCACCGCGGGCGAATCAGCCAAGGATCGAGCCTTCGGAGCGTTCGCCGAGGACTTGAAGCACATTGCCGAGGCAAAGCCCTTCACTTATGAGCTGACCGGCGACATACGAGGCAGCGGCACGGCGATGTCCCTCGTCTTTACCAACACAACGTCGATCGGCGCCCAGATGCCAGTGAGTGACAAGACGCCCAAGGACCCATACCTGGAGCTGTCGGTGCATGCGGGCGCCACCCGCACCGACATCGCCAAACGTGTGCTCGCCCGCGTGGTGCTCTCCAAACACAAAGAAGGAGGTCTCGGCCAGGTGTTCAGGTTTCGAAAGCTCGAGGTCACGACTAAACCCAAGGTGCGCATCTACGCGGACAATGCCCAGATTGGGCGCACACCGGCAACTATCACCGCCGAGCTGAGCGCGGTGCAGGTGATCCTGAGCCGATGAGCGCGCAACCAAAGGACGTGTCGGCGCCACTGGCCGAACCCAAGCAGGCTGCAGCGGAGGTCATCGCCGGGCGACCCGGGCCGACGGCCAGGCGCTGGCTCGGCCCCACCGCTCTTGTCGTCTTCATGTTGTTCGCCATCGACACGTTCCTGGTCGTCCAGAACGACGTGCTTCCGCTCGATGAACCCATCGCCAGGTTCATCCAGAGCTTCAACTGGGGGCCGCTCGTCTATCCGATGGAGCTCATCAACGCGAGCGCGGGCATCTGGCAGGTGCTGCTCGGTCTCATCGCAGTCGTCGCGCTCTTCATCTTTGAGCGCCGTGCCGGGTGGCTGATGTTGATCGGCAGCATCTCCAGCCTGCTCGACAACCTGATCAAGCTCGTCATCTCGCGGCAGCGCCCACCCGCCGACCTCGTCCACATCCTGTCGCCGACGACAGGCTTCAGCTACCCAAGTGGGCACGCGGTCTTTTTCACGTGGATGGCCTTCATGCTCGCAGTGGCCATCGCCCCGAAGACCAGGCCTTCCATCCGGCCAGTCCTCTGGATCTTCGCCGTCATCGTCATCGTGCTCACATGCATCGCCAGGGTGTGGGCCGGCGCCCACTGGCCCAGCGATGTGTTGGGTGGGGTGCTACTCGGCGTCGGCTGGTCTGCGTTCGTGCTGTGGCTTCCGGAACGCTGGCTTCCGTCCCCAAGCTTCCGATGGTTTCGTGGGCGAACCAAGGCAACGACATAATCCGGGTCCCGACGCTCGTCGTCGCGATCGCGGCCGCGGCCGCGGTGGGGGTTATCACGGCGATCGTCATCATGCATCCTTACCTCTCGCTGGACGCTACGGTCGAGCGCGATATCCAGGCGACCAACCTGGGCCCCCTCACGCTGACGTTCCCGTTCCTGAGCTGGCTCGGCGGGCCAGGCGGAATCCCCATGCAGATCGTCGTCATCCTCCTCGTGCTCCTGTTGAATCGTCGCGCCTGGGTCCTCGCGCTTGCCGCGCTTGCCGGCGGCCTGTGGTACCTGATCGTGGTGAACCTGGTCAACCGGCCGCGGCCGGTCGTCGGCCAGATCCTTCGCGTGACCGAGCATCCCGGTTCAACAAGCTTTCCGAGCGGGCACCTCATCTTCATCACGATCAGTGCCGGCATATTGATGTTGTGCATCGGCTATAGATACCTGCCGCGGTGGGCGAGGCCGATCGGTTGGGCAGTCGTGGCCGGGATCGTTTTGGCGGTAGGCCTCGACAGGATCTACGTGGGAGCCCACTGGCCGAGCGACGTTCTCGCGGGCCTGCTTATCGCGATCGCCTGGCTGGCCCTGGTGGTGTCGGTAAAGCGGGTTTCAGACCGTGCGTTTGGGGCTAAGCACGACGACCGGCCGCCCGTCCACCTCGCTTCTTGAAAAGCCAGGCGCCGAAGGTTCCGATGCCGATGCCGATCACGCCACCGACGGCTGCGTCGCTCGGAAAGTGCACGCCGAGGTGGACCCTCGACGCGCCGACCGCCGCCGCCAGCCCGTAAACGAGAGGCGCGGCCTTTGGGTAGTAAAACGCGATGGCGGTCGCACCCGCGAACGACGATGCCGTGTGGCCCGATGGGAACGAGTGGTCTGCGGGCTTGATCCCGACCACGCGCGCTTCGCGATTGACGAACGGACGGACGCGGCGGAACAGCGGTTTGATGCGCGTCTGAACCACGTAGGTCGCGGCCAGGGATGAGACGGCCGTGGCCATGCCGGCGCGCCGGCCCTTGCTGCCACCGAGAATGGCCAGGGCCACACCTCCGGCCACCCAACCGAGGCCCTCGCCAAGGTCCGAGAGCACGCTGACGTAGCGGTCGCTGGTGGTCGTGTGCGGCAGGCCGTTGATCAGCTGGTAGAGGCGCCGGTCCACGCCTGCGGGCGCAGGAGGCGCGACCACCACCTTGACGTCGCCTGACTCGACGTGGACTGCCACCGGGCCGGCCCCCGCGACCGGCGTCGACTGTGGCATGTCCTTCGGCTTCTTGTCCTGAGTGTCGCCCACCGTTTGCCCGCCGGGTGTGGGCCCTGAAGCCGGCTTGGCGGAGCGACGCTTATCAGCCGTCATCGCGTGCTAGTCCGCCTGGGGTAGTGAGCTTGGTCCCTTACGTCGCGCGCGCCCGGCCACCATTCGGAGCTGCAAGATGCGGGCGGCGCCAAAAGCGACAACGATGACCGCCCCCAGGATCAGCGCGAACAGCAGCGCGATCGCGACCGGCAGATTGCCCTCGAACATCAGGAACTTGATCTGGACGCTCTGCTGGTTCTGGAGGATGAAGACCAGGATCACCACCAGCGCCAAAAGGCCGATGACGATGGCGGTCCAGGCGCCGCTCAGGCGGGTGCGGCGCTCTCCAGGGAGCGACTCATCCGCCGGCTTGTCAGCTGCCGGAGCCGGTTCTTCCTTGGGTGACTCTGCGATATCCATACCTGTATATCAAATAACGCCCCCTAGGGCTGAATCACACGTGATCGGTACCATTGCGCTCCATGAAACCCGATCGCGCGGCGTGGGCCCGTGTCGGCTACCAGGGTGAGCCTGGCGCTTACTCCGAGGAGGCGGCGCTGGCCATCCTGCCCAAGGCCGTGACCGTTGGTTACCCCACCTTCTCGCGCGCCTTCGACGCGGTGGCGGCCCGCGAGGTCGACGCCGCCGTCCTCCCCGTCGAGAACTCGCTCGGAGGCATCGTGCAGGAGGTCAACGACCTCCTCTGGGAGCGCGCGGGCCTGCGGATAAGCGGTGAGGTGATCCACCCCGTGCGCCACTGCCTGCTCGGCCGGGGCGAGCCGGTCGTCAGGGCCCTCTCGCATCCCCAGGCACTCCTGCAGTGCCGCCACTTCCTCGAAGCCCGGAACATCCAGGCCGTGACCTACCACGACACGGCCGGTGCGGCGAGAGCCGTCGCCGAAGGCATGGTCGTCGGCAGCGCTGCGATCGCGAGCGCCGCCGCCGCGCGCCGGTACGGGCTGAAGATCCTGGCCGAGGGCATCCAGGACGACGACTCGAACCAGACCCGGTTCCTGATCATCGACAGGGGCCAGGCGGCGCGACCCGGTGCCGCCGGCTTGACCAAAGCTTCGCTGGCCTTCATCGGATCGCACAAGCCCGGCAGCCTGGTCGCCGCTCTCCAGTGCCTGTCGGAACGCGGCATCAACCTGACGCGCCTCGACTCTCGGCCGATGCCCGATCGGCCCTGGCAGTACCGGTTCTATGTCGATTTCGAGGTCAGCGATGCGGTCGCCGCGAATGCGGCCTTGGAGGCGCTCGCCAAAGAGACGACCGAGGTCAAGTTGTTCGGCACCTATCCCGCGGCGGGCGAATAGCCGAGACTGTGCGGTTGTGCCGACGACTACCCACGTGAAACGCAAACCCAACCTGTTCGATTCGAAGATCTTTCACGTCGAGAAAATCGAGCTCGATGGCGTGGAGGAGAGCTTTCTTCGAGGCGGTCGAAACCTGTTTCCCCTGCTGCCGAAGGCACTGGCGGGAATCTCACAGATCGGCGTCATCGGTTGGGGTTCGCAGGGCCCCGCGCAAGCCCAGAACCTGAAGGAATCACTTGCCGGCACCAGCCTGCGCGTCGCGGTCGGCCTTCGCCAGGGGTCGGAGTCCATGGCCGAAGCCCGGGCCGCCGGCTTCTCCGAGGAGGACGGGACGTTGGGGGAGATGTTCGACGTCATCCGCAAGTCAGACCTCGCGATCTTGCTCATCTCCGATGCCGCCCAGGCCCAGCTTTATAAGAAGGTGTTCGAGGCGCTCCGACCCGGGGCAACGCTCGGCCTATCACACGGTTTTCTTCTCGGTTACCTCGAGACGACAGGCGAGAAGTTCCCTTCCAATATCAACGTCATCGCCGTCTGCCCGAAGGGAATGGGGCCATCGGTGCGCCGGCTGTACGAACAGGGGCGCGAGGTGAACGGCGCCGGCATCAATACGAGCTTCGCCGTCGAGCAGGACCTCGATGGGCGCGCCACCGACATCGCACTTGCGTGGTCGGTTGCGCTGGGTGCGCCCTACACCTTCAAGACAACTTTGAAATCGGAGGTCGTCTCCGACCTGTTCGGCGAACGGAGCATCCTGCTCGGCGCCGTCCATGGCATCGTCGAGGCGCTTTATCAGCGCTACCTCGAAGAGGGTGCCGAACCGGAGGACGCTTTCAAGCGGGCATGCGAGTCGTTGACAGGGCCCATACGCGAGACCATCTCGCGACATGGCCTGGTCGCGCTCGACGAGCACCTCGACGCTGAGGGACGGCGCGACTTCCGGCGTTCTTACGACGCCACCTACTCGTCGTTCAAGAGCGTGATGGCGGAGATCTACGACGAGGTGATGTCGGGCAACGAGATCAAGAGCGTGGTCATGGCGGCCAATCGCTTTGGCGAGTACCCGATGTCGACCATCGACAAGTCGCCGATGTGGGCAGCCGGGGCTCATGTGCGAAGCCACCGCGCTCAGAACAAAACCGACATCGACGGGTTCACGGCCGGAACTTTCGCCGGGGCGATGATGGCCCAGGTCGACATCCTGATCGAGCACGGCCACCCGTACTCAGAGATTGCCAACGAGTCCATCATCGAGGCTGTCGACTCGCTGCTCCCCTACATGCACGCACGTGGCGTGGCCTACATGGTCGACAACTGCTCGACCACAGCGCGCCTGGGATCCCGCAAGTGGGGCCCGCGCTTCCAGGCCATGCTCGAGCAGGTTGCGTTTCCCACGATGACGGAGCGCGACGCCACGCCGGAGGAGCTGCCCGACGGCTTCCTGACCCACCCGGTGCACGAAGTCCTGCACAGGCTGAGCGAGATGAGGCCGCCCATCGATATCGCGGTGGTCTAGAGGTACGTCTCCGTCGTCAGGTTGTTCAGTCTTGGGTTGAGCCCGATCACCTGGTCCGCGTCGATCGGCACGTCGACGACGATCGATTGGCCCGAACCCTTGTAGCAGGCCTCGAGGATCTCGTCCAGGTTGCCCAGGTCGGCCCGCAAGCGGAACCCGTCCCAACCATGCGCCTTGGCCGCCGCCACGAAGTCGATCGGAGCCAGCTTGCCGTGATACCGACCCTTGTCGACATCAGGGATCACGACCTCGAGACCCTTGTCGACGATCGCGTAGGTGCCGTTGTTGACGATGAACAGGTTCATGCCGATGTTGGCCGCCTCCGCGAGCGCGCCGCCGAACAAACGCCAGCACCCATCCCCCGAAAAAACGAAGGTGTGCAGACTTGGATCCGCGGCCTTGGCGCCCACGCCGAGCCCGAATGCTCCACCCATCGCGGAGCCGTCGTGGACCGTATGGAAAGGCATCGACTGGTGTGGCCTCTGGGTCACGTACTGGCGGTCCTTGTAGGCGGTGCAAACGTCGTCGAACCCGATGCTGTGCGGCCGCCACAACCTGTACAGCTCCCCGTAAAACTCGACAGCGTCGACGCAGCCCTTTCTGACCTCCCTCGAGATGGTCCGGGTATTCAAGTCTTTGGGGACGTCCACGTGCGGGCGATGACCGACCTTGCCCTTGAGTCGAGGCAGCACCTCCTGAAGCGTCTTCTCGATGTCGCCGCGCACAACTCTGTAGTCGCCTTTGACGCGATGCCTGAAGTCGCCGTCCTTGTGGCCGTATGGCTCGTTCCACGCGGTGAAGTGCCAGACGTGGCCGGCGGGGATCGGACTGAGGTTCAGCGAGTATTCGCCCGAGTCGAAACCGAGGCTGATCACGATGTCGTTCTCGTTCACGCTCCGCCAGAGCTTCATCGCCTCGTCGTTGCCGCCAAACGAGATGTATCCATAGCCGTAGGGGTTGTCCCGCGAGACGGCGTTGGCGCCGTTCACGGACCAGACAGTGGGCGCCTGGAGGAGGTCTGACAGCTCGGTGGTCAGCTCGGTGATGCCCGGGCATCGCGAGGCTTCCGCGCCGACGTAGATGATCACGCGCCGTCCGTTGACGAGGCTAGGCAGCTCGTGGACGAAACGATCGGCGTCGACCTGGTCAAAGGTGCGCGCCCGCTCGGCCTTTGCCACGTCGACCTGCACCTTCTGCGAAAGGATGTCCGGGTGGAATGCGATCGCCACCGGCTTCGACTCGGCGAGGATCGCCTGCGCCTGCTCGAGCTGCGCCTGCAGCTTGACGATGTCGTCGACGACGATGCAGGCGTCTCCCAGCTCCGCCCGAAGCTGGGGAATCACGTTCATCCCATGCTCGGAAACGTCCTGGAGAGGCGAAAGGCCGATCGACAGCGTCGAGTTGAGGGCGATGACATAAACGGCGGGGATGTTGTGCAGCTTGGCGTCGGTGATGCCGCTCGAGCCGAGCTTGGTGGCCGCCCCGGTGGTGGTCAGGCAGCCGGCGACCTTGCCCGAAGCGAGGTAGTACCCGAGGGGGACGAAACCCGCCACGTACTCCCCCATCGTCTGCATCCGCGGTTTGCCGTCGCCGATCTGGTCGAGGCCGAGCAGCGGCTCGAGATGCTTGGCGACGTGGATGAGGCCGCCGCCGTTCACGCCGGAGAAGAAGGTGATCCCCCACTTCCTCAGCGTGTCGATCAGCGCGAAGTTGCCACTGGTTCGCTCCAGGGCGATGTCGGTGCGGCGGGTGGTGGCGGTGCTCACGGTTTTCTCCTTGTTCTCTTGACTCATCAAACCTGCTGGCGGGCGCGGCGAGTGGTATCTGCGCTGCCCGCCTTCTTTGGAAGCCGGTTGGCTGCGCTCACGACAGCCCTCAGCGAAGCGGTGAGGATGTTGGAGTGGAGCCCCACCCCCCAAACGGCGGCGCCATTCTCGCCGGCGGCTTCGATGTATGCGACGGCCGAGGCGTCCGAGCCGGCGCCAACAGCGTGCTCGACGTAGTCGACCACCTGTAGCTTTATCCCGCACTCGCGAGCCAGCGCATCGGTGAGGGCAGCGATCGGTCCGTTCCCGGTGCCGACGATCGTGCGCTGCGCCCCGCCGGCTCGGATCACCGCCTG
>PLYD01000153.1 GCA_003151665.1 Candidatus Dormiibacterota bacterium
CCCATCTGACCCGCTGAAGCTACCCCAACCGACTGACCTCTGTCTCGACATCCGAAACCGGCAATGGGGCAGAAGCGCTCGGCGAGAACGTGATTGCGGCCTGGAGCGGCAACTCCAGCGCCCGACAAATGGTCCGCAAGGTTGCAAAGGTCGGTCGCCCCCGGCCTGCAAAGAGGTCACACAAAGCCGGAGCCGTGGCGTCGGCGTCCAGCACAGGCCCTCCCGATACGTACATCTCTGCCGTTGCCGTTATTCAGCTCGGTCTTAGCGCCACATCACGATTTGAGCGCAAGTCTCTTAACTCGCGCGTGCCTCGCGATTAGCGCCCAACCGCCGCAAAAAGATGGCGAGCGCTAGAAGCGCTCCGATTCCCAACAGAAGCAGGGTTGTCTCCGATGAATCGAGCCAACCGGTCGCGCTCGGCGCCTGCGGTGCAGTGCGGGTTGGATCGTAGATCCAGGCTGTTTGGGCGGCCAACGCCAACACCTGCCCGTCTCGCAATGTAAGGACGACCGGATCCCCCGGGAAAGGTGGTGGCGAGCCGGCGACTTCCCAGAAGTCTGCGGTCGGATCGTATGTGAAAGCCAAGAAACTACCTTGCACCTGACCTAGCAGAAGCATCCGACCGTCATGCAGCGGCGCGACCGCATCGAACAAGGCAACAAAGTTGTTGGCAGCCCCGCTGGTCGGCGGCGAGCCAATCGTCCAGGTGCCCGATCCGAGGTCGAACGACTCGCTATCGAGGGCCGGGTTCACAGCGAAGCCGCCACCATTTGGGTCGCCTGCAAACGCTTCGCCGCCCATCATGACGATCTGACCGGATGGCGCGACTTCAAGGGTGGCGTAGGTCCTCGGCTGCGGTAGGTTCTCGACCTTGGTCCAAGTTGCATCTGCCGGGTTGAAAATCGCCGCCTGGCCGACGCTCGAGTTCTGGCTGGAACCGCCTGCCGCCAAGACGCGACCGTCTCGAAGTAGCAAGAGCGATGGCTGGACGACGCCTCCACTTGGGAGTGGATGGACCGTCGACCAGAGGGCCGTCGACGGATCAAAGACTTCGGCATCTGCAATGGAAGCTGGTGCAGGACCACCGCTTTCGGTCCAGCCGGCGGCGCCACCAACAACGAGGACTCGGCCGTCATCAAGCCTTACAGCGCTGGCCGCCGATCGGGCCACGTTCATGTCCGCTATCCGCGCCCAGCTGTTCAGCTTGGGATCGAAAAGGTAGGCGGAGCGGAGCGGGGTTTCATGAACATCCACGCCCCCGGCAACCAATACGTCGCCTGTCTTGAGTAGCGCCACCGCAGGGTCCAGGAGCACCTCAGGAATCGGCGCCGCGTCTGACCAGGCGTTTCGGGTCGGGTCGTAGATCTGAGCGGTGGCCGCGACGGAAAATCGAGACAGCGTGGGCGAACTTCCAAAAACGAGGACACGGCCGTCCGCGAGCTGGAGGAGCTCGGGATTCAGTGAATCGCTTGGCCGTAACGAAAGCGGCCGCCAAACACCTGAAGGTGGTGCAATGGTGGGGGTGCAGCCAACCATAAGCACTAACAAAATTGCAAGCGGCAGAAGTCGCAAGGTCAGCTCCTCAGCCTCGTCCGCCCGCGCACGCCGGTTCCGATCAGCTCGAAACTGAATGCTATGAGCGCGATCGCCAGCGCAGGTATCAAAGCGACGCCGAATTGGCCGGCAAGGATGTCAGCGCGAGTCAATGACAACAGCTGACCCAACTCTGGGCGGGTGATGAGTAGATACGGGGCTCCGGAAGTGTTCACGATCTCGACAGTCGGCCCCAAAAACACCTGGATGTAACCAAGCTCGGCCAGCAGAACGAGCACCGCGCTGACCTGGAAGGGCAGCTCGACGCCGATGGCGGGGCGCAGGAAGGGGATGACGTGGAGTCTGAAGAAGCGCAGGCCGCTGGTGCCGAGTGCCTTGGCCGCTTCCGAAAAAGCCTGACCGCGGACGTATTCCACCCGTTCGGCGACCAGCTCAGCGATGTCACGCCACCCCACAATTGCCATGGCGATGACGAAGGCGCTCATCTTGCCACTGGGTGTTATCGCCTGGACCGTTACGGCCGCAAGAGCGATATACGGAAAACCCAGGACGACGCTTCCGACCCACCGACCAAGCTCCCGCATCAGAGGCAAGCCCATGCCCATCGCGACGCCAACGACGACGCCGACGGCAAAGCGAACCCCAACAACGATCGCCACCAGCTCAAGCGAAGGAATAGCGCCACGTGCCACCAGTGCCAGCAGGTCGCGCCCCGCGCCGTCTGAGCCCAATGGATAGAAGTGGGTGCCCCCCGGCTGGACGTTGATATCGAAGACCTGGAGCGTGCTGAGGATCGGGAACGGAGGCACCACCAGCACATCGGAGTGGCCTCGGTATCCGCCTGCCCAGATGTCCGTTGACCACTCGAGCGGCTGCGCCAAGCCCGACCAAATCAAGAGGGCGATCGCACCAAGTAAGGTCAATCCGCCGATGACAGCGACGGCCTGCCATGTCAGTCGGATTCGTCGAGTCATGCAGCGCGCGTCTCCCTGAGCCGGGGATCGAGCAACGTTTGAGCAAAGAAGGCAGCTGATTCCAGAAGCGCCAGCAGTCCAAACAAGCAGAGCACTACTGCGATCGCGAGGTCAGGGTCTATAGCCGCCGACTCACTCGGATAGTGGATACCAATGGCGTGTAGCAAGGTGTCGCCCAAGCCCGGATATGCGAAAAAGAACTCAACCAGCGGCAAGGCTCCGACGACAACCCGTATCGAATTGAGCCAGCCGGCCACCAATGCGCCTGATGCAGGCCTGACGATGTAACGCAGAGCGATCTGCCACTCGCGCAGACCGCGCGCCCGTCCAGCTCGAACATGCTCGGCGGTGGCCTCCAACTCGAGCGATGCGCGCGCTTGTCGGTAGACGTATGCGGCGGGCCTGATTCCAAGCACGACGGCGGCCCAGAAGACGGTGAGGGGTGTCACCACCGCGTAGCCGCCGCTGGTCGAAGTTCCGGTTAGGTTGTAGATCTCGGACTGGGCTTGCTGCGCGAGGATCGCCACCAGGAACGTGGGCAAGGCCCAGATAACCGTAGCTATTAGCCCCGCGGCTCTCAGACCTCGCCAAGGCGCTGCCGTCACGGCGATTGCCGCTCCGAGCCCCAAACCCGTGCCAAAGACAATTGCCACCGCGATCAAGAGCAAGGAGCGCAGCGCAGGACCGGAGATCGCTTGGACGAGCTGGGTCGCCGAGTCGCTCAGCGCCGCCGAATTGAAACCAGTCGCCGCGGCATTTGCGTTAGTCGCCAAACTGACAAGGAGCCATGCGACCCCAAGCACGGCAGCAGTCTGGAAGCAGAGCCGAGTCAGCGGCCGAGCCAGCAGCCACGCGCGGGGTCGATCCCCGGCAAACAGAACAAGCAGCCCACCGAGGATGGCCACAAGCAAGGCCAAGTTCAGCCATGCCATCGTCACTTCAGGGTTATCCTGGCGCCTCGCCGAGTCGTTCGGGCGAGCGCGTTTGCTAAGACCACCTCCTTGGCACATTTGACAACAGTTGCAGGGCCCATAAGCGGCGGAGCCGGGTCAGCGTGAGTCGCCATAGGTTCAGGTTCCGCATGGTCTGCTCGGGCTTCCCGAGATATCCGCGATCCTAGGACTCTTACACCTCGTACGCCACAGCGCGCCTAGGTTCGACGGAGGGAAAGCGTTGATCAGCCCTGACCTGGAAATGGACGCTAGGGGACGTTTCTCGGGAACGCCAGGCAGCTAGGCCGTCATCACTGGACGCTTACAGCGGGGGCAGCCAACGCGCGGGCTCGACGTCCGATGTAACTGCGACACCTCGGTCCGCAACGGCTCTCAGGACGGCGGGAATGTCGCATTGTGTGAACAGCCAGCGGTCCCCGTCCTTGAAGGTGAATCGGATCCCATGTTTAGTGGGCCCGACGAGTTCAACCTCGCTAGGGCGGAACACACGTACTGGCCTGGACAGGCGCCGCATGAACCGGAAGCCCGGACCGAACTCGAACCTTTCGGCGTACACGTAGAGGCCGATCAGTGGCCATGTATACGTCACTGACCCGACCGCCAACGGCCGTCTAAGACCACCGACGAAGTGGGCAAGCAGCGGGCCGTCCGGAGAACTAGCCACAACACCACTTCGCTCGTGTCATATTCCGTCTCCCGCGAATTTCTCTGACAACACTCTGCAACGCGTAGCTTGACCTGGATAGTGCCTTACGAGTTAAGAGACTTGCGCCAGATTCACGGTGTGTCCTTAAGATCGAGCCGAATACGGTAGGCCTTAGCCTCCGGTTAGGGACCAGGAGACCGCGAGTTCAAATGTCGCCGGCCCGACCAACACGTTTCGCAGCCTTGAAAACGGCCGCCCGTTGGGCGCGGGGTGGAAACGGTTCGAGGCACCCCCGGGGTCACCACCAGCCAAGGTCATAACGGAAACCGGGCCAGCCTCGTTTAAGAAACGAAGGTAGTGAGGCATCCCCCCGCGAGGCGACTTGGAGGCGCTGCCATCCTGATAGTTTGTGGCGCCATGTTGGCTGGCTGTAGCCCTACCGCCTTTCCGGTAGCGAGCAAGACGGAAACGCTGTCGCCCCAGCACATGAACCCTGGCGGTGATGAGCTCCGAGCGGCGCACCTGGTTACCCCAATATCCGGGTGGGTTCTCACCATTAATCGGCTGCTGATCACTGGCGACGGAGGAAGGACGTGGTCGGACGTTACTCCGCCCAGCATTGTCACGACCGGGTCTGCACTGCCTGATGCGACCTTCGGTCTTCCGGGATCAGCGCCAGCCCCCAATGCTTCCGCGCTGGAGACAGCGTTCTTTCTCAATCCGTCACGGGGCTGGGTTGTTCGCTCCGCCCGGGTGAACATGGGCAGTGACCAGGCTCCGCTCGACTTACTTACTACATCGGACAGCGGCAAGCACTGGAGCGTCCAGCGCATTATCGCGACCATCCCATTCGACACGCCAGGTCCTGTGTACCTGACCTTCGTCGACGCGATGCGAGGTTGGCTGGTCGTTGACCAAGGCTCGCATTCCGGCTTCATGTACTACACCGGATTCCGCACTTCCGACGGCGGGCAGACCTGGAGCACGCTGTCCTATCCGCAGAGTGGCCCTGTGCTCTTTATCAATCATCTGGATGGGTTCAGCGCAAGCGGCGCCGACGGTCCCACGTCAGGAACTTATGTCACCCACGATGGGGGTCTGAGTTGGGCACGACTCGTGGTCCCGCCGGCCAGGGTTTCAGCCGTGGCCCCGCTCTTTCAGATGCCGGTCTTCAGCGACGATCGCAATGGTGTGCTGGGTGGCGGTGTGCCGGACCGATCGGGCGGCACCGCGGCCGAGGTCTTTTACAAGACCTCAGACGGAGGTCGATCATGGAGCCTCGCCGGAACGGTCCCGAACCCAAACCCGCCATCCAATGCACACCTAACAAGCGTCATGAACGCGAAGGTCTGGCTCGCTGCGTTCCTTGGACCGGGCCCTATTGCCGGCAGAACCTATACCCGATTGAAGGCGACCCACAACGGAGGACGCAGCTGGCAGTGGATGCCGACCGCCCTTTCCGGCGCCGTAATGAACGAGATTAGCTTCAACGGATCAACCGGGTGGGCGATCGTCGTCGATGCTGGGTGCCTCGGCTTCAAGACCGACTGCTTCACTAACTTCGGCCTCTTCCAGACAATTGATTCTGGTGCGCACTGGCTGCGCCTATCCGTCACCTAAGGCGCCGCGCTCGCTGGGGCGAGGGCGAGTCGAGCTCCGGGTACGCTGGGACGCCGGCGCTAATGGCCGCAAGTCGCGTCGGGTGCCGATCACGCCCAAGCTGGCGGCGGCGATCAAGCAATACGAGGTGCGCCACCGGCCTGAGACAGACCTCTCGCAGTTGCTCATCAATGGGCACGGCGCGCCGTATCAGGGGCCAGGGATCAAGTCGATGATGGACCGGCTCACGTTGCGCGCAGGATTCCGGGTGCATGCTCACGCGTTCCGGCACACATTCGCGACGGTTGCCGCAAAGCTTGGCCGGAACTTCGAGCACCTCCGTGCGGCGATGGGCCACTCGGACTATGGAATGCTGCAGCGCTATATGCGGCTGGCTACGGAGCGGGACCTAGGATCACGCGCAGACTGGCTGGAACTGATCGCGAACAATCCTGCGATGGAATGGTCATAGGGTGGCTTGGACACCACCGCCTATCTGCAGCGGTTGACGCGGTCGCCTGCCGGGTCATCCACCTCGCGTGCCCGGCGGGCGTCGGAACAGCCACGTCCGTAGACCGATCTCGGCGCCCGCAAGCGCAATTACAGGCACTAGAAAGGCAAGGGCATACAACTCGTTAGTCATGGGATCTGCGCCTACGCAGGAGGGAGGCTTGCAGCCCGTCAACTGCTGAGCTATGACGGCTGCCCAAACCAATCCAAATC
Organism: Candidatus Dormiibacterota bacterium; assembly: GCA_003151665.1. The sequence goes on from PLYD01000153.1 coordinate 6,453, forward strand.
CAATAACTAAGCCGCCTGCTGCGGCTGCAATCAGAGGCGCCCTAATCGGGAGGCGCCAAGCCAAGACGAGGATGCCGATCGCACATAGCAATACGAGAATCCCAACCGGGGAAGCCGCCTCAAGCGCGAGCAGCCCATAAATTGCACCAACACCGCCAGCGAGTACCAGCGTTCGTGCCCACACGACGGGTCTGAGTCTATGCGGGTCGATGTAGCCGTATCTGCTTCAGAAAGGTTCTGGTACGTGCTCGGCTGGGATTGTTGACGGCGACCGGGACCTGCTTGGACGGCTAGAAACGGCTTGGGGACGTTTGGGGCGTTTCGAAACGTCCCAAAACGCCGTTGAAACGTCCCGCCGGAACTGGTCTCCTTCGCCACGATGTTTCGCCAGAGGTTCAGGAGCAGCAATGCCGTGCTCTGCCTGCAGACCGACGGCGAGGACGTGGCGGCCACGGTGGGAGGCATGGCCAAGAGTTTCCGTACGCCTTCAAGGGACTGCTCCGCTGCTCCTGTGGTGAGCGTCTCCACTGCGACGGCAAGACCGCGCGGAAGGGTGTCCATTACGCCTGCCGCCACGGGCGCGAGAAGCTCGTCGCCTGTGCCGAGCGCTGGGTGCGAGAGGAGGACATCGCACCGTGGGCCCGAGCGCTGCTTGTGGCGCTGGAGGGATTGCAGCCGGCCGACTTCGCGCATCGCATCGACCAGATGAGCTCAAACCCGCCTGCCGATTCCCTAGGCGCCATCGAGTCGATCGACCGCAGCCTGGGCAGGCTCAACCAGCTGTTTTTGTGGGGCCACTGGGACGAGGCTCGTTATCGCGGCGAGCGGGAGCGTCTCGAAGCCATACGCAAAGAGCTTGAAGACGCCGCGGGCCCGGAGCATATCGATCCGAAGCTCACTGGCCTGGTCACCGCCTGGGACACCGGGGACGGCATCGTGCGCCGCGAGCTGCTGGCCACAATGTTTTCGGACATCCACATCCGCGAGGGTCACGTCGTCGGCTACACGCCGCGCCCGGAGAGGCAGGCTCAAGTCACGCGACTGATCGACACGGTGCTGTGGAAAGTGTCTGCTGAGGTGGGCGGTGATGGTCTCGAACCAACGGCCTCCTGGGTGTAAACCAGGCGCTC
>PLYD01000226.1 GCA_003151665.1 Candidatus Dormiibacterota bacterium
TGGGCGACGTGATCCTGGCCGAACCGAATGCCCGCATCTCGTTCGTCGGACCACGCGTTCACGAGAAGGCGATCGGTGATCCCGTACCGCCTGGAACTGCGGAGTTCGCACTTCTTCACGGAACCATCGACGCGATAGTCGACCGCGAGCATCTGCGTGCGATCCTCGGCCATCTTGCGGCAATGCTCCGTCCGAAGGAGCCGACCCGGGCCAAGGTGCCTGCCGTGCCGAAGCCGTTTCCGTTGGCCGGGTCCGGCCGGCCAGTATGGGAGACGGTTGAGCTCGCGAGACATCCGGCACGTCCGACCGGGAGCGACCTCGCCAACCGTGTGTTTCACGATGTTTTCGAGCTGCACGGCGATCGAAGTGGGGAGGACGACGATTCCATCATGGCCGGCATCGGGACGCTCGCCGGTCGCGCCGTCGTGATAGTGGCCCAGAACCGGAACTCCGCGAACGGCGGTCGCACGAGAGCCAGCGGCTACCGCATGGCGATGCGTGCATTCGCGCTCGCCGAACGCTTTTCCTTGCCGCTGATCACCCTCGTCGACACCCCCGGCGCGGCCACCGATGCCGAGGCAGAGGGGGCGGGAATTACCGGGGCGGTCGCCGAGTCGCTGGCGCGACTGGGACGCCTGCGGACAGTGGTTGTGAACGTCGTCGTCGGCGAGGGCGGCAGCGGCGGGGCGCTGGCGTTGTCCGTTGGCGATCGCCTGCTGATGCTTGAGAACGCGATTTTCTCAGTCATCGGACCCGAGGCCGCATCGACGATCCTGTATCGCGACTCAGCTCACGCCCAGGAGGTCGCGCGCCAGCTGAAGCTCACCGCTCGCGACCTGTTTGGACTTCGTCTCGTCGATCGCGTGGTCGCCGAGCAGCCCGTGGCACATGAGTCACCCGAGATGATGGGAACGATGGTCCGCCAGGCGCTGGTCGAAGAGCTGGCCGTCCTGGAGCAGGTGCCGATCAAGACCCTCCTGTCGCGGCGAGAAGCCAAGTTCAGACACACGCACGGACTCCGCGGCCGGCTTCAGCTGTTCATGCGGTCATCGTCGGACGCGAATGCCGCGCAGGCCCAGTAGGCCCCGATCGGTGGACGCCTTGGCTCCAATGCCCCTGTCTGGCATCCGCGTCCTTGACTTCAGCCATGCGCTCGCGGGCCCCTACTGCACGATGCTCCTCGGCGACCTTGGCGCAGACGTCATCAAGGTCGAGCCACCGGCGGGCGACCACTCGCGGCAATGGGGCCCGCCTTTCATCAATGGCGAGTCCTCCTACTTTCTATCAGTGAATCGCAACAAGCGAAGCGTGGTGCTGGATCTGAAGAGTCCTGCCGCACGCGGCGTGGCGGAAGAGCTGGCCATGGTGTCCGATGTCGTCGTGGAGAATTTCAAGCCCGGCACGATGGCGCGGCTCGGACTCGATGCGGAGAAGCTGCAGGGCATGAAGCGCGCGCTGGTTTACGCGTCGATCAGTGGGTTCGGCCAGAGCCAGCCGACGCTGGCGGGTTACGACCAGATCGCGCAAGGCACGTCGGGGATGATGAGTGTCAATGCGACTCCCGACAGCCCTCCGACCAAAGTTGGCGTTCCGATCGGGGACATCACGGCCGGGATGTTTGCGTCGCAGGCGATCCTGGCGGCGCTCGTCGAGCGAAGCACCACTGGCAAGGGCCGCTATATCGACGTCGCCCTCAATGACTCGTTGCTCGCGCTGTTCACCTATCAGGCGGGCCGGTTCTTCGCCTCCGGTGAGGTCCCGGTTCAAGAGGGCAACCATCACGCCACGATCGCTCCGTATGGCACGTTCGCGGTCAGCGATGGGTTCATCAACGTGGCAGTTGCAACCGATGTCCAGTTTGTCCGATTCTGTGAGGCGATCCACGCGCCCGAGCTCGCCGCTGATACCAGGTTCGCGACCAATGCCATGCGGCAAGCTGCAAGGTCTCAGCTGGTGGGCGCCATCGAAGGCCATCTTCGTGAAGGCACGCGCGTCGAATGGTTGGCGAGGTTCGAGCAGTTTGGAATTCCCGCGGGGCCGATCCTTGACATCGAAGAGGCTTTTGCCAGCCCGCTCGCGGTCGAGCGCGAAATGCGCGTGAAGATCCAACACCCAAAGGCCGGCGAGATCAACCAGGTCGGCGCGCCGTGGAAGATCGACGGTCGGTCCAGCGCGATCCGGATGCCGCCACCCCTCCTGGGGCAGCACACCGCCGAGGTGCTGAGCGAGCTGCTACACCGCAACGCCGGAGACCTGGTTGGCTGATCGGCTCCATGGATCGACCGAAGGCCAAGCGAGCGCGCCGCTGGCGGGCATCCGGGTCATCGAGGTCGGCAATTACATGGCTGGGCCTTTTTGCGGGATGCNNGCCGGTCGGTGGCGACCAGGTACGTTCGTCGGCGCCCCTGATCGAGGGGGAGGGTTCGGCGTTCATGCGCCTGAACCGCAACAAGCGCTCGGTCGCCCTCGACCTGAAGAGCCCGTCCGGCAAAGAGGTGTTTCGCAAGCTCGCCGCCACAGCGGACGTCGTGGTCGAGAATCTCCGCCCCGGCACCATGGCCGACCTCGGGCTCGACTACGAGAGGCTGCAACGGCTGAACCCGCGCCTCATCTACGTCGCCGCGTCGGGTTGGGGCCAGGACGGGCCGCTCAGGGATCGGCCCGGGATGGACATCATGGCCCAGGCTCGATCGGGGCTCATGAGTATCACCGGCACGCCCGATGGCGATCCGGTGAAGGTCGGCGTGCCGATCTGCGACCTCGTCTGCGCCCTCTACGGAGCGCTGGCCGCGGTGTCGGCGCTGCACGCCAGGCGCGAGTCAGGCGTCGGCCAGTTCATCGATGTCTCTCTGCTCGAGGCCGGCGTTTCTTTTGCAATCTGGGAGGCCGGCCTTTTCTTCGCCACCGGCGAGATTCCCAAGGCGTCGGGATCTGCGCACCAGAACGCCGCGCCGTATCAGGCATTTCGTGCGCAAGACGCATGGTTGACGATCGGCGCCACCACCAAACCCAACTGGACGGCGATGTGCGAGGCACTTGGGCTTTTGAGCCTGCTGCAGGACGATCGCTACAGGGACGCGAACCTCCGGCATGAGCACCGTGAAGCACTCGCCGCCACCATCGAGGAGGTCACCATGACCAAACCCGCGGTCCATTGGCTCGACCTTCTTGATCAGGCCGGCGTCCCGTGCGCGCCGCTACAGGACTTCGGCCAGGCATTCACGGACCCGCACCTGCTTGCGCGCAATTACTTCTGGGACGCGCCGCATACGACTGCCGGAACAGTTCGCCAGCTGGGTTCGCCGATGCGGTTCTCTAGCACTCCCACGCGGCGCGATCGGGCGGCGCCTCTTCTTGGTGAAGACTCGACCGCTGTGCTCGCGGAGCTTGGATACGACGCCGCTGCGGTGAGAGGCATGCTCGAGCAGAAGGTGGTGGGGGTTCCCAGGCAATCCCGCTATGAGTGATACACGCGCGACCACGCCCGCCGAGGAGCTGATCGTCGAGCAGCGTGGTGCGATCAGGTGGATCACTTTCAACCGGCCTCATGCCCGCAACGCGTTGACCTGGAACATGTACGACCGGCTGGTGAAGGCCTGCGAGGACGTGAACGCCGACCGCAGCGTTCGCGCGGTCGTGCTGACGGGCGCCGGGGGGAAAGCGTTCGTCGCAGGCACCGATATCGCACAGTTTCGAGCGTTCAAGACCGAGCAGGACGCGCTCGACTACGAGGCGCGAGGAAACGTGGTCATGAACGCCCTCGAGTCGGTGCGCGTGCCGACCATAGCCGCGATAGCTGGCGCGTGCACGGGAGCCGGAGCAGCGATCGCGGCGTGTTGCGACCTCCGGATAGGATCGCCGTCCGCGCGGTACGGGTTCCCAATTGCGCGCACCCTCGGCAACTGCCTATCGATGGCGAACTACAGCCGCGCCGCGGCCCTGATGGGAATTCCTCGACTGAAGGACCTGATCATGCGCGCGCGGCTCATCGATGCCCAAGAGATGCTGGCAAGCGGTCTGCTTTCCGAGGTAACACTTGATGAGGAATCGCTGCCCACCCGCGCGCAGTCGCTCGCCGAGGAGGTCGCGTCGCTGGCCCCGCTGACGCTTTGGGCGACCAAAGAAGCGCTGCGACGTGTCCGCGAGAAGATGAGCCTGGTGGATGGCGACTCGGACCTGATCCTCGCCTGCTACATGTCTCAGGATTTCAAGGAGGGGATCGAAGCATTCCTGACGAAGCGCGAGCCTCACTGGAAGGGCGAGTAGGGGTCACGACACCAGCAGCTTGACTACGGCGGCCAGCCCGCCGACGACGATCAGCGTTCGCAAAATGTTCGACGGAAGGCGGCGTCCGACGGACGCCCCGAGTTGCCCGCCCGCGATGCTGGAAACAGCGAGCAGCCCGGCGGCCTCCCACGCGACGTGCCCGAAGACGATGAACACCAGCGAGGCCACCGCGTTGGATATGGCCGAAAGCACATTCCTCACGCCATTGAGCCGTTGGAGGTCGTCTTTGATGAAGACAGACAGGATGCCGATGAAGATCACGCCAACGCCCGCGCCGAAGTAGCCGGCATAGATGGCGGCCATCAAGATGGCTGCGCGCAGAGCCCAGGCGCTGCCCGCGTGGTCGCGATAGCGAGCCAACAGGGCCGTCAGACGGGGCTGCGCGATCACAAGCGCGACCGCGAAAAGTATCAGTAGGGGCACGACGCGACGGAAGACCCCTTCGGGCAGCGCCAGCAGGAGGGTGGCGCCGACCACGGCGCCGATCGCCGTTGGGATGGCGAGCTCAAGCAAACGGTTGCGCTGGCCGGCGAGCTCGCGGCGATAGCCCACCACGCCGCTGACGTTGCCCAGGACCAGGCCGACTGTGTTGCTCATATTCGCCACCACCGGGGGATAGCCGAAGGCCAGGAGGGTAGGGAATGTGAGGAGGCTGCCTGTGCCGACCACCGCATTCACCATGCCCGCCACGAAGCCAGCCGCCAGGATCGCAAGAACTTCCAGCCAGCTCACGGCGGATGAGGGTACGCACTTGACACGATGACGCAGCGCGGCGTAAGGTCGTGGCCAATAACGGTACGTACCAGTACTGACGCGTTGTAGCACAGGAGCCAAGAGCCACATGGTTTCGTTCGAGCTGAGTGATGAGCAGCGGGAGATCAGGGACTGGGTCCATGCCTTCGCCGAGAAGGAGATCCGGCCCGTAGCCGCGCAGTACGACGAGGCGGAGGAGTTCCCCTGGCCGGTGGTCAAGAAGGCGGCTGAGGTCGGCCTTTACGGAGTCGATTTCCTCCAGCAGACATACGGTGACCCGACCGGCATCATGCCCGCGCTGGTCGCTGAGGAGCTGACCTGGGGTTGCGCCGGCATCGCGCTGGCGATCCAGGGCACGGGCCTGCCGATCGCCGCGATCTTCTCGCAGGGCACGCCCGAGCAGATCGCGACGTGGATACCCGCGTGCTTCGGCACCGTGGAGAAGCCGGAAGTGGGCGCCTTCGCGGTCACCGAGGCCGACGCGGGCTCCGATGTCTCGTCGATGAAAACCCGCGCGGCGAGGAAGAACGGCGACTGGGTGCTTAACGGCCAGAAGATCTTCATCACCAACGGCGGCATCGCGGGCGTCCACGTGGTGGTCGCCGCAGTTGAGCCGGAGCTCGGCACGCGGGGGCAGGCCAGCTTCGTCGTTCCGCCCGGCACCAAGGGCATCCGCCAGGGCAAGAAGGAAAGGAAGATGGGGATCAGGGCCTCGCACACCGCCGAGGTGATCCTCGAGGACTGCACGATCCCACTCGAGAACGTGCTTGGAGGGATGGAGAAGCTGGAAGCCAGGCTGGCGCGCGCTCGCGAGGGCACGCACTCGCGCTCGTCGGTCGCTCTCAAGACATTCGAGCTGTCACGGCCGATCGTTGGCGCGATGGCGCTTGGCATCGCGCGCGCGGCGTTTGAGTTCGCGCTGCAGTACGCCAAGGAGCGCAAGCAGTTCGGCCGGCCATTGATCGAGAACCAGGCGATCGCATTCATGCTCGCCGACATGGCGACCGAGATCGAGGCCACGCGCGCCCTCATCTGGCGGGCACTGTGGGAGGGCCGCAACGGCGGTGAGTTCAAGAAGGCCGAGGGCTCGATGGCGAAGCTGAAGGCGGGAGAGGTCGCGGTCAAGGTCACCGACCAGGCGATCCAGATCTGCGGCGGCTACGGCTACATCCGCGACTTCCCGGTCGAAAAGTGGCATCGCGACGCGAAGATCTACACGCTCTTCGAGGGTACGTCCGAGATTCAGCGCCTCGTCATCTCGCGCGCCCTCGCGCACGCCTAGCGTGGCGGTCGCCGCGCCGGCTGGGGCTCAGCAGCGGAGGGACGCGAGGGTCGACCGGCGACGGAAGCGCGTCTCTGACGCCGCGCTCCATCTGTTTGCCGTGCAGGGCTACAACGTCACGTCGGTCGACGACATCGCGGCTCGGTCGAAGACGTCGAAGTCGGCCTTTTACGAGTTCTTCAAGTCGAAGGAGGATTGCTTTCGCGAGCTGCTCCTCCAGGAGGGCGGCGCGCTCATCCACGATGTGTTGGAGGCCGCCGCCAGCGGCCACGACCACCATGAACGGCTGCGCCGAGGCATCTCGAGGTTCGTGGTCTCGAGCTTCGAACGGTCGGCGGTCGCGCGCCTGCTGATCGTCGAGTCGGTGGGGTTGAGCGCCGGTGTCGACCAGGTGCGCCATGAGCTGCAGAGCCGGTTTGCGGACGCGGTCGCCGAAGAGGTGCGGCACGCGATGCTGCACGATCCTTTCTATGCGGACAAGGATCCGCAGGTGTTCGGCCGCGCCGTGGTGGGGGCGGTCAGCGACGCAGTCGGGTACTTCCTGACCCACCCAGGCGTTGACGCAGACTCGCTCGCCGCGAGCCTCTGCAGGATCTTCGCGCCCTAGCTCGGTCTCAGGAGATCGTCGCGGTACTCAGCGTCGATTCGGAGCTCTGGTCCCCGAAAAGATGCTCCAGGCGGTCGTCTTGAACGATGCTCAGGCTGCCAGGTGGAATGGCGTTCGTTGGCACCAAGAGAAGCATTAGCTGTGCGACTGCGTACGTACCAGGAGGGCCGGGACGCCAGACCCAGGGTCGCGCGAAGTAGCAGTGAATGATCATCGTTCTGTTTGAGCCGACGTACTCGACGTTGAAGCCACCCGACACGCCATACCCCCCCGAGGCTCGAATACGAGCCGCACGGTAGCCACCCGACGTAGAGGGTCGCTGGGTTTTGTGTCAGCTGAGACCAATAGCTCAATGCAAGGGTGGCGGCATCCGGGCAAGGATCAGCTCTGTGCGGGTTACGAAAGTCTGCGTGCCATAGCTGGCAACGAATATCAGCAAGCGACTGGCTCGGCGTAATAGGCACAAAGTCGAACCGTGTGATTGAAGCTACCACCCGAGCCTTTATCGCGACCCCACTCAATGAGTGGATGTCATGTGCGGGGGGCGCGACGAATGCGTCCAGCAGCAGGAGAGCAACAGCGGCAGCGACGCTGAGCAATATGATTCGCTTTCGAGTCAGCTTTTGCCGCATTGAGTCCTCTGTTACGTAACGGAGCCCGCCCCGTTAGGTAACTCGGCCAGTATCCTCCAAAAATGCGCAACCCCAAGATCCCGCTGTTGGTCTGCTTTGGCGGAGCGCCACGGCCCTGCTGGGCCTAGCCTGGGACGTTTCGATCCATAGCACGTATCCAACCCTCGCCCTCCACGAGACGCCGCTCGACCCGCTCAGCCCTGCTCATGACCTGATTGCGGCGGGGCTGTTGATTGCGGCAGTTGCGGCCGCGTGGGCCATCGGGATCACGGTGAACCGTTGGCTCGGGGCGCTGGCACTCGTTCCGATCATTGTTTCTGTGGGGTGGATCGGAGTTGCTGTGGTGGCCGCACCTCCACTGCCCGCCGGCACGGCTGATCAGCGAGCCGCCGCCGATCGGTTATGGCAGGCGACACAGCTCGCCACCATCCGCTACCGGTCGCTCGAAACTGCTCGGGCCGATGGTTACATCGCCTTCAATCCGATCGGCACGCCGCTCGTCCATTACGTGAACTCCGCCTACATGCACGACGGATTGACACTCGACCCGCACCACGTCGAATCGCTCGTGTATGAGGATGCGGTGGGGGGGCCGGTGCTGGTGGCGGCGATGTATTCGCTTGAGGATCCGAACGCCGCGCCTCCTGACATCGCCGGCGAGCTGACGCCGTGGCACCGGCACGACGATCTGTGCTTCACGCCGGGGGGCGACGTCGTGGGGGCGGCCCCGGACTGCCCGCCTGGCTCGGCCACCTACTTCACGCCATGGATGCTTCACGTATGGCTGGTGCCAAATCGGTATGGCCGGTTTGCCGCGGACTTCAATCCCTGGAATCAGCTGGCCGTCCAGATTGGGCTCGAGTAGCCACCGTCGAAGAGCGAGCGGTGGGGAGTGGGGACGGGCCAGGCCGAGTACGAGGCCTTGCTGGAGCGTTCTGTCGGTAAGTTGCAGCACGGCACCAGCGAGGTGGCCAGTTGACATTGCGAACACCTGTTCGCTATAATAGGCACACGAACATGCGTACTCTCGCGACCCAGGTCCGGCTGCGGCGTCTCGACCGCGCCTTCTCGGAGGCGCTCGATCGCCTGCTGTCCGAACCGGCTGAGCGCGAGATGGTCGGATTGATCTCCGCCAAGCTCCTGGAGCTGGCCTCGGACGTCCGAGACTCGTGGCGCCGGGAGAGCGCGCTGTCGAGGCCGGCAGAAGCTCTTGACGGCTATGTTAAGGAAGCACTCCGTTCCGCCGAGTTCGCGATCGCCGCGCTGCCGCAGACCGGCGCCGACCTGGAGCTCCTCGGCCGGGACTTCGAGAACACGGTCCTGCCGCTAGAGGTCTTCCTAAGGGGCCTGGACGCGGAACCGGCCCTGCAGCGCTCCGCCTAACGAGTTGCCGGTTCGTCACGGTCTGGGGGTCACAGAAGTGGCCAAAGGACCGACCTTGACCGACAGGGCGTATGCAGCCGGCTTGTACACGGCGAAGGCTGCATCGCAGTGGTTAGGTCGTTCGTCCCCTCTCGAAATCGGGCAACGCAGAATTCGTGAAACAAGCGAATGCACTCGCGGCGCCGAATCAAACGCGAGCGAGAGCACGCCGCAACCTTGGGGATTTGATCGCGATAACCGCCGACTACCCCCTCTTAACTCGCGATTAAGCTTTCTCTAACATTGATTATCGTCATCATCACGTCTAGCTGAGGCAACATATTAAGGCTCCCTTCCCGACCGTTTCAGGGCCTGTTCGAGCACCTGTCGGCTGATATGTCCCTCAGCGACAGCTGTGCCGTTGACGATCACGACGGGGACACGCCAGTCATACAGGCGAAAAAGTTCGTCGTCCGCGTCAACATCGGCGAGGCGGGGTTCGTGGCCGAGCTCGCGGAGTAGGGCCAGGGCCTGGTCGCAGAGGTGGCAGCCCTGCCGGGTGACCAGGACCAGCTCCATGGGGTGAGCCTAGCGCAGCCGGCTAGCCCGGTAGCTGCAGGACCTCCCCCACATCGATCACAGGGCTGTGAAGCCCGTTGAGGCGCTCGATCTCGTTAATGCGCACCCTGACGTCATCGCCGGGATACCGAGCGCCGGCGATGGCCCACAGCGTGTCGCCCGGCTGTACCACCACGGTCGCGACGACCGGAGGCGTGTCACCCAGCGCCACCTTGGAAAGCCCAAGCGCCAGGGCGGCGACCGCCAGGATGACCAGGCTCCAGCGCCCAAGGTGGCGCAGCGGCGCCTCGCGGCGCGATCGGAGCGGGCGGATCGAGTAGCCTGTGGCGTACATGTGTTCGGGGACTCTAGCGAACGCCCGTTCGTATGTCAAGTCCCCCGAACAAAGGTTTGCACTTCTAGGAGGAGTTTGCTAGAGTGGGCTCCAGCGTCCTGAATACGATCCTGGAGATGGCATCAAATTGACCGAACAACTCACCGAACGGCAGAACAAGATCCTCGACTACATCCGCTACGTGACCAAGGTCCGGAGCTATCCCCCAAGCGTGCGTGAGATCGGCGAGGCGGTCGGCCTCAGCTCGAGCTCCACGGTCCACAACCATCTGAACCAGCTGGAGCGCCGCGGCCTCATCAAGCGCGACCCCAGCAAGTCTCGCACCGTGCAGCTCGTCACCGACGCCCACACAGATGCCCAGCGCCGCAACGCGGTTTCCATCCCTGTCATCGGCAACGTCGCCGCCGGCGCCCCCATCCTCGCCGAGCAGAACGTCGAGGAACACATGCTCCTCTCCTCAGACATGGCCCAGGAAGGCAACTTCCTCCTACGCGTGAGAGGCGAAAGCATGATCAACGCGGGCATCCTCGACGGCGACCTCGTCCTGGTCAAGCCTCAGCAGGAAGCCACCAACGGCTCGATCGTCGTGGCCCTGGTTGATGGCGACGCCACCGTGAAGAGGTTCGAGCGCGGCAACGGCCACGTCAAGCTCATCGCCGAGAACCCGGCCTATGAGCCGATCGTGACCACCAACGTCAGCCTCGTAGGCGTCGTGCGCGGGGTGATCCGCCTCTTCCGCTAGCGGCGGAGCGTCCGGCAGTCGCGGCGTAGGCCTCGAATCGCTGCGCGGCATGGCGGGGCACCCAGCCCCACGCCCGTGTGCCTCCTTCGACGTACTCGGTCCGCTCCACGCCCCCGACCTTGCGCAAAGCGGCGAGCACCGACTCCCCCCCATAGGGAACGAGGATCTCGAAGTCGACCATGTCGCCGCGGCTTGACTTCTCGACCACACCGAGCAATTCCTTCAAACCACTTCCGTTGGTTGCCGAGATGGCTACAGCGTCCGGGTATCGGCTGGTGACAGCCCCGATGGCTCGCCGCCTCGCCAATGGTCCGAGCAGGTCCACCTTGTTCAGCACAACGACCCGCGGCTTGTCGGCCGCCCCGAGGTCACCCAATACCTTCTCCACCGTCGCCGCCTGGTCCAGCACCGTCGACGAGCTGACGTCCAGCACCTGGATGATCAGGTCCGCTTCGGTCACCTCCTCCAGAGTGGCCCGGAACGCAGCGACCAGGTCGGTGGGCAGCTTCTGGATGAAACCGACGGTGTCGGTGAGCAGCACCTCGCGCCCGGTCGGCAGAGCCAGGCGGCGTGTCGTCGGGTCCAGGGTGGCGAAAACGCGCTGCTCGGCCTGCACGTGCGCCCCCGTCAACGCATTGAGCAGAGTCGACTTGCCCGCATTCGTATAGCCGACAATCGCCGCCGTCTCCAGCTCGGCGCTCCGCCGGCCGGTGCGCTGCTGGTGGCGCTGCGAGCGGACCTGCTCGATCTCGCGCTCGAGGTCGCGCATCCGCTTGCGGATCCGGCGCCGTTCCACCTCGATCTGCTGCTCACCGGCACCTCCTCTCGCCCCGACCCCACCACGCCGCCCGCCGACCTGACGGTCGTACGCGTACGACCCGATCAGCCGGGGCAGCATGTGGTGAAGTCGAGCCGCCTCGACCTGGAGGCGTCCCTCGTGGGTGCGCGCGTGCTGCGCGAAGATGTCCAGGATCACCTCCGTCCGATCCAGCACCCGCACCTTCAGCTCTCGCTCGAGGTTGCGCTGCTGGCGCGGGCTGAGGTCGTCATTGCAGATGACCACGTCGAACGCGCCTTCCAGGCGCATCTCGCGCAGCTCTTCGACCTTGCCCATCCCGATGAAGTGAGCCGGGTCCACCCCACTCCTTCTTTGTAGATCGGTGCCCACGACCTCCGCTCCGGCGGTGCGCGTCAGGTCGGCGAGCTCGGTCATCTGGCCCCCCACCGCTTCCGCCGTCGTTCCCGGCAGCAGTACTCCGACGAGGTAGGCCCTCTCGCGCGGGGTTCGGGTCGTGATCAGAGCTTGAGCTTCCTAAAGCGCGTCATCGCCTCCTCGAGGCGGGCGTCAGGGGCAGTCACCGATAGCCTGAAATACCCCTCGCCATGTGCGCCAAAACCCACGCCCGGCGTGATGTTCACGCCCAGCTGGTCCAGGACATGGCCGGCAAACCCAATCGAGTCGTATCCCTCGGGGACCGGAGCCCATACATAGAAGGTCGCGCGGGGCGGTTTGATCGACCATCCCAACGAGTTGAGCGTGTCGGCGACCAGACGGTGTCGNNCCCGTCATGTTGAAGGTCTTGGACAGCGAGTGGAACTCGAGCCCGACCTCCTTGGCGCCGTCGATCTCGAACAGGCTGAGCGGGCGGTAGCCGTCGAAACAGATCTCCGAATACGGAGCGTCGTGGCACAGCACGATATCGTGCCGACGGCAGAACTCGACGGCCCTCTCGAGGAACTCGCGGCCCGCGACCGCCGCAGTTGGATTGTTCGGATAGTTGAGCCACATCAATCTCGCGCGCTCAGCAACCTCATCCGGAATCGCGTCGAGGTCGGGGAGCCAATGGTTGGCCGCGGTCAACGGCATCACGTATGGGTCGCCGCCGGCCATGATCGCGCCGGTCGCGTACGGCGTGTAGCCCGGATCCGGGGCCAGCACGACGTCGCCTGGATCGACGAGCGCCAGCGGCGCATGGCTGATTCCATCCTTCGAGCCGAGCGTCGGCAGGATCTCAGTGGCGGGGTCCAGGCTCACGTCGAAGCGCTGGCGGTACCAGCCCGCAATCGACTCGCGGAGCTCAGCGAGCCCGAAGTAGGACGGGTATCTGTGGTTTGCAGGGTCCGCCGCAGCCTCCTGCAGCACGCTCACGATGCGCTGAGGCGTGGGCAGGTCGGGGTCGCCGATGCCCAGCGAGATCACGTCGACGCCCGCCTGCTTCTTCTGCTGGACCTTGCGGTCGATCTCGGCGAACAGATAGGGCGGTATGCGGCCCAGGCGTTGCGCGCCGGCGCCGGCGGTCTTGCTCAAATCAAATCCTCCAAGTAACTGAGGATAACGGGCGACGGAAATGGTCGAGGCCATTTGCTACCCTCTACTCCCCCCGTGAACCCTCCCTTGCCCAGCGTCTCGGTAGTCGTTCCCGCATACAGAAGCGCACTATCGCTGCCGGACCTGGTGCGGCAGCTCGAGCCGGTGCTCGAGGGTGCGGCATCCGAGTTCGAGCTGATCCTGGTCGACGACGGCAGCAGCGACGGCACCTGGCAGGTGATCGAGAACCTCGCCCAGGACCACGCTTGGGTCAAGGGCGTGCGCCTGATGCGGAATTACGGCCAGCACAACGCGCTTCTCTGCGGTATTCGCCGGGCCCGTTACGAGTTCACCATCACGCTTGACGACGACCTGCAGCACCCGCCTGAAGAGATCCCCAAGCTGCTCGGGCGTCTGGGCCCGGACATGGATGTCGTCTACGGGACGCCTGAGGTGGAGCAACACGGGCTATGGCGCGATGTCGCCACCCAGGTAACGAAGTTCGCCCTTCAGTCTGCGATGGGCGCGCCGATAGCGCGCAAGGCCGGCGCGTTCAGGGCGTTTCGGACCCAGCTCAGGGAAGCGTTCGCCACCTACGACGCGCCGTACGTAAGCGTTGATGTGCTTCTCACCTGGGCGACGACCCGCTTCGACGCGATCAAGGTTCGCCACCAGCCGCGCGCGGTGGGAATCTCCAACTACACCTTCAAGAAGTTGGTCGTGCATGCCCTCAACATGCTCACTGGGTTCAGCACCTGGCCCTTGCGACTCGCCAGCTTGACCGGCTTTTTCTTCACGCTGGTCGGCACCGTTGCGCTGTTTTACGTTCTGGGCCGCTTCCTGGTCTCGGGCGGCAGCGTGCCTGGCTTCCCGTTCCTTGCCTCGATGATCGCTATCTTCTCGGGCGCGCAACTATTTGCTCTCGGCATCATGGGGGAGTACCTGGGCCGGATGCACGCACGTTCAATGCAGCAACCCACGTACGCGGTACGAGCCATCGCCGAAAAGCGCGCGATCTCTCGCATCGAGGACGAACCGCTGGTTCGGCGGCAGCGCACATGATCTCCGAAGCGGTCGTCCTCAGCGGCATCGAGCCCGAGGACATTCCACAGATCGTCGAGTGGCGCAACAGGCCCGACATCAGCGACTCGTTCATTGAGTACGAGCCGCTCACCAACGATGCCCAGCTGCGCTTCCTGACCCGCCTGGACGAATCAAAGGACCGCAAGCTTTGGCTGATCAATGCCCGCGACCCGCTCCGACCTCCGCCGTATCCGAAGGCCGTCCGTCCCACTCCCGACGCGATCCCTGTGGGAACCATCGGGCTGAAGGAGATCGATCTTCGCAACCGCCGCTGCGAGCTCGCGTCGATGTTCATCGCCGAGCTCGAGTACAGGAACTTCCAGGTCGCATTCGATGCGGAGTGGCTGGTGCTCGATTACTGCTTCAACCATCTCGGCATGCACAAGGTGGTGGCATGGGTCCCCGCATACAACACCGATGTCGCCAAGCTCCACCTGGTGATGGGCTGGAAGAAGGAGGGAGTCTTGCGGGAGCATGTGTTCAAGAAGGGTCGGTTCGAAGACGTCACCCTGCTCGCTATCTTCAGCCACGAGTTCGCCGCGAGGTTCCGCAATAGGCTAAAGCAGGCCGGCGCGACACAACAGGTCGAGAGCCCGTGACGGCCAGCCAGCCTGTGGTCGATGCGGTCAACGGCGCGGTCGACGACCTGAACGAGATACTGGGTCCCGAAGAACACCTTGGCAAATCGCCCGAGGTGGCACTCATCGGAAAGGATGCTCAGCTCGACTCGCTCGGCCTGGTCAACCTGATCGTTCTTGTCGAGGAGAAGATCCAGCAGGCATTTGGCGTGGGCATCACCCTGGTCGACGAGCGAGCCATGTCCCAATCCAAGAGCCCCTTTAGGACCCTGGGCAGCCTGGCCGAGTTCGTCGAAGAGCAGTTGAACGAACATGGCGGGTGAGCCTCGGAGGATGGTGGTCACCGGGACCCGCAAGGGCCTCGGCAAGCACCTGGTGGAGTACTACAGCAAGGCCGGCTGGGAAGTCATAGGCTGCAGCCGCCAGCCAGTCGAGTACACATTCCCTTCCTATCGTCATTACTGCCTCGACGTTGCGGATGAGAACGCGGTCGAAGAGATGTTTGCCGAGATCGGGCGAGACAACGGACATCTCGACGTGCTCATCAACAATGCAGGTATCGCCTCGATGAACCATGTCCTCCTGACCCCTCTGTCGACAGTCGCCGACATCTTCAAGACCAACGTGCTCGGCACCTACCTGTTCAGCAGGCAGGCAGCGAGGCTGATGTCCCGGAGGCGCTTCGGACGCATCGTCAACATGGTCACTGTGGCGACGCCCCTCAAGCTGGAAGGCGAGGCAGCCTATGCCGCGTCGAAGGCAGCTGTCGTCTCGTTGACCGAGATAATGGCCCGGGAGCTGAGCGACCTGGGCATCACCGTAAACGCTGTCGGCCCCGGACCGCTTGACACCGATCTCACGCGCAAGGTCCGGAAAGAGAAGATCGACAAGCTGTTGGGACAGCTCGCGATTCACCACCTGGGCGAGATGACTGACGTGACCAACGTGATCGATTTCCTGATCGCGCCCGAGAGCGGAGCGGTCACAGGCCAGACTATCTACCTCGGAGGCGCTTGATCTTCGTCGACTTCCTGCACGAGGTGGTCGCCGCCGACATGGAGCGAGAAGCCATCGTTTGGCGCAACAAATCGTTCAGCTACCGGTGGCTCGATGAGAACTGGGCCCTCTGGAAAGCAAGGTTCGAGTCTGCCGGGTTGGGACACCAGGCGGTCGTCGTCCTCGAAGCCGACTTCTCGCCTGCCGCGATCGCGGCATTGCTGGCCCTTGTCGAGTGTGGATGCGTCGTGGTTCCGCTTTTGCGCTCGACGCGCGGCGACAAGCAGAAGATTTATCGGATAGCCCAGGCCGAGCACCGGCTGTCAATCACTGAGGCTGAGGACTGGGAGCTGGAATCGCTACCGAACAAGGCGACTCATGCGCACTACGAGACGCTTCGCGAAAGGGGCCATCCGGGGCTCGTGCTGTTCAGCTCCGGAACGTCCGGCGAGCCAAAAGCCGCGGTACACGACGTGTTGCCTCTGCTGACCAAGTACAGGACTCGTCGCCCAGCCTGGCGCACGGTGACCTTCCTGCTCTTCGATCACATCGGTGGGGTCAACACGATCCTCCACGCCCTTTCGAATGGCGCCACCCTGATCACCATCGACGACCGCACGCCCGACGGGGTTTGCGCTGCGATCGAGCGGTCGAGAGCCGAGGTCCTCCCCGCCTCACCGACGTTTCTGCGCTTGCTGCTCCTCAGCCATGCGCAGGATCGTTTCGATTTGAGCAGCATGAGGGTGGTCAACTACGGCACCGAACCGATGTCGGAAATGACCCTTAAACGGCTTCAGGCAGCTTTCCCCCAGGCTCAGCTGCTGCAGTCCTACGGACTGGCTGAGGTCGGCATCCTGCGATCGAAATCGAAAAGCAACAACTCGATCTGGCTCAAGGTCGGAGGTGAGGGTGTGGAAACCCGAGTCGTCGATGGCATTCTCCAGATCAAGGCGGCCTCGACAATGCTGGGCTACCTGAACGCCCCAAGCCCCTTCAGCGACGACGGATGGTTCATCACGGGGGATGCGGTGGAGGTGGACGGAGACTATATGAAGATCCTCGGCCGTCGGTCCGAGCTCATCAACGTCGGCGGCGAGAAGGTCTATCCCTCGGAGGTCGAGGAGGTGATCGAGGCGATGAGCAACGTGGCCGCCGCCACCGTCTACGGCCAGGCCCATCCTTTGATGGGAAGCATCGTCTGCGCGAAGGTCGCGCTGGTGGAGCCCGAGGACGAGGTGAAATTCGCCGTCCGATTGAAGCGACATTGCCGCGAGCTCCTGCCGGCCTACCAGGTGCCGGTGAAGGTCGCCGTAGTTGGACGCGACATGATCGGCGAGCGATTCAAGAAGTTGAGGACCCTTTAACTCTTGGCCTCAAAGTCGCGGACCGTCTCGATCACAAGGTCCTGCTCGGACTCGCTAAGCCGGTTGTAGAAGGGCAAGCGCAGGAGGCGGTCGCTGACGTCTTCGGTCACCGGACACTGGCCCTGCGTGCCTCCGAAGCGGCGGCCCATCTCCGAAAGATGCAGGGGCAGGTAGTGGAAGACGCTCAGGATGCCCTGGCCCTTGAGCCTGTCCATCAGCCCCTGGCGTGCCTCGAGACTCGGCATAAGCAGGTAAAACATGTGGTACGGATGCTCGCGGTCGGGGGGCACCACAGGCAAGCGGGCACCGGCTTGATCCGCCCAGTCGGTCAGTCCTGAGCGGTAGCGCTCCCATATCAGCCGCCTTCTCTCCTGGATCGAAACCCTCGCCTCGAACTGACCCAGAAGCACCGCTGCAAGAAGGTCTGAAGGCAGGTAGCTGGAGCCGATGTCAGTCCACGTGTACTTGTCGACAAGGCCGCGAAAAAAGCGGCTGCGGTTGGTCCCTTTCTCGCGAATGATCTCGGCCCGCTCGACGAATCTCGAGTCGTTGATGAGGAGGGCGCCCCCCTCCCCACAGCTGAAGTTCTTGGTTTCGTGAAAGCTCTGCGCTCCCATGCATCCGAACGTGCCCAATTGCTTGCCACGGTATGTGCCGAACAGTCCGTGTGCGTTGTCTTCGACCACAGCCACTCCAGATGCCCCGGCCACCTCGAGGATGGCCTCCATCTCGCAGCCGACGCCCGCGTAATGGACAGGGACCGCCGCGCGGGTCCGTTCTGTGATCAGGTGCTCGAACTGCCGCTCGTCGAAGTTGAGGGTGTCAGGCCTGACGTCGATGAAGACGGGTTTCGCACCGCGCAGCACGAAGGCGTTTGCGGTCGAAACGAAAGTGAATGCGGGCAAGATCACCTCGTCGCCCGCTTTGATATCGAGGAGTAACGCCATCATCTCCAGCGCGTGCGTACAGGAGGTCGTCAGCAGCGCCTTGGCGACGCCCAGCTCGGCTTCGAGATATTCGTGGCAGCGCCTCGTGAAGGTTCCGTCGCCAGAGATCTGGCCGCTGGCGATCGCAGCCTCCAGGTATTCATGCTCGCGACCTTCGAAGCTGGGCTTGTTGAACGGGATCAGCCACTCGTGGGCGGTTCTGGTCACGCTGCCGACCTCACGTACGTGAGGATATCGTCCAGGGGATCGGGATCGATCTCGAACCACTTGACGCGTGGATCGTGCCGCCACCACCGCAACTGCCGCCGCGCGTAGCGCTTGTTCGACTGAGCCATCGTTTTCGGCAGCTGTTCGAGCGAGAGCTCGCCGCGGATGTGCGCCAGAGTCTCGGCGTAGCCGATCCCAGTCAGCACCGGCGCTGTCGCTGGAACTCCCGCGTCGAGTGCAGCGCGAGTCTCGGCCACAAGCCCCCTCTCGACCTGCTGCCGGCTCCGCTCGTCCAGCCTGCCGTCGATGACATCTAGCGGGGCCGTCAGCCCGATTCGCAATGCCTTCCACGGCGGAGTCGTGCGCGTGCGCAGGCGTCGCAGCGGCGAACCTGCAACCTCCAGAACCTCAATGGCGCGAATCATCCGGACTGGATTCTGAAGGTCGACGTCCGGGTCGTCGTCGAGGGCCAGCAGTCGCTCGCGCAGAGCCGACGCGTCGAGACTCGCCAGCTCCGCTCGCAGCGTGGGATTCGGCGGTACCCCGGTGAAGCTGAACCCATCGCACAGAGCGTCCACGTACAGCATCGTGCCGCCCTCAACGACCGGCAATCGACCACGCTGTTCGATGTCCGCAAATGCAGATCGCGCGCCCTGCACGTACTCCGCGGCGTTGAAGCCGGTTGCCGGATCGACGAAATCGACCATGTGATAGCCCACGGCGCGCCGCTGTTGCGGGCTTGGCTTGTTGGTGGCGATGTCCAGCCTCTGGTAGACCTGCTTGGAGTCTGCGACGACGATCTCGCCTCGCAGCTCGAGCGCAAGCCTGAACGCCAGCTGCGATTTGCCGATGCCGGTTGGTCCGACGATCACGGGGACGCTCACGGCATCAGCCTGAACACCTGGAGCCCGTCCTGGTCATCATGCTGGTAGGCGTCTGCCAGGAACTGGTCGAACGGCGAGAGTGATCCGTTGTGCAGCTGCTGAACGGCCGGCAGGTCCTTGCTGAAGTCGATGTTGTAGTAGATCACCCATTCGACGGGCAGGCTTCGCATGGTTCGCTCAGCGCGAGCGAGCTCGGCCGGTGGGGTGACGCCGGGAACCAGAAATATCACCGGAACCGGTGGCACACGACCGGTTATCAGGTACAGCGACGGACCGTTCGGCATGAAGGCGATCAACTCGGGATGCTGTGAGGTGAACATCAGAGCGCCCGCAACGATTGGCGCGCTGTCATACGTGGTGCAGATCGATCCTCTGGGGGTCGTCACCTCGCGCAGAAACCCTGTCCCGTCGGTGTGACAGGCGAGCGCGTACCCCAGGATCAACGGCGACAGGCCGGCCAGGTAAATCGCCGCAAACGGGATGAGCGCGGCTCCGGCGACAAACCGGCTCGAGCGCATGCCGGCGAGCATACGTTTTAACGGCATCGCCACGATCGGCAGAGTGAGGCCCGAGCTCAACCAGAAGTTCTGATCGGACATGTGAACCACCAGGACCGAGGCGAACAGGCCCACGGCCACGATTCCGATTACAGGCCAGTCGGGAAGGTCCGACAGCCGACGACGGTGCCGCCACAGAGCGACGGCGGTGTAGACGGCGACAACCATTGGCGCCACCACCGCCAGCAGCCAGTGCATCGGTATCGCCCACAGGGCTCCAATGCTGGCTTCCCAGAACGAGGTGTCGTGCAGCAGCGCCGGTTGCCAGGGAAACGGCAGCGCCTGGCTCGCTCCGAAAGTCTGGAACGTGTAAACCACGTTGTCGGTGAAGAAGGCGGGCAGCGCGCCCAGCCCGCCCAGCAGGGCCAGTACCAGAAGGCCGGGGATGACCAGCGCGACCAGCATCGGGACTACTGATCGGTTCGCCCGACGTTCGATGAGCCAGCCGGCAATGAGGCCGGCGAGCACGGCAGGCAGCGATGACTGCAGCATGATCAGCGCTCCCGAAGCCGCGAGCCCGGCCACGATGAAAGCCAACCTCGGCCGCCGCCCCGTGCGGGCCGCCAAAAGAGCGGCCGTCATCGCCAGGATGAACGTGACCGACCAGAAGTGGTAGGGCGAGAACTCCTCAAAGACCGGAAGCCAGACGCCCCACAGCAGCGCGATCGCGGCCGCCCACACCGGCCCGACGAGGCGGTGTCCGATGCGGGCGACGAGGCCGGCTCCGATCACCATCGCCACGCCGGTCAACAGGCGTTCGTTGACGACAGTGGCTCCGAAGAGCTTGAAGAAACCGGCGTATACAAAGATCGCGCCCGGAGGTATGGCGGCGAAGAAGTCGCGGTACGGCACCTGGCCCGATGCCACCTGCATCGCCTGGCCGGCGAGCACTGCCTGGTCTTCGTAAATGTTGACCCAGCGAAGTCTTGGCACGATGGTGATCGCTACACAGGCCATCGCCAGCAGCGGCCACAGCCAGGTCTTCGACGCCGATGGGCGCTCGCTCACTGGCGCACGGCTGCGTGCTCGACCCGGTCCGTACTGGTGGCTTCATCGGCGCCTTTCTGAAGTGAGCTCAAGACGAGGAGTCCCAGCCAGCCAAGCGTGAACACGAGGAGGAGCCCCGGGCCGGACCCGGCCGCGATGTAGGTAGCGAGAAGGCCCAGGATGAACCACGCCCACTGCCATGCCGGCACGGTGGTCCGCAGGTAGAGCCAGGCGGCGGGCGCGAGGATGGCGAAGTCCGAAGGGTTGTGGTACGGAGCCGCCAACAGAGTCCCAATGATGCCGGCTACCACCACCGCATCGAGGCCGCGGCGTCGGTACCGGTAGGCCACCAACAGGGCGAGGACGGCGAAGGCAAGCTCCAGCCCCAGGGTCAGCGCGCCCGTCCCGAACAGATCCGCAACTGTCCAGGCTAGATTGGCGCCTTGCCCCTGCTCCAGACTGAGGGCCGCCCGCAGCTGGTCAAGGCCTTGGGCGCTGAGGCTGGCCACCGAGGCGAGCGTGAGCGCGACCGACCCCGCAAGCCAGGTCACAAAGAGGCGCCGCTGGCCGGCGATCAACAACGCGGGCGGAACCAGGATGGCCACCTGTGGCTTGAGGACTAATGCGACCAGGACAAGGCCCGCAAGCACCTGGCGACCGCGACTCGCGAGCCACCAGGCCAGCACGGTCGCTGCTGCGATCAGGGGAGTTATCTGGCCGGTCTGAATGGCGATGAGGACCGGCCACGTGCAGGCAGCGGTCAGGAAGAGCGCCAGGCGGCCGATTCCGCGTCCGGGCACCGCCAGCCAGCCGGCAGCGATAAACGCAGCCCCAGAAATCCCAGCGAAGATCCAGAAGGCCGCCACCATGGGCAGCAGCAGCGCCAGCGGCGCGACCAGCCAGGCCACCGGCGGAGGGCTCACAAAGTAACGCCGCCAGTCAAAGACGTCGGTTGCCGGGTGGAGCTGGTAGAAGACGCTCTCCTGCAGTCCCAGGTCGTAGATGCGGCCCCAACCGTGCTCCAGACCGTTTTGAGCACCCGCGTAGTAGTTGCTGAAGTCAAGAGTGTCGATGACCTTTGGGAAGCCGGCGAAGAACAACGGCAGATACAGGCCGCCGAGCCAGACGACCAGCACCACTGTGTATGCCGCCAACCAGATCGGCGGACGACGGTTCAGTAGTTTCTCCGGAAGTGGCGCCTCAGGTCCTGCCACTCGACCAGCAATCGCGTCGGACGCCCGTGCGGGCACGTGACTGCGTCGGCGGCCGACTCCAGGTCGACAAGCAGCCTTCGCTGTTCAGCCAGATCGAGGGTGTCTCCAAAGCGAACTGCGGAGTGGCACGCCAGGGCCGCGGCCGCTTTCTCCATCGCCCCTTCCCCACGGTTGTCGGCCAGGGCGGCGAGGGTCTCCTGGACAGCCGCGGTGGCTCGCCCCGCCGGCATTTCGACAGGTACGGCGGTGATTCGGAGGCTGCGTGGGCCGAACTCCTCGTACTCAAGCCCGAGATTGGCCAGGTCCGCGCGGTGGTCGGCGGCGGCGGCGATGAGGCGCGGCTCCACGTCGACGGCCTGCGGCATGAGCAGCGGCTGAGTCATGCCGCGTCCGGTTCGCAGTCTTTCCAGCAGCCGGTTGTAGAGCACTCGCTCGTGGGCCGCGTGCTGGTCGATGAGCACCAGACCCTCGGGGCCCTCGGCCACCAGGTATCCCGGCCCGACCTGTCCGATCGGCCTGAGCACGCTCTCGGCGACGCGGGCTCCGATCTCCGCGACCGCGATCGAAGCCGCGGCCTCATGCAGGGTGAGCTGAGGCATCGGGTCGCGAGCGATCGGGGCAGGACCTCCCGCGGTGGCGTGATATTGGTAAGGCTGGCTGCCTCCTAGCGCGGCGCGAACCGCGCGCTGCAGCGCGGCGAACACGGTTCCCTCTTCGCGAAACCGCACCTCTCGCTTGGCCGGATGGACGTTGACATCAACCAGCTCCGGATCGATGCCAATGTCGATCACAGCGATCGGATGCCGGCCCCGTTCGAGCATCCCCTGGTAGCAATCTTCAAGCGCGTACAGCAGCGGCCGCGAACTGATGGGACGTCCGTTGACCGCGAGCACGATTCCATCCCTGCTGCCGCGGCTCATCCTCGGCTGGCTCACCATCCCGGTCACGAGCGGCATGCCGATCATCTCGAGCATCTCGGCGGCGACCGGCAGCCCGTACACCGACCCGATCGCGCGCCGCCGGTCACCGTCGCCGGCACTGCTGACAGCGCTGCGCGCATCGATCGTCAGCTGAAATCGCACAAGCGGATGGAGCAAGGCAAAGCTGCTCACGACATCCTTGATGGCGGCCACCTCGGTGTTATCGGACTTCAGAAATTTCAGCCGGGCCGGCACGTTGGCGAACAGGTCCTTGACCTCGAGCGTCACTCCGGGCAGCAGCGGGCCAGCGCCGTGCTCGACGACATTGCCCGCTCGCAC
>PLYD01000265.1 GCA_003151665.1 Candidatus Dormiibacterota bacterium
ATGAGGGGCGACGGCTGCGAGGTCAAGTTCCTATCGCAAACAGGCATCGAGCGCGCCGACGCGATCGTTGCGGTGACGGCCGACGATGAAGACAACCTGATCGCTCTGCAGATGGCGAAGCGGCATTTCAATGTGAAGAAGACGATTGCTCGCGTCAACAATCCATCCAACGTCGAAATCTTCAAGACGCTTGGAGTCGATGAGGCGGTGTCCGCAACAGAGGTACTGCTCGGAGCACTCGAACCGCCGATTACGACCTGACCCGGGACAAAGAAAAGGACCGCTCGAAATGAGCGGCCCTTTATCGGTCGTTCCTTAGGTCGACTTGCCGATCCTGTAGATCTTGGTGCCGCAGAACGGACAGGTCCCAACTGTTGCGGGCTTGCCGTTCTTCATCGTGATCGGCTTGGGGTCCTTCATCTCGACCTTCTTCTTGTCCTTCAAACAATAGCCTTCCATTTACGCCACCGCCTTTCCAATTTTGTAGATCTTGGTCCCACAGTTGGGACAAGTCCCAATGGTCGCCGGCTTCCCGTTCTTCATCGTGATCGGTTGAGGGTCTTTCATCTCGACCTTCTTTTTGTCCTTCAAGCAGTATCCTTCCAAACTGTTCACCATCCTTAGTTATTAGATCCGTTTCTGGGGCTGGACTAACCCATTCTAAGGGTGCCTCCAGACCGAGATCAACCCCAATTCAACCTGAATTCAGCCGATCGTGCTTGGACGCCTCCAGAAACAGGCCAGGAATCGGCCTCGAAATCGCGCGATTATTCCGCGCTTTTATCGGCTTGCTTGGTCACGAAAACATCCCTAAAGGCTGTCGATTGGAAAGCCCGAAATGTTCACGATTCGCGGCGGATGCTTGCTTCAACCTCAGCCACGCGCTCTTCCAACTGTTCGTGTGTTGCCTTCGCGATGCCTTTCACTCCAACGGATGAGATGGTGATCGACGCGCACGCAACGCCCCACACGAGCGCGTCCTGCAGACCACCCGGCTGGCCGCCGGTGGTGAGCCACCGCCCCAGCATGCCTCCAGCCAGTGCATCGCCCGCGCCTGTCGAATCCACCACCGGCCGTTTCGTCAGCGCCGGAATCCGGACCACCCCGAACTCGGTGTAGGCGGCAAGTCCGAGCTCGCCCGATTTGACGACCAGGCCTTGAAGCCACCATTGGCGCCGGAACTCTTCCGGGTCCTTTCCCCCGAGCGCAGCGAACTCCTCGTCGTTGCAGAAGAACCAGGCTGCCCTGCGGAGGACATCCCTTGCCTCGGGTGGTCGGGCGAGGACGTAGGAAAGCATGGCGTCCGCCGCGAGCACCTTGGCGCTGCCGAGCAGGGCTGCCATGACCTGCCCCTGGCGATCCGGCCGCATCGAGCCCGCAAACGCCCAGCCATCGAATCCGGTAGGCAGAGTGGGTTCCCACTTGTCGTAGATGTCGTCGCTGCTGCCAAGGTCGACGTTGCGGCCGTGCTCCTGGTGCGCTCGCCATCGATAGGTCGGCGAATCGAGGATTTGAAGCAGCTCGGTGTCGATCGGCCTTCCGCTGAAAACGCGTGCAAGCCGTTTGGCTCCGTCGACACCGACTGGAGCGACCACCTTGACTGGAACTATCAAGCTTGCCGCCAGCGCGAAGTAAACCGCCGAGCCTCCCAGCGTCTCCACCACCTTGCCAAAGGGCCCATCGCGCGTGTCGAGGGCCACCGAGCCCGCCACCAGCAGCTGCGGTTGCTGCTCAGGCACGCCGGCCGGTTCCGCTGCTCGCTGTCACGACATGGCGCGCATCGCGCAGCTTCTTCAGGAAGTTGGCTGGATCCGTGTACTGCTCGATCTCCATCCAGCTTCGACCGAGCTCTGGAATCCCATGCGCGTCGGAACCCGTCGCGGTGACCTTTCCGAGGTCGGCAGCCAGCCGGGCGGCAGCCACATTCGCTCCTGCTTCACACCACGGGTTATAGGTTTCGATGATGTCGATGCGACCGGCCAGCTGAACTACGCGTTCAGGGCGGAAGTTCGCACGGCGGCGATCCAAGGGATGTGGCAGGTAGGTGAGGCCTCCCATCTCGTGGATGAGGTCCATCACCTCCTCAGGCATCAGGTAAGGAGTGACGCGGCCCGTAATGAAAAGCCCGATCACCTCACCCTCGCGCGTCTTCACCTCCTCACCGACGATCGTCATTTGCGGGGCCATCCGCGCGAGCTCGAGCGCGCCTTCGACTGTGTTGTGGTCGGTGAGCGCGATGCGGTTCAACCCGCATTCTCGGCTCCGATCGATCAACTCCTGAAGAGAGCTCTGGCCGTCATGCGAATAGTTCGAATGGAGGTGAAGGTCGACCCGGAGCAATCCGTTAGGCCCTTTCTGCACGCTGTTCCGCGCACCAGGTCCCGTTACAGCGTTGCGGTCGCTTCTCTGAGCATCCGCTCCCTGGCTCTGGCGAAAAGCGGGATCACCTCACCGGGGCCGCGGCTTCGGCACGCTTGCTCCATCAGCGCGGACTGCGCGTCGTAGATGATCTCCATCACCTGCTCGGGGCGCCGTTCGCGACCGAGACGGCCAGGCAGCTCGGGATGCGCCTGTCGAAGCACGACGGTGAGCCGCGCCACCAGCCAGCCCGGCACGATGCGAATCTCCTGGACCAGGCATTCCTCGACCCAGAAGAGAAGTTCGTCCGATTCCTGCAGCATGCGACGCGGCGTCATCGCGCGACGTCTCCTGCGATGCCAATGCAGGTCTCGTTCCTGCTCTTCCACAGTCTGCTGCAGCATGGCTTGCGACCCACTATATCGCGGGTTACGAGGCCCTTGCTGCGCAATGTGCGTTCAGGATGTGACCAGCTGTTTGCTCACCGGATAGACAAGCGTTCGCCAGCTTCCGGCGGCAGGAATCAAGTGCACCTGGCGGTCGAACGTCCACTCTCTCCATTGCTGGCGGACGCGATAACGCATGACCATGCGCGCCACATTGCTGTAAGTACGCCGGTGCAGCTGGTCGGTCCAGCCGTCAACCACTGCAACGCTGACGACCTGCATGTCTAAAAGCTCCGTCTCAGCATCCAAGCGGGGCATATCCCGGATGAATGCATCGCGCCCGCCCCATGCCCGCTGGGCATCCTCGGCGAGCATCTCCCACATTTCCTCGAAGCGACCCTGGGCATGGAGCTTCATGAACTGCCTCTCGAACGTGGCGGGTGCGATCGAAATCACAGGCGGTCGCTGTAGCTCCACGGCGTCGCCCCGAGAGCGCATGAAATCGTCCTCGGGCTCGGTCGCGAACTGCTCCGAGAACCACGCAAACACCGCGGCAACGACCGGCTGGCGGCGCAGCCGATGCAGGAAACCCTTGACCATTGACGCTAGATGTAGTGTGATGTCCCCAGACTGTATACAGAATGTGGATAACTCGCAACCCCTCACTGCCAGTGCCGCCTTCTAACGCCAACCTGAGGCGACGCCTTCGAACGGTGAGAGGTTGATCCGGATCGGCGTCTCCGCCTGGCGGGTCGGCCCTCGACCCCAGCGACCTCAGCCGGCCGCCAACCGCCGCACCACAGCCGCCACGTCCGCCAGCGGCAACCCCACCGGGCAAGCGGCGGACGCCGCCTCGAGGTCGGCCTCGTCGCCGCCCTCCAGGTCGGAAGACGCGTCGGCCAGCCTCGCGTAGAGCCTCATATAAGACGAGGCCAGGTCGGGCAATCGCGTTTTGCCCAAGCGTCCCGCAGCGAGCGCGCACAGCCCGCAATTGATGCAGCCGATCAGTCGCGGGTGAACCTCGCGCTCCGCGGGAGTCAAAGGACGTATGCCATTGGGCTTGTACATCTCGATCAGTGCCGGCAGCTGCGATTTGGGTCGTGTCAATCGGCGGCGCGTGACATGCAGCCCGTACGCCCATGCGAGCTTCGCCAGCGAGTCGGCACGGCCCATTAGTGCAATCCCCTTAACGCACCCTGGGCCAGCTCTTCTTGCGCCCAGCCCGAGTGGCCCAGCACCGGAGCGCGGCCCAGCCACGAGCCCTGCACGAACTCACGCACCGCGTCGAACCGTTGTGACGCGCTCCAGCCCAGCTGCCGGCCGATGATTTCAGCGGACCGCATCACGCACGCCGCACCGGCGCACGGGCCGGCTGCAATGCCAACACGACGGAAGGCATCGGCCAGAGTGCGCACCTGCTCATGGCGCGCGGCGTAGGCAAGCTCTGACTCGGTGAGTGGCTCGCACCGGCACACGATGCGGCCGGCATCCGACTTGTCGAGCACATCGGCTGCACGAGAGCCGTGGCGGCTCTGCAACTTGATCGCCGCCAGGGCAGGGATGCCGAATCGTTGCCCGAGCTCCGCGGCCGGCTCGAGCTCCGACTCGCTGCCGGGCAGCGGGCGCACGGCAGTGGTGCAAGGCGCCTGGTGCCCGAGCTTGCGACAAACCGCGTCGCTGGTCTCCTCGGCCATCAACCGGTACATCGACAGCTTGCCGCCGGCGATGGTGATGAACCCTTCCGCACCGTCTGCGGAGTGGTCGATCACCTGATAGCGCCGGGACAGCTCGTCTTCGTATCGCCTCCACTTGAACAGCGTCGGCCGCACGCCCGTCGTGGTTCGGACGGGCCTGTAGTTCCTGATGGCAGGAAAGATGCGCTCGAATGCCTGGAGGAGGTAGTCGACCTCGTCACCGTGAACGTCGACCGAGTCGAGGTCTCCGTAAAAGTCGTCGTCGGTGGTGCCCAGAAGCGTGAAGCCGCCGTGCGACACCATCAACACGTCGCGACCATCGACGGTCTCGGCGCTGAGCCCGAAATTCGAGATGCGGTGCGGGTAGACGAGGTGAATCCCCTTCGCGGGTCTCAGCTGCACATTGGCGCCGGCCATACGGCTGACCTCGGGAACCCAGGGCCCGGCGGCGTTGACGACCACCTTGGCCCTGGCCTCCGACAGGCTTCCGTCGGCTGCCCGGTAGCGGACTCCGATCACGTTGGCCCCGTCGCGAAGCAGCTCGATCACTCGGGTGTGATTCATTGCGCGAGCGCCGTTGGCCATGGCGTCCTGCACGTTGGCGAACACGAGACGGTGTGGGTCGACGCCCCACTCTTCCAGGGTCACTGCTCCAACGAGGTCGCTCGTGAGTCCCGGCTCGGCCTGGCGCGCCTCGTCGGCGGTGAGGCGAACGTGAGGGTTCGACTTCTTCAGCGGCTGAAAGCGGTCGTACACCTCCATCGCAGTCTCCATGCGCTCGATGTTGTTCCTGTCATGAGGGAGGATCGGAAGGAGGAAGGCGACACGGTAGACCATGTGGCGCGCGATCGTCACGATGAAGCCGGCGTCTTCGCTAGAGCGGCGCGTCGTGTCCCAGTCGAACTCGAGATAGCGAGGACCGCCGTGGATCATCCACGTCGACGAGCCGCTGGTGCCTGCGCCCCAGTCGCCTTTCTCCAGGAGAAGGACCGACAGACCGCGCAGTGAAAGATCGCGTGCAATACCGGCGCCGGTCACACCTCCGCCGATGACGCACACGTCGTGAGCGCTGGGCGCGCTCATCAGTCGATCAAGCGCAGGCCGGCCAACACCTCAGCTGGCTGCTTCGTGTTGCTTTTGAAACTCTTCGATGATGACTTTGGCAAGGTGTGCAGGCATCTCATCGTAGTGTGAGAACTTCTTCTGAAAGCTGCCGCGACCCTGCGTGATCGAGCGGAGGTCGAGCGCGAAGCGCAGCATCTCGTGCTCAGGCACCGTGGCCCGCACCCTCTCATACCCGTCGTCGGGTTCCGTGCCCAGGATCTTGCCGCGCCGGCCGTTGATGTCCGACATGATCGCGCCGAGATTCTTCTCTGGCACGCGGATGTCCGCTTCGACGATCGGCTCGAGGAGAACCGGCCCGGCATCCAGGGAGGCCCTGCGAATGGCCATCGAGCCCGCGATCTGGAAGGCCATGTCGTTGGAGTCGACCTGGTGGAACTTGCCATCGACGAGCGTCACCCTTACATCCACCATCGGATACCCGGCAACGACCCCTTTGCTCATGTTGTCGACGATCCCTTTTTGCACCGAGAGCCGGAAGTTCTGCGGGATCGAGCCGCCGAAGATCTTGTCCTCCCACACGAAGCCCTCGCCCCGCTTGGTCGGCGCCACCTCGATGACGCAGATCCCGTACTGGCCGTGGCCTCCCGACTGCTTGACGTGACGACCCTCCGCGCGGCTGTGACCGGAGACCGTCTCGCGGTACGCGACGCGCGGGGTCTGCGTCGTCGCCTCCACTCCGTACTTCCTCTTCAGCTTTTCGAGCGTGACATCGAGGTGGACGTCGCCCAGGCCGGCGATCACGAGCTGGTGGGTCTCCTCGAGGCGCTCGACGTGCAGCGTCGGGTCCTCTTCGCTCAATCGTGCCAGCCCGCTCGAGATCTTCTCCTCGTCGCCGCGAGCCTTCGGCGTGATCGCCACACTGTAGGCCGGGCCCGGGAGGGCCAGCGCGGGTAGGGTGCCACCATCCTTGACTCCCAGGGTGTCGCCGGTGAGCGTGTGGGCGAGCTTGGTCACCCCTCCAATGTCGCCCGCGTGGACCTCGGCCGTCGCCACGTGCTCCTTGCCTCTCGGAAAGAAGATCTGGGCCAGCCGCTCCTCTCCGCCCTGGCTCAGGTTGGCCAGGTGCATGTCGGCCTTCACGCTTCCCGCCGCAACCTTGAAATAGCTGACGCGTCCGAACTGGTCGCCGCCAGTGCTGAACACAAACGCCTTCACCGGCTTGTCTGGTTCGCCTTCCGCGGGCGGCAGAAGCTCGCAGATGCTGGACATCAGAGTGCGAACGCCAAGCAGCTTCGTGGCTGAGCAGCAGACGACAGGCGCCACCTTCCCGGCAAGAATTCCCTCGCGTAGTCCGCGCTGGATCTCCGCCTCACTGAGGGTTCCCGCATCGAGGTACTTCTCGAGAAGTGCATCGTCGCTCTCAGCCGCCGCCTCGATCAGCTGGCCGCGATTCTCCTCGACCAGCTTCTTCATGTCGTCAGGTATCGGCGCCTCACCACCCTTGCCGTCCGGCGTGGTCACGAAAGCTTTGAGGTGGAGAAGGTCGACGATTCCTCGGAAGTCGTGCTCAGAGCCGATTGGAAGGTGAAGCGGAAAAGGCCGGGGGACCAGGTGTTCGCGCATGGCGGCGACGACGCCGTAGAAGTCCGAATTCTCCTTGTCCAGCTTGTTGACGACTACGATCCGAGGCTTGCTGGTGCGATTGCAGTACTCCCACGCGACCTCGGTGCCGACCGGCAGCTGACCGCCCGGTCCCACCACCACCAATGCTCCCTCCGCGACCCGCAAGGCGCTGAGGACCTGGCCGGCAAAGTCGAAGAAGCCGGGGGCGTCGAGAATGTTGATCTTGTAGCCGTTGTGCTCAACGAAGGCCACGCCTAGGTTGATCGAGATCTTCCGCTTGTGTTCCTCAGGCTCGAAATCAGTGGTTGCGGTGGCCAGGTCGGTCGAGCCCATCCGGGGGATCGCGCCCGAAGCGAAGAGCATGGCCTCGGCGATCGAGGTCTTGCCGTCATGCGAGTGGCCGAGCAGGACGACGTTCCTGATCTTGTCGGGCGCGAACTCAGCAGCCATCCACTCCCCCAGCACCTTCAGCGGCAACCGGCAGCACAAGTAAGTTTAAGGTCGGGAAGCTGGCCGAGGGTCGGGATTACGGGATGGTTGGCTTGGGTATGATCTGATACCTATGAAGAAGAAGACGGCATCCATCGAAGAGGTCCTGGCCGCTGTCGAAGCTGCCCGGGACAAGGTGATGGCCGACGAGGTCAAGTCGCTGACCAAGCTTGGCATCCCCAAAGCGATGGCCTACCAGATGATCGCGAGCAGGTTCCACCAGAAGGTGGGAAACCAGGAGGAGGCTGAGCCCGATCCGTTCGAGGGCAACGCGACCTCTTGGGAAGAGATCGGCTAACCGAGCTTTCTTGGGGGCGTGAACCGCGCCCGCCGTCTCGCGCGCCTGTTGCGAATCCTCTCAGTCGTCATTGCCGAGCCAGGCCTCAACCCTCTCGAGTTGGCCGAACGCGCCGGTGTGTCCGAACGTACACTGCGCCGTGATCTCATCCAGCTGCGAGAGCTTGGCTACGAGATTTCATACACCGGTGGCTACGAGGTCCAGGAGAAGCTGAACTTGGAGGAAAAGTCTGCGCCCCGCTCGCTCGGCCGCGTCTACGAGCAGCACCTGGAGCTGCTGCGGAAGCAGCTGCCGAAGCGGATGGCGACCCAGGTGACCGAAGAGGTCGACGCCTTGGCGCCGGCGGCGCTGGCATCGCTGTTTGCTACCGCGATCGAGAGACACGCCGGGAGCTCAGATTGAAACCGCTGGTCCTGATTCCCAGTGGTGAGTCGGATGCCGACTTCGCCTATGCATCAGGTTTTCCCGTGGAAACCGGTCTCTATATCCGGTTTGGGGACGGAGACGACGTGCTCGTGGCCAGCCCGCTGGAGATCGACCGCGCACGCGTCCAGAGCAAGGCGGCCCGCAAGCTGGGTTTTGCCGAGGCCGGCTTCGTCGACCATGGCGAGTTCGCGTCGTGGCCCCGGCTGGCCGCCAGGATGCTGCGGGAGAAGGGCCTGGAGGAGGCCCGGGTGTCGCCGCGGCTGCAGGCCGCTTACCTCGAGGAGCTCCGCTCCACCGGCGTCGCCGTCGACATCGACCACGAGCTTTTCAAGGCTGAGCGAAGGCATAAGTCCGTGGAGGAGGCAAGCTTCATCCGGGCCGCGCAGCGCGCTGCCGAGGCGGCGGTGACTGAGGTCGTCCGCCAGCTGGCGCAAGCCGAGATCAAAGACGGCCTGCTCTGGCTGGAGGGCCGGCCGCTCACCTCGGAGCGGCTTTACGCGCGCGCCCAACTACTGCTGGGCGAGATGGGCTTCAGCTGCCCGGACATGATCGTTGCCGGATCGCCCGAATGCGCGATGCCGCACTTTCGCGGCGAAGGGCCGATCCGAGCCAACGCACCTGTGATCATCGACATCTTTCCAGCGGGCCGCACGAGCCATTACCACGGCGACCTCACCCGGACGGTCGTCGTTGGCGACGTCCCGGACGAGATCAGGCGGATGCACGCATCTACGCTCCAAGCGCTGGATGCCGGCATCGAGTCCATCCGGGCGGGCATGCCTGGCCGGGACGTCCATGCCGCCGTGTGCCAGGTGCTGGTCGACCGCGGGTACGGAACGACGACCAAGGGCTTCGAGGGCCCGGAGGGCGGGCCGAAGATGAACCACAGCACGGGCCATGGCGTGGGGCTGGACGTACACGAGGCCCCGTCTCTGCGTGGATCCAGCGAGGAGGCCCTCATGGAGGGCGACGTGGTGACTGTCGAGCCCGGGCTCTACCTGCTGGGCCTGGGCGGCGTCCGCATCGAGGACACGGGCATGGTCACGGCCAACGGCTTCGAAAACTTCACCACCCTCACCCGAAGCCTCGACCCCAAGGACTACCTTTAGGCCGGTTGGCTGCGGTGGCAGGTGGATTGCGGCTCGAGCACGACGACCAGGTGACCGACGGCGTTTGCGCCAGGTGTGGAGCGCCTTACGACAGCGTCATCGGCGTCCTTTATGAGGACGAGGAAGCGATCGCCATTTACAGGGCCGACCTGTTCGACCACTTCCATCGTGACCCGGAACCCCGCGCGGTCCTATCGATCGCGGTGGGTGACTGGCAGGACGGTACCGACCACTCGGACCGCTGCTCAGCCGCCATCGAGGCCTGGGCCGAGGGCGGCCGGGTGCACATGGCTTTCAGCGACCGCGCCGGCTCACCGTGGCAGGAGCTGGATGTCGTGAGCTGGCAGCTGTCCAGCAAAGAGGCAGAGGCCAGCCCGCTGCGGGAGGCATTCCTGCGCCTCGCGGACCACGTCGCACGCCACGACCGTCGCCTGCGAAGAGTCCTGGCGCCGCGGAGCTCAGCGCCGCCACTGTAAACCCCCGCTTTACATCGGGTATGATGCCCCGATGCCTCGGGTGGAGACGCTCGGCCAGCGCATCCGGCGCCTCCGTCACGACCGTGGCATGAGCCTCGCCAAGGTGAGCGGTGGCGATTTCAGCCGAGCCTTTCTCAACCAGGTCGAGCTTGGTCGAAGCCAGCCGTCCA
Source organism: Candidatus Dormiibacterota bacterium (assembly GCA_003151665.1). The sequence goes on from PLYD01000265.1 coordinate 10,095, forward strand.
CCCGTGTCCTACGAGTGATCGCCGGACGTCTCGGGACGGAGGTCGACTACCTGTTGGAAGGCCGACAGCCCGCGATGGAGCGAGAGCTGGCTCTCGAGAAGGCTCGTCTGCTGGTCGCACGAGGTCATGCGCGTCGTGCGCTTGCCGCTCTAGCCACCGTGGCCGAGTCGTTCGACTGGCCCCTGGGCACCGACGCGAGGCTGTGCCAAGCGGAAGCCTTGATCATGCTCGGGCGCGACGAAGAGGCCGCCGAGCTGCTATCAGCCGAGAAGCTGGTGATCGCCGCCCAGCACGACAACCACCGCCTTCACCGTTTGCACTCTCTGCTGCGGGGCGAGTTATTGTCGATCGGGGATGGCGACCTCGAGAGCGCGGCGCACGCTCATCTCCGATTGGCTGACAGGGCGCAGCGGGCTGCCAACAGCCACGACGCGCTGGAGCACTACCGCGCGGCGAGGGTCCTTCTCGAGGTCAGAGCCCCGACTGGAAGGTGAACTTGGGCGGCGGGTTGACGGTCGGCGGCCCGATCTCGAGCGTGATCACCTCGTGCGCCTTGAGGACGATCGCGGCTGGATCGCCTGTGTAGAGCTGCGGCCCCTTGCCATCGCTCAGATCGACATAGACCACGAGCTTCTGGTCGGGCGTCAGGATGAACTTCGACACGTGCGTCGCGTCCAATGGCTCCGGGGTCCCCTTCGAGACCTGCCAGACCTTGAAGAAATCACCAAGCGTGAACGTGCGGCCTTTCGGCGACTCGATATGGATCACGCCGGGAGACTCGGCGTGCATGTGCAGCCAGTAGAAGCAGCTTGTCAATCGGCCGATGTCGCTCGGGATGAAAACCGGGTTGCCCTGGTAAAGGATCTGCAGGGCAGTGTGATAGTGGACCTGGGTGTGTTCGAGCGCATCGCACGGGATACCGCTCGCAGCCGGAACCACGACGGCGGGCTTCCCCTGGGACTGGACGACGCCATAGATGATCAGAATGATCGCCGCCACCACTAGGATGCCGCCGATTGCGATCGGAAGCAACGGCAGCTCGGATCCTTTTTTGACCTTCACTGGCGGCCGGCGCCCTGACGTCGATTTCGCCTTGGCACCCCGCACGGCCGCCTTGGTTCGGGTCTGACTCACTCGACTGATAGAATACCGACCTAACCTTTCTGGCCTCGGCCGGTGGCAACCGCCCCCGATCGATACGAGGCCTGAACCCATAGGAAGGAGGTCCCCGTTGCGGGATTACGAAGTTCTGTACATCGTGCGTGCCGACCTCGAAGACGACAAGGTCCAAGACATCGTCAAGCGGGTGAACACGCTGATCGAAAAAGCCGGCGGCTCGGTGGAACGGACCAACGTCTGGGGCAAGCGCAGGCTCGCCTACGAGGTCAAGCACCAGAAGGAGGGCTCGTATGTCCTCCAGGACTTCCAGATTGGTCCTGACGGCATCCCCCAGCTCGAAGCACAGCTCAAGATCACCGAAGAGGTTTTGCGCCATCTGATCGTGCGCAAGCCTGACAAGCCGACGCCGACCCCGACCCCCGTTGCACCGCCGCCGGCGGAGGTCGTCCTGGAACCCATCGCAGTGGATTCGAGTGGCGCGGCGGAACGGTTGGATGGTGCGAGTGTGGAGGACGCTTAGATGTCGAATCTCAACAAAGCGCTGTTGATCGGCCGTTTGACCAAGGACCCGGAGATGCGTTACACGCCAAGCGGAACGGCGGTGACGAACTTCAGCATCGCCACCAATCGCTGGTCGACGGGGCCCGACGGCGAGCGCAAGGAGTTCACTGACTACCACAACATCGTCGCGTACCCGATCGGCAAGAGAAACCTCGCGGAGACGGTGGCGCAGTACACGCGCAAGGGTGCCCTGGTTTACGTCGAAGGCCGCATCCAGACGCGCTCGTGGGAGGGCCAGGACGGCCAGAAGCGACGTGTCACCGAGATCATCGCCAACGACGTCCAGTTTCTCGAGCCGCGCGGTTCGGGCAGTTCGGGCGGTTCGGGCGGCGGAGCCGGCGTTGCTCATGGCGCTCCCGCGGCCACGCATGACGATATTCCCGCTCCGGACGACGCGCCTCGCGATGTCGACCCGGACGACATTCCGTTTTAGGAGAGACCGATGGCAGTAAACCGTCCACCACGTGAAAGCTCCTCCTCGTCGAGAGGGGGCCCGAAGCGCCAGCACCGCAAGGTGTGCAGCTTCTGCGTCGAGAAGATCAACCACATCGACTACAAGGAGATCTCGCGCCTGCGGCGCTTCGTGAGCGACCGCGGCAAGATCCTGCCGCGTCGCGTGACCGGCACTTGCGCCAGGCACCAACGCCCGCTGACCACGGCGCTGGAGAGGGCCAGAGCGATCGCTCTGCTTCCTTACACAACCGAACAGCATTAGTAGGGTCCGGGCCACAAGGCCTGGACCCTAATTCGCCGGTAGAATTCACCTCGCCGCCGCAACCTTTATCGGAGCGCGCCCAATGATCTTCCAGACCCAGCTTCGGATCCCCGGCCCGACGCAGCTGCCGGAGCGCGTCGTGCGCAGCATGAATCGCCCGATGATCGATCACCGCGGCCCCGAGTTCGCGGAGATCCTGGCGGAGATCACCACCGGCGCCAAGCGCGTGTTCAAGACGTCCAACGACCTCTTGCTTCTGACCAGCTCAGGAACCGGCGGGCTCGAGTCTGCGATTGCGAACCTGGTGTCTCCTGGAGACGAGGTCGTCGCCGCGCTGTGCGGAAACTTCGGCGAGCGGTTCGCAGCCCTGGCCGCCGCTTACGGCGCAGACGTGGTGCGCCTCGAGTTCGAATGGGGACAGCCGGTGGATGCGGCTGACCTGGCCGCCGTGTTGGAACGGCACCCAAACGCGAAGGTCGTGCTTCTCACGCACAACGAGACGTCTACCGGCCTGACCAACCCGCTGCAGGCGCTCGCCCGTGTCGCTCATGACGCGGGAAGAATCGTTGTGGTCGACGGCGTCAGCTCCATCAGCTCAATCGCAATTGAGACGGACGCTTGGGGTGTCGACGTCGCGGTGACCGGCTCTCAGAAAGGCTGGATGGCGCCGCCAGGATTGGCCCTGGTCAGCGTCAGCGACCGTGCGTGGGCGCAGCAGGCGAAGGCTCGATCTCCCCGCTTCTACTTCGACTGGAAGGAAGCCAAGACCTGGGCCGACAAGGGCATGACTCCATTCACGCCGGCGATCGGGGTTGTCTTCGCGCTTCAGGAAGGCATGCGCATGCTGGAGGAAGAGGGTCTCGAAGCTGTGTACGAGCGCCACGAGCGTCTGGCTCGAGCCACGCAGGCAGGTCTCGAGGCGCTCGGCTTCCGGCTGTATGCGCAGGCTGGCTATCGCTCGAACACTGTGACGTCGGCCACTCCTCCGCCCGGGCTCGACGTCGCCGCCCTGCGCAAGCTTCTCAACGACAAGTACGGCGTCGTGATCGCCGGCGGCCAGGGCAAGATGACGGGGAAGATGATCCGTGTCGGACACCTTGGCGCGATCGCCGCGGGCGATGTCGTCCAGGTTCTGTGGGCAATCGAGCAGGCTCTCGAGGAGCTGGACATCGCGCCGTCCGACGGTCGAGGCGTGGCCGCGATCACCGCTTCACTGCAGGGCGTCGCCGCCGCGACCCGGTAGGCGACTTGCCCCGGATCCTGGTCGCCGACCCGATCGCTGAGGACGGTCTCGAGCGTCTGCGTCGGGCAGGCGACGTGACGGTCGTGAGCAAGCTGCAGGAAGCAGAGCTGATCAAGCGCATCCCCGACTTCGATGCGCTCGTGGTCCGCAGCGAGACGAAGGTAACGGAGCCGATACTCGCGGCCGGGCGCCGGTTGCGCGTCGTGGGTCGTGCCGGAGTTGGCGTGGACAACATCGATGTGCCCGCGGCTACACGCAGGGGGATCCTCGTCGTGAACGCGCCACGCGGCAACATCGTCGCCGCCGCCGAGCACACGATTGCATTGCTGTTCGCGGTGGCGCGCTGGGTCGCGCAGGCCGACGCCTCGGTGAAGCGGGGCGAATGGACCAAATCGAAGTTCATGGGCACGGAGATCCGCGGCAAGACGCTTGGGGTCATCGGGCTGGGCAACGTCGGATCCGAGGTCGCGAAGCGGGCCCACGGTCTGGAGATGGAGGTGGTCGCCTACGACCCAGTCGTTTCCGTAGAGCGCGCAGAGCTGTTCAACGTCGAGCTGGTCAAGCTCGACCAGCTGCTGGAGCGGGCCGACTTCGTGACCATCCACGTGCCACTCGTCGAGGCCAATCGCAAGCTCATCGGAGCCGCGGAGCTGGCGCTCATGAAACCGACCGCGAGGCTGGTCAACACGTCCCGCGGCGGAATCGTTGACGAAGAAGCGTTGTACGACGCGCTCAAATCGGGCCGCCTCGCGGGCGCAGCATCAGATGTTTTCGTCAACGAGCCGGCCGGCGAGCATCCGCTATTCACGCTGCCTAACTTCGTCGCGACCCCGCACATCGCGGCCTCCACCTTAGAGGCGCAGGTGTCCGTCGCATTCGATGTCGCGGAGGAGGTCGCGGCGGTGCTCGCCGGCGACCTGCCGCGCCACGCGGTCAACGCTCCTTCATTACCGCCTGAAGAGCTGGCCTACCTCCGCCCCTTCGCCGGTCTCACCGAGCGCTTGGCCGCGCTTTACACGCAGCTGTTCGGCGGACGTGTGAGCGCGATCGAGCTCGACTTCGAAGGCGAGCTTGCCGAGCACGATGTCAACCTGCTGGTCGCGGCCGCCATCAAAGGAGTCCTGCAGCCGTTCACCGAAGACCGGATCAACCAGGTCAACGCGCGCCTCATCGCATCGAGCCGTGGCGTGAAGCTGGTCGAACGCCGCAGCCCGGCCCATGGCAGCTACGCGAGCCTGGTCACCTTGAGAATCGACGGCCACGAGATATCCGGCACAGTGCTGATGGGTGAGCCGCGTGCAGTCCGCATCGATCTGTTTCGTGTCGACCTGGTGCCCGAAGGTCGCTTCCTCGTCAGCCGTCACGAAGACCGGCCGGGAGTGGTTGGCCGCTTCGGCACGATCCTCGGCGAGCACGACGTCAACATCGCGAGTATGCAGGTGGGGCGCGATGGACCCCGAGGCAACGCGATGATGATCCTGGCCGTCGACGACCACGTCGAGACTGACGTGCTGACGCGACTTCGGGAAGTGGATGGGATGTCAGACCTGCGGTACGTCGAGCTCCGGGGAGACTCCGACGGCTGACGTCCGGGCGTTTCCCGGAATTCGATACCACCTCGCGCGCGCAGGCGATCCAAGCGCTCTTGTCGCTCCCCCCTACGACGTCATCCCCGAACCGCAGCTCGACCGATACCGCTCACTTTCGCCGTACAACGTCATCCGTCTGATCCGGCCCGGCTCCGACTACGAGGGCGCGGCCAAGACGTTCGAGGAGTGGTTTCGCGACGGCATCCTCGAGGCCGACCCTCCTTCGATGTACGTCCACGAGGTCGAATTTGGCGGCCGGCGGCGCCGGGATTTGATCGCTGCGTTGCGGCTTCAGCCCTACGAGGACCGCGTCGTCCTGCCCCATGAGAGGACCCATCGCGGCCCCAAGGAGGACCGCCTCGCCCTGCTTCGCGCCACCAACGTGAGCCTCGAGCCGCTCTGGTTCACGTACGAGGGGCGTGGGACCGGGGTGTCGGCCATCCTGGATGCCGTCACCGCGCGCTCTCCGGCGGTCACCTTTGACGGGCCAGAAGGGACAAAGCACCGTCTCTGGACGGTTTCCGACCCGGCGCTCCACGCTGCGGTGCACGCCGCCATGAGCCACCTGCCGGTGCTCATCGCCGACGGCCACCACCGTTACGAGACGACGCTGGCGCACTCCCTGGAAGTTGGCGGCGATGCCGACGCCGCCTCCCGATTTACGCTCGCCCTTTTGACCGACCTGGGCGACCCGGGCCTGGAGGTGCTGCCGACGCATCGGGTGCTGAAAGCCGGAGTGGCGGTCACCGGGGGCGAGGACATGCCGTCGCTCGAGGCAACGCTTGCGGCGCTCCCTGGGCGGGTGGCTGCCGGAACCTATCGCGACCACCGCTTCCAGTTGCTGGAATTGGAAGGGGAGATGGCCCTGGTGGAGTTACATAGGCAGGTGATTGACAACATCCTGGGCAAGCGGAGTCCGGAGGATTTCCTCCTTTACACGCGCGACGCCGCGGAGGCGGTTCGCTGGGTAGACGAAGGAGTGGGCACGGGCGCGTTCTTCCTGCCCCCGCCAGACCTGCGCCAGGTTTTGAAGCTGGCCCAAGAGGGCAAAACTCTTCCACAGAAGAGCACGTATTTCCACCCCAAGCCGCCATCCGGCATGGTCTTCCACAGGCTGGATCCAGACCGGCGGCTATAGTAAGGAACCCCTAGAAATGCCGACTTACGGTTACCGCTGTGGCAGTTGCGGCCACGAGTTTGAGATCCAGCAGAGGATCACCGCTCAGCCGCTTGTCACGTGTCCAAAATGCGGCGGCAAGCTGTCCAAGATGCTCTATCCGGCCGGCATCATCTTCAAGGGCAGCGGGTACTACACGACCGACTACAAGGGCAGTGGCAACGGCTCTGCCGGGTCGAGCAACGGCGTCGCTCCCGCTTCGGAGGGGAGCTCGGAGAGCAAGCCCGAAACCAAGTCGGAGTCGAAGTCGGAGTCCAAGGTGGAAACCAAAGCCGAGCCTAAGTCCGAATCCAAGTCCAAGTCGAAGTCGACAGAGTCCAAGTCGGGTTCCACCGACAAGAAGGGGTCCTAGATGTCAAACATTCAAACCGTCACCGACGCAGAGTTCGAGGCCTCCGTCCTCAAGTCCGAAATTCCCGTGCTTGTCGATTTTTGGGCGACGTGGTGTGGGCCGTGCCGCATGATCGCTCCGATCGTCGAGCAGATCCAGGTCGAGCTCGGCGCCAAGGTCAAGGTTATGAAGATGGACATCGACGAGAACCCGGCGACCCCGATGTCGCTGGGGATCATGTCGATCCCGACCGTGATCATCTTCAAGGACGGAAAGCCCGCGGAGCGGAGCGTGGGGTACAGGCCGAACATGAAGGGCGACCTCACGGCGAAGCTCGAAGCGCTGCTCGTCTAGCTCGCTCCTCCGAGCGCTAACCTAGCCGTCGGGCTGGGGATGATCGGAGGCTGGTGCCTCCCGCGGTCTTCAAAATCGTTGCGGGGCGCTGCTGAGGCGTCCTGGGTGGGTTCGATTCCCATCCATCCCCGCCAATTTCAGTGGCAATGATAGCCAAGATGACAGCACAACGACCCTCCGACCGAGTGCTAAAGGCTGCTGATAACCCACCAATCTCCCGATCAAAACGCGGACAGTAGTGGCCCCATGAGATGCCAAGCTAGACTCCGGCCACAGAATCCAGAAGGCTGTCCCAGTGGGCGGCTACGTAAGCCCTAGTCCGCTCGACTACGCGTAGGGTCTCAACGCCATCCCGGCCGGCCGCTCTAAGTCCATTGACGATGTATCCGACTCTCTGCCGTATGACCTCCGGCAGCCGTTGGCGCTCATCCCCCAAACCGTAGGCATTGCACATCAAGCGGAGTCGGCGCCACGGATCCAAATCCCCTAGTGGAGCTGGACGTCGATCCGCGGGGTCATTGAGCGGGACCGTTGAGATTGCGCAAAAAGCGAGATCCCAAAGGCGCGAGCCAGGCGCAGCCAAGTCGAAATCGACGATTGCAAATGGCGATCGTTCCCTGAAGATGAGGTTATGCAATCCGAAGTCGTTGTGGCAAACGACTTCGGCTGGCCTATCTCCCTGCTCAGCTGAGCACCACGGTGCAGTCGCTTCAAATACGAAACCTGCTTGTGCCTTGTGAAACGCAGCAAGTAGACGGGAAGCTTCAATCAGCGTCGAATCGGACCAAAGAAGGCCCGGTTCAAGAGAGTGCCAAGGAAGGCCATGTATGAATCCCTCGACTGATCGGCCCTCCTCGTCGAACCCAAGTGGCTTCGGACAGCTGTCAAAACCGTGGCCATGCAGGTAGTCCAAAAGGAGCTGAATAGAAATGCTCCAAGGTTTTCGGGGTCGCCTGACCGTGTCATCGATCCGCACAACGTCATCGCTCAGCTGTTGCTCATAAGCCATCGAAGCTCGCCGAAGGATATTCTCAAATATCTTCTAGGACCGACGCCGGCGCGGACCGGCATGGATGGGTCCAGTAGGTGGATACAGGATGCCCTGCGGTAGCCGAGAAGACAGCCAACGGCGCGGTTAACAGCGGATGACGGCGGACGATCACAAAAGGCACCGCTCCTGACTGAACCTGCGTGGACGCCGATGACCGGCATGGACGCCTGACACGCAGTCTTCAAAACCGTTTGCGGGGCGCTGCTGAGGCGTCCTGGGTGGGTTCGATTCCCATCCATCCCCGCCAATTTCAGAGGCGATGACGGCCAAGTGACAGCCACAGCAGCGGACGTCAGTGCACTGGTGCGGATGTTTTTGGACGTTCTCTCCTGGAGATACTCGGACAAACGCGACGCCGCCAGGGACAACCACGCCCCTGTTCGACTTGGCAGACGTTCCGTGCTCGGGTGGACGATCGACACGCGATCGGAGATCATTGGGTGACGATGGTTAGCGACGAAGTGCGCCTGTTCTTCGAGGAGTTCGAACGCAACAGCACGGACCTGAACCTTGATCGAATCGGCGCCCAGTTCGCAGACGTGTTCATGAATGCTGATCCAGAGCGAGCGGGGCCGGTTCCGAAGGCCGCTTTCCTCGCCGCCCTGCCCCAGCGGGAGAAGATGTTCAGTGCGATTGGCGTCAACCGCATCCGGCTTTCGGCCGTTCGGGAGACGGTGCTGGACCCCATGCACACCCTGGCGGCGACGGACTGGATCGCTGAGTTGAAGGATGGCGATGAACTTCCGCTCGCGTCAACCTTCCTCCTGCGGCGCAACGGTACGTCCTTTGTCGTGGTCTTCTATCTCAACCACCAAGACATCGGACGTGTCATCGCGGCGAGATCCGATCCTCTCCCCTGACAGCCAAGGTGACAGCCAACACGGCGGACGTCCATGGACGAGGGCGCACGATCGCGGACCGCTGATGCTTTCGACTGAGCTGCAGCGGACGTTAGCGGACGTCCCTGGACGGCAGACACGCGGTCTTCAAAACCGTTTGCGGGCGTCCGTGGACGTTCGCCCAAGTTCATCGATGTCCGCCAGCGTCCGTACTCGAACCGGTTGACAGCCAATGACAGCCAAGAAGATCACGCCCGCAGGCTCGGCAGCTAGATGGCCTTTGACCAAACAGCCTTTCCCACCCGCGATTTTCTAGACCGTTTGCGGTCCAGATCCTCTGCGCGCGTCCTTATAGATGTCGGACGGCAGCAGAGGCCGGTTGCCGGCCCGCCAAGGTCGTTATGGTGGACGTGATGCGGCTACGCGTGGCTGCCGTCCTGGTGTTGCTCATCGGCGGCTATCTCGGATTCAACTACTTCATCCGGCCCATCCCGGCCGTCGGGGCGGTGGCGTCGATCCCAGCCTCCACCACCATCGATGGCTCCGCGCCCGCCATGCCCTGGCCGTCCGCCGGTTCGGCGGCCATCGGCGTCTCTAGCCTGGGACTGATCGAATCGTCCGGCCGGGAAACGCCCGCCCCCGCGGCCGGCCTGGCCAAGGTGATGACGGCTCTGGTCGTCCTCGAGGACAAACCGCTGAAAAGGGGTGATCCGGGCCCCTCCGTCGCCATCACGGACGCGGACGTTCAGGCGTACCAGGCCGACAGCGCGAACCATCAAAACGTCGTGGCAGTGCAATCCGGCGAGCAGCTCTCCGAGTTTCACGCCCTGCAGGGCCTTCTGATTCCGTCCGCGGACAACATCGCTACCACGCTGGCTAGATGGGATGCCGGCTCGGTCAATGCCTTCGTCGCCAAGATGAACAAGCGGGCCAACGCGCTCGGCATGACCCACACCAGATTCGCCGACGAATCAGGTGCTTCCGCCAAAACAACCAGCACCCCGAGCGACCTGGTGAAGCTCGGCCTGGTCGCCATGAAGCAGGCAGTGCTGGCGCAGATCGTCGCGCAGAGCCAGGCCAACATACCCGTCGCCGGCACCGTGCGGAACCTCGACACCGCCCTGGGTCAGAGCGGCATTATAGGCATCGAGACCGGAAACGGAGACTTCCTGTACGCCGCCTCCGAAACGCTGGGCCACTTCACCGTCACCCTCTTCGGCTGCGTGATGGGCCTGGACTCTCTGGACAGCGCCGTCACCGCCGCCAAGACGCTGATCGCGGCCATGCGACCGGTGGTTAAGGTGGGCCGCGTCCTCTACAAGGACAAGATCGTTGGGAGCTACGAGCTGCCCTGGGGGGACCACACGGACCTCTTCGCCACTGACAACGTGGACCTCGTCGAGTGGCCCGGGATGGTCCTGAGGGAGATCGTGCACGCGCCTGCCCTCACGGTCACCCAACCTATCGACCCTGGAACCACCGAGGGCGCCTTGCACATCACTCTGGGTGGGTACACGCTAGACATCTCGCTGACGACCGTGGATGGGCTCTATCCGCCTGGCAAGTTCTGGAAGCTACTCCGTATCTAGTGAGCTGAGCTCAGGCCTGGTGCGGCTACTAGAGGACACGAAAGGACACGAAGGCCGAGCTGATTGAGTTCAGGCGGACCAGAGCGGAAACGCGAGGACACGAAGGACACGCCATGATGGCGGCTCGGGACCGTGCGTTCGAAGGAGGCAGAGGTCCCGACAGCCAAGCTGACAGCCATTCTGTCGGACACTGGCAACCGTCAGCGAACGTCAGCGGATCCAAGCTCTCGACTCTTCATCGTGCGCGGACATCGCAGGACACTGGCGGACGCCAGATCCGCGGTCTTCAAAACCGTCCGAAGGGCGCTGTTGAGGTGTCCTTGGTGAGTTCGATTCTCATCCATCCCCGCCACTTTGGCGGTCGTGACTGCCACCGGGCCGCAACCTGCTCTCGATAACTAACCCCTATCGCTAGCATCAGGAAGGAACGTAGTAGTGATTCTACGCTATTAGCGTATGATCGATGCATGCGGCTTATCGCCTCCGATCTGGCTCTAAGGAGCGTCACCGCGCTGCGACACAGAGGTCCAACGTCGCTGGCGGGCCTGGCTAAGGTTTTGCGTGTGCAGCCAAGTTCGTGTCAGCGAGCGCTTGACGTCCTTCTTGCGGATCGTCTTGTGGTAGGCATCGGAGAAGGCCGGGCGCGTGTGTACGTGTTGGAGGAGAACAACCGAGCGCTAGCTGCAGTAGAAGGGCTCGCGAATACCTTGGTTCCGGCCCATGAAGGTCTGGTGATTGTCGGCAACGCCAACCCAGCGGTCGAGTTGATCGGAGTTACATCTGAAGAGGTGGTAACGGTTCTCGCCAAGCGAAGCACCGTCGCCGACCGCGCGCAGGCCATGGAAGCGATCAAGCACCTGGCCGATGCCCTAAAGCTCGCGCCCCAATTCTTCGACCACCAGGACCTGGTCCGTGCTCGCGAATTAACGGTTCGGCTCAGACGCGAGCTGTCGAGAGGCGACGTATTGGTGGGTCAACTCGAGCGTTCGATACCGGATCGCAGCCGGCATCGGAAAACTGCAGGTCGGGCGCTTGGCCACGTCAGTCCTGCCTTGCATCTCCCTTCAGGGCGCACGCTGCGTTCCATCAAGCGGCGGCACGGAGTCCGCCGACTCAAGCTATTCGGCTCGGCCGTGCGTACCGACTTTCGACCCGAGAGTGATGTTGATATTGCGGTCACGCTTGATCCAGGGCTTCGGCCGGATCGCAGCGGCCTGGAAGCGTTGGAAGCCGAACTCGAAAGGCGTCTTGGCCATGATGTCGACCTTGTACTGGAGTCCGAGTTGCGTCCACCGGTCCGGTATCTAGTCGACCGAGAGTCGGTGTCCCTGTGAGTGAGCTTGCCCTGGTCGTCCTCGCGGAAATGCGAGACAACGCATTGAAAGCAATTGAGTATTCAGAGCGCGGTGGCGCGCGGTGGGAGGAGAACGGCTTGGTCGTCGATGCGGTCGCCAATCGCGTGCGGCAGGTAACCGAGTTGGCCAAGTATTCGTTCCCTGAGGACGAGAAGAATGCATATCGACAAATTCCTTGGGACGAACTAGCACGAGCTCGCGACTTCTACACGCACCACTATCGAGACTTGGATATCGAGCTACTCCGAGCAACCGTCGAACATGAGCTTCGAGAGCTGGTACGAGTGCTCAGCGCACTAGACCTGCCAGAGTTCGCGGACTCCTGAGCCACGAATCGGCTCCCGGAATGACTGGTCGACGCGCCGACTGGCGACCGCCTACCTGTCGGTGGCGGGTGGGGTAGCTGGCGATAATGCCGGGCTATAGGCATCATCGTTCAGCCTTGTTTGCGCAGCCATTGCTCAAGATCCTTACGGTGGATGATGCCGAGGATCAGGACAACGCGAGCCGCGTCAACGACCTCGTACATGATCCGATAGTCTCCGACGCGCATTCGCAGAAACTCGTCCTTTGTGCCTTGGATAGCCTTGACCAGCTTACCGGGCGGTCTTGGGTTCACCGCCAGGGCGTCGATGGCTCGCTCTAGACGTTTGCGTTCCGGTCGGGGAGCCCGTTCGAAGGATCGCGCAGCGGACCGGGCAAGCTCAACCCGAAAGGTCACCGATCTGGGTCGGACTCGAGAACCTTGGTCTTGAGGGATTGCCAGCCAACCGTCTTGCCTCTACGTAGCTCGACTCGGCCCTCCTCACGAAGCCGAGCGAAGGGCGATGCGTGGCCCAGGATTAGATCCTCCGCCTCGATCGCGAAGGGAAGCACGACCGCCACCGGCTTACCGCGCCGGGTGACCAGGAAGGCTTCTCCAGCCTCGGCCCTTTCAACGATCTCCGAGGCATGTGTCTTTAGGTCGCGGATTCCAACTGATGCCATGCCACCATTGTAGTCCCTTAAGTGACCACATGGGCGTCGCCGTCATATAGCAACGCCGGTGATAAACAGTGTCAAACGGCGTTCCTCAGCGGCACTCAGCTGTCATAGACCTCGGCCTGCAGGCGGAGACCCTACTCAACGCACGGGTCAACGAACTATTGGGGCAAGCAAGGACATTCGGCGACGAGTGAGTCCTATTCGAACCCGCCATTGATATGTGCCGATTAGCCACACTGGCCGCTGACATCACTTTATTAAGCGATCACTTAATAAAGGGTTATAGTCTTATGGGGAGATTAACCAGCCTGCGGCGTAATTGCCATGGGGTGGGCATAATGAGGAACCAACGGAGAGTACCGATCGCGGCAGCATGCTTTGCCCTAGTGGTTGCGATGCCGCCGATTCAGGTGCGCGCGCTATCGCCAACCCTCGCGCGGGGCCACAAGCGATGAACTAAGTGGTGCCCCATGTTTCAACTGACCTAACACCTTTCGAGCGCCGCATCTTTGCGCTTCGCGTGTTGGGTTTGAGTCGCAAAGACGTGGCGCGAAGGCTCAATCGATCTCCGCAGACCATCAGCAATGCGCTTACCGTCGCCAAGGAAAAGCTTGGTGCGACCTCTCTAATAGAAGCCGCGGTCGTTCTGGCGACTCTGGACTTGACCCAGAGGGCCTAGCTTCGCTCGACCGGACGCTGCGCACTCGAACCCGGGAGACTCCGAGGCTGGGCTTGCACCAACGTCGAAGGACATTTTCTCCAAGACGCACAGTCAAAGACAGTCGCGCTAACACTCCCAAGGACGGAAGTCAAGGTAGGGGCACCCTTGTAGATCGATAGCGCATCGACAGACTGGCTAGGGGAGGTGATAGAGAAACCCACTACTCGGTGGAGGAAGTGGGTGAGTTGATCGACGAGCTAACCAAATCCATCCGAAGGAGGTCTTCCATTGCAACTCGGTCTTGATCGTTTGCGCCATATGAGAGTCCTACTTGCCGCCGGCGTAGTGCTGGCAATGTGTGTGTTGGTCAATGCGAACCCACCCGTAGTCCGCGCCGCGAACATTCGCGCTGTTGCGGCGGTCTCTACCAACGCCCACGGCATCCGCGACGCAAGCGCTTTCCTGCACACGGTGCAAGTCCTAAGCGCGTACGTCCATCCGAACGCAAGTGGCAGGCTGATACTGTCCGCTCCACACGCCGTCACTGACAGGCTTCCAGCCCAATATGTCGACTCCCTGATCGCAAGTCTGGCGGTCGCCAATTCAAAGATTGCTGCCGGCGAGCTCGCCATCAGCGCGGATGGGAGCATCTACGAGGTCGCTAATCACGACGTCCTGCTCCAGGATGGCTACACGGCTGTCTACCACAATTGGTGGGGTACTTCGTACTGTATTAGCCATCACGACATCACGGCCTATTACCAGACGGGCTACTTTGTCGGCTTCGCACTCGGATTCATCGCGAAGATTAGCGGCTGGGCAGGCGTGTTGGTTTCCGGTCTCGTCGGGTGGTTTGTTGCTGTGGATCATGGTCGCGGTTCCTGTGCGAATCTTCCGTGGGTTCCAGGCCCTCCGGCCATCTGGATGACGTCCCAGTAGGGATGCCGGTAAGCCGAGCGCTGCTGCTCGGGACTGCGGTTGTTGTGTGCCTGTCCTGCGCCTCTGGCGCAGGGCAGGCCGCGAGCCATCCAACGACGGCGTGGCAGCTCACGGCCATTGGAGTGGATGGCGCGTGGTCACTCTCCCGTGGTGAGGGCGAGACGATTGCCTTCATCGACAGTGGATTGGATGCTTCTCGGCTGCCTGAACTGGGGCGTCGCGTGGTGAAGTCCGTAGATCTGGTCGGAGACGGGTCGGCGGATGACCTAGGCCACGGCACGGGTGTCGCCGCGGCAGCAGCGGCGGCCGGCGACCTAGGTGTTTGGGGAGTCGCGCCTCGAGCCAGCCTGCTAATAGCTCGGGTCGCGAGCGCGGGGCACGTCCCGCAGCCAGCCGACGTCGCTGCCGGTATCCGGTGGGCGCTTACGAACGGAGCCACGGTCATCAATCTGAGTCTCGGTACTCCGCGAGACGAGCCGGCGATTGCCTCTGCGATCGGCGTCGCGCTCGCGGCTGGTGTCGTAGTTGTGGCCGCTGGGGGTGACACGCTTGGGTCCGCCCCACTATTCCCGGCGAGCATGCCAGGGGTGTTGTCGGCGAGAGCTGTCGACCGGGAAGGTACCCCTGGGCCGCGAGCTAACCCGCTCGCGGCCGGTGGACTCGACGTTCCTGGGATCGATATTCCCTCGCTCAGCATCGAGACCTCCAACGCGGCACCCACACCCTCGCTGATCAGCGGCTCCTCCATCGCTGCAGCAGTACTCTCTGGCGCCGTTGCTCTGATTGAGAGCTGTTCGCAACGGATGGGCCACCGCGCGGGCATGACTGACATCCTTCGAGCGCTGCGGGAGTCCGCGACCGATCGGCCAGTGTTCCAACTCTCGACCGCAATGAGATCCGTCGGCTGCTAGCAAGTGGCTGTAGGTTCAATCATCAGCACGCTGCCCGGCACTCTTGATCCTGTCAGCCGACGTCGCTAATCGTGAGGGGCACTTTTGTACAGCAACGCCAGTGATAAACCATGCGAAATGGTGTTGCTCGGCGGCACTCAGCGAATACGAATCGCGATTTCTGAACGAGGCGCAGCGATCTGTTAACCGCAAGGTTCAGGGTTCGAATCCCTGNNTCGGTACGCTTGGAACCCTACTAGGGACAGCAACCCGGTTCCCACGGCAATGAGGGTCTCAATTGCCGGCTCTGCGCCTTACGGACTTCATGCAGCGATGACACTGCCATCGTTGATTCGACCCTATGATCGAGACGTGGCCTTCCTCACCCGCCCGGAGCTGAAAGGCACCTTCGGGATGGTGAGCTCAACGCACTGGCTTGCCACTCAATGCGGGATGGCGGTGCTCGAGCAGGGCGGTAATGCATTCGACGCCGCCGTCGCCGCCGGCTTCGTCCTGCAGGTGGTCGAGCCGCACTTGAACGGACTCGGCGGGGAGGTTCCCATTCTGCTCTGGGATGTATCTCGAGGCCGCGTTGAGGTCATCTGCGGTCAGGGCCCTGCGCCACAAGCGGCCACCATCGAATTGATCCGCTCTCTCGGCTTGGACGACATCCCCGGTACCGGCCTGCTCGCTGCATGTGTGCCCGGCGCCTTCGGCGGATGGATGACGCTCTTGCGGGATCACGGAACGTTGCGGCTGGCTGACGTTATGCGTTTCGCCATCGATTACGCCGAGGCCGGTTACCCCGTGATGACGCGCATCGCTGACGCTGTCGCCATGGTGGAGGGACTCTTCCGCGAACATTGGCCGACCTCAGCGGCCGTCTACCTGGGCGATGGCCGGCCTACCACCGGTTCGCTGTTTCGCAATCCGGACCTCGCCGCGACGTACCGGCGCCTGGTGCGGGAGGGGGAATCGGCGAATGGCGGGCGGGAGAGTCAGATCGATGCTGCCGCGAGCGCGTTCTATTCAGGTTTTGTCGCCGAGGCCGTCGAACGTCACTGCGGCACCGAGTTGATGGACAGCTCAGGGACTGCCCATCGCGGTCTGCTTACGGGCGTCGACCTTGCCGAGTTCAAGGCAATGCACGAGGAACCGGTGACTGCTGATTTCGAGGGCTGGACTGTGGCCAAATGCGGGCCATGGAGCCAGGGACCTGTCTTCCTCCAGCAGTTGCGCCTCCTCGAAGGACTCGGGTTGCGCGCCGCCGGCTTTCTCTCGGCGGATCACATCCATCTTGTGGCCGAATGCGCGAAGCTCGCCTTTGCCGACAGGGATGCGTGGTACGCCGATCCCAACTTTGCTGCGGTGCCTCTGGATGACCTCCTCGCGCGGGACTACGCTGCAGCGCGACGCGGTCTCGTGGGCAGCCGCGCGTCGCTTGAGCTCCGACCAGGCGCGCCTGCCGGCCTCGATCCTCGGCTGCCACGGTCCTCCGGCCAGGCGGTCGCTGACGGCCACTGGACGGGCACCGGCGCGCAGGCGGTCGGCGAGGTGCGCGGGGACACGGTGCATGTCGCGGCCGCCGACCGCCGCGGCAACATGGTCGCGTGCACCCCCAGCGGTGGCTGGCTGCAGAGCTCACCCGTCATCGCCGGCTTGGGCTTCTGCCTGGGCACGCGCGCGCAGATGCTCAACCTGGATCCGGATCATCCGAACCGGCTCGAGGGAGGCAAGCGACCGCGCACGACGCTCAGCCCGTCCCTTGCATTGCGCGACGGCGAACCCACGCTCGCCTTCGGAACGCCCGGCGGCGACCAGCAGGACCAATGGTCGCTCGAGTTCTTCCTCGCGCACGCCGTCTACGGCCATGACCTGCAGGCGTCCATCGACGCCCCGATGTTTCACACGGCGCATTTCCCCAGCTCGTTCGCGCCGCATGCCGCGGAGACCGGAAGCCTCTACGTCGAGTCGCGCGTCGAAGGTGCGGTTTTCAGCGAGCTGCGAAGGAGAGGGCACGGGGTCGTGGAAACAGGCCCGTGGTCCTTGGGCCGTCTGTGCGCGGTCGGGCGCGATCACAAGACGGGCATGGTGTCCGCCGCCGCCAACCCGCGCGGCGCGCAAGGCTACGCGGCCGGTCGCTAGCCAAGAGGGAAGTAACAAGCGGCCAGGTGGTCGCCGAGCCGGACCGTATCGAGCGGGGGCTCCGACTCCGCGCATTGCGGTTGTACCTTGAAACAGCGGGTTCGGAAACGGCAGCCGCTCGGCGGGTTGACCGGAGACGCGACGTCGCCCTTGAGGATGATCC
>PLYD01000125.1 GCA_003151665.1 Candidatus Dormiibacterota bacterium
GGCTGTGGAGGGGCGTCACGATCCTCAACATCAAGCACGACCGCTGGGCCTGGGCAAGCCTGTTCTCGGTGGCAGCGACAGACATCTACATCCGACTCCTCCTGGCGGGCGTTCTGCACGACCCGCGGTGGATCTCGTGAGCGCTGTCGCCTACGAGACAGTCGAGACCGATGTGCTCGTGATGGGCGCGGGAGGCGCCGGCCTGCGCGGGGCGATCGCCGCGGCGGAAGCCGGCGCCCGCGTGCTGATCGTCTGCAAGTCGCTTCTTGGCAAGGCCCACACGGTGATGGCTGAGGGAGGGGTTGCTGCCGCTATGCACAACGTCGCCTACCAGGACTCGTGGGAGGTGCATTTCGCCGACACCATGAAGGGCGGCAAGCTAATCAATAACTGGCACATGGCCGAGCTTCATGCGAAGGAATCGCCAGACCGGGTGCTGGAGCTCGAGCGCTGGGGCGCCGTTTTCGACCGCACGTGGCAGGGGCGCATTCACCAGCGGCCATTTGGCGCCCACACCTATCCGCGTCTCGCTCACATCGGAGACCGCACCGGGCTCGAAATGATAAGGACTCTCCAGGACCGCGTCGTGCACACAACAGGTGTCGAAGTGCATATGGAAGCGACGGTGTTCGCGCTCCTGAAATCCGAAGGAAGGGTTGCCGGAGCGCTCGCCTACCGTCGCGCTGACGGCTCGTTGGTTCTCTATCGTTTCGGTGCGCTGTTGCTCGCGACAGGTGGGACGGGGAAGATGTACCGCGTCACATCGAACTCGTGGGAGAGCACTGGCGACGGCACCGCGCTTGCATACGAGGCAGGCGCGCTGCTGCGCGACATGGAGATGGTCCAGTTCCACCCCACGGGCATGGTCTGGCCGGCGGGCGTCAGGGGCCTCCTGGTCACGGAGGGCGTTCGCGGCGAGGGAGGTCTGTTGCGCAACAAGGATGGTGAGCGCTTCATGGAGCGTTACGACCCCGAGCGGATGGAGCTCTCGTCGCGCGACGTCGTCGCTCGAGCGATTAATTCGGAGGTTGTGGCGGGGAGGGGTACGCCTCATGGCGGCGTTTATCTCGACATCACACACCGGAGCCCCGACTTCATAAAGCGCAAGCTGCCGTCGATGTATGAGCAGTTCCTGAAGCTGGCCAAGGTCGACATCACCAAGCAGCCGATGGAGGTGGCGCCGACCATCCATTACGCGATGGGTGGTGTGCGCGTCGATGCCGAGACCGCCGCCAGCAGCGTGGCCGGACTGTACGCGGCTGGCGAGGTGGCCGCGGGCCTACACGGAGGCAACCGATTGGGCGGCAACTCACTCAGCGACCTGCTCGTGTTCGGCAAGCGCGCCGGCGATGCCGCAGCCGCGTCCGCCAAGAAAAATCCCAAGGCGGCAGCGGCGAGGATCGATCCTGTCGAGATCGAGCTCGCGATCGCAACGCTGATGGCTCCCCTCGATCGTTCCGAGGGCGAGAACCCTTACCGGCTGATGGCAGAGATCCAGGACGTGATGACGGAGCACGCTCCGATCGTCCGCGACGAAGCCGGGCTGACTGCCGGTCTCGAGAAGCTCGATGGTCTGCGAGCTCGAGCAGAGGTGTGCGGGACCGGCGGCGGCCACAGCCTCGCGTTCAATCCAGGCTGGCACACCGCACACGACCTTCGTTCGCTGCTGGTCAACGCCGAAGCCCTTCTGCGCTCCGCATTGGTCAGGAAGGAGAGCCGAGGAGCCCACGCTCGCTCGGACTTTTCCAAGACCGACGACCAGCTTGCCGCCGTCAACTTTGTGGTCGAGAAGACGGCCGGCGGCATGCAGGTGAGGCCGGAACCGCGGCCTCCTATGCCCGAGTACCTGGCCGATGCCGTGCAGCGCTCCTACGCCCTCTACACGCCCGAGGAGATGGAATGAATGGGAGACTCTGACCTCGACCTGAGGATCTGGCGCGGCGACGCCAAAGGCGGGGAGCTGGTCTCCTATCGCGTGCCGGTCACCGAGGGCATGGTCGTCCTCGATGCGGTGCTTTGGGCTCAGGCGAACATGGCCTCGGACATGGCCGTGCGCTGGAACTGCAAGGCCGCCAAGTGCGGCTCATGCTCTGCCGAGATCCAGGGTTTTCCACGCCTGATGTGCAAGACGCCGATCGCGGATTACGGCGACCACGTGACGGTCCGGCCGATGAGAGCGTTTCCGCTGATCAAGGACCTCGTCACCGACGTGAGCTGGAACTACGAGGTCAACAAGCAGATCCCGCCCTTCACTCCGTCGGAAAAGGACATGACCACGAGCGAGCCCTGGCGCATGCAGCAGAAGGACGTCGATCGTGTGATGGAGTTTCGCAAGTGCATCGAGTGCTTTCTTTGCCAGGACGTCTGCCACGTGCTGCGAAACCACGATGGCAAGAGCAATTTTTACGGTCCGCGGTTCATGGTCCGAATCGCCGCCCTGGAGATGCATCCGAAGGATTCGCTCGATCGGCGCCCACTGCTGAAAGGCAACGCGGGCCTCGGCTACTGCAACGTCACCAAGTGCTGCACTGAGGTGTGCCCGGAGCACATCAAGATCACTGACAACGCGATCATCCCTCTCAAGGAGCGCATGGACGACACCTACTTCGATCCTGTGCGCGCACTGATCCGCCGAATTGGCGGCGGCAGGAAACCCAAAGCGGTCTGAGGTGCTGGGGGCCGATGGACTCCCGCAACCGGTGACTTTCGGCACCTGTTCGCTCCGAGGTTGGGCTGGATACTCGAGACATGTTCGTCCAACATTCGGTTCATATCGAGCGGCCGATTGAGGCCGTCACCGCTGCCATCGCGATGGGTCCTCGGAAGTGGTTTCCACGCCTCGCACTTCCCGGCCGCGCCGCGGTCGGCCCTGAGATTGCGGGCATCGGCCTTCGCAAGGAGGTCGCCGTCCAGGTGGGCGACCCGGTGTCGGTCGGCAGCACCACCCAGGTCCCAATCACGTGGCAAGCTACATTCGTCAGGAACCTGTTCCCCTTGATGACCGGAAGCGTCGAGGTTGCCCCCGTCGATCCTGGCACCACGAGGCTCACCGTCTCCGGCATGTACGAGCCGCCGCTCGGCCGCTTGGGCAAGCAGCTCGACGATGCGCTGATGCACAGGGTGGCAGCGGCGACGGTCAGGGATCTTGCCCAGTCGGTCGCCAAGCGGCTCGCCAAGGCGGCGGCCGCTTACTGAGACCCGGGAGTAGTCGTATGTCGCGCGAGGTACGCCGCCGCTTCCGCGCGACGAGCCACCTCCAGCTTGGAGAGGATCGTTGATACGTAGTTCTTGACAGTCTTCTCGGCCAGCTTCAGCTCCTTGCCGATCTGGCCGTTGGTCAGGCCTCTCGCAATCAAGGTGAGGATTCGCTCCTCCTGCGCGGACAGCCTCGCGAGCTTCTCATCGCGCATCGTCTTGCCCTTGCGCAGCCGTTCGAGCACCGATCGAGTCACCTCGGGGTCGAGCAGACTCCTGCCCGCGCCGACCTCGCGAATCGCCCGGATCAGCTCGCCGCCGCGGATCTGTTTGAGCACGTAGCCCGCGGCGCCGGCCATGATCGACGCGAACAGGGCCTCGTCGTCCGCGAATGACGTCAGCATCAGGACCTGCGTGCCCTCGAGACGCGCCCGGATCTCGCGTGTGGCCTCGATGCCGCTGCCGTCCGCAAGCCGGACGTCCATGACGACGACGTCCGGTCTGTTCTTAAGCGCTTGATCGATCGCCTCTTGCACCGAGCCCGCCTCAGCGACGACGGTGAGATCGTCGTGCGCGTTGATCAGGGATTTGACGCCGTCTCGCACGACTTCGTGATCGTCGACGAGCATGATGCGAAGCCGGCTCTTGGGTGCATTCACGGAGCTCATATAGGGAAGCGCATTCTCAATGTGGTCCCTTTCTTGGCAGCGCTGGTCACGAGCAATGCGCCACCCATAGCCTCGGCCCGCTCACGCATGTTGCGCAGGCCATTGCCGGCCGAACCGCTACCAACGTCGAACCCGACTCCGTCATCCTCGATCGTAAGGACAGCGTACTTGCCCTCACGCGCGAGCCGAACCACCGACTGGTTCGCGGCCGCGTGGCGGGCGACGTTTGACAGGGCTTCGCGGGTCAATTGCACGATCTGATGTGATCGAGACGATAGACCGGCCGCCAGCGCCGCGTCCACTCCCACCTCGACCCGAGAGCCTGATCGTTTTTGCAGGTCGTCCCCAAGCTCACGCAGGGCCTGGTCCAGCTGCCGGTCTGCGAGGATGCCCGGCCGCAGGCCGAATATGTAATTGCGCAGGTCGCGTATGACCCGGTCGAGCTCGTCCACGGCGCCTTCGATTCGGCCGGCGGTCTCGGGCGGGCCCGCCAGCAGCGCAGCGCCCTGCAAGCCCATGCCGACGGCGAACAACGACTGGATGATGCCGTCATGGAGCTCCCTGGCAATGCGCTCTCGCTCCTCCATCAGCCCGACACGCTTAACGTCATCCTGGGCGCGTGAGTACTCGATCGCCACGGATGCCTGGTCTGCGAAAGTCTCCACGAGGCGAATCGTGACCTCATCAAAGACGCGGCCGCCTTTCAAATTCGCAACCATAAGGGTGCCTATGGCCCGGCCTCGGACCCGGAGCGGCATGAAGATTGCCGGCCCCACGTGGCCCAGGCGCATGACTGGCTGATAGCCTCTAGCGTGCGTGCTCGCATCGTCGGTGTGGAGCGCCTTGCCCGTCTCGATCACCACCCCCGAGATCGACTTCTCCGCGGGCACCGACTGATTTCGCACCTGGGGGGCGTACGCGCCGACCGCAGCCACCACCTCGAGTCTTCCTGGACTCGCTGTCGTCGTCAGGATCGAGGCCGCATCCGCTCCCGCCAGCTCTCGGGCATGCTCGGCGATGGAGGTCAGCAAGGAGTCGGGGTCCACGCCCTCGAGGATTTGGCCGCTTATCTGGCGCAGCGCGTCCAGCCAGCGCTCTCGCTGCACTGACTCTTGGTAGAGCGACGCGTTGGCGATGGCGACGCCGGCCTGGGTGGCAAGGATCAGCAACGAGCGTTCATCGTCCTCGCTGAACTCCGGCGCGCTGCGCTTGTCAGTCAGGTAGATGTTGCCGTAGATCCTTCCTATCGCTTGCACGGGCGCGCCGAGAAACGAAGTCATCGGCGGGTGATTGGGTGGAAACCCGACTGTGCCGGAGTGCTTCGCGATCTCCCGAACGCGGACGATTCTCGGCTCGCTTATCAGCAAGCCGAGCAGCCCACGTCCGTGGGGAAGGGCGCCAATCGCGCTCCTCTGCTTGGCGGAGATGCCCGTGGTGATGAAATCCACCAGGCCGCCTCCGGCGCCGATCACGCCGAGCGCCCCATAACGGGCGTCGGTGACCTCAGCCGCCAGGTCCACGATCCTTTGCAGCACCATCGGCAGCGAGAGTTCAGAAGCAAGGGCCAGACCCGCTCGCAGCAGCGCGTCCTTACGGTCGCGAACCTCGCTCATGGTTCGCGAATTTACGCCATGACGATCGGCCCTGCAGCGCCGGGTCATTCGGCCCTGTGGCGATATCGAGTTCGGTGGCAGCCTTTGGCAATGATCGCATCGAGGCACACCATCAACGGATCGCCACGACGTCGAACCGTGTCCGACGTGATGACAAAGCGCGTGCACGTGGCCGGTCCGCTTGCGCCGTTCAAGCAGCTGGTGCGCCTCATCGCCGAGAACCGGGTCAGCGCGATCCCGATCGTCGATCAGCAGGGTGTACCGATCGGGATTGTCTCGGAATCGGACCTCTTGCTCGAGGAAAGGCACGTCGGGAGGCCGATCGACCCCATCGCCTCGAGATTCATGACCATTCCCGTGATCACTGTCGCCGCGGACGCGAGCCGCAACCAGGCAGCGAGCCTGATGCGGGAACGAAATGTGAGGCGCCTCGTCGTGGTCGACGATCGCGGCCGGATCGCCGGAATCGTCAGCCGGAGCGACCTGCTGGGCCTTCTGTCCTGAAGTGCGGGGGTCCTTCGGCCCTCGATCAAACTTGGCGGCAGGAAGAGTCTGGAGATCGGCGGCAGGACGCCAGCTCACCTGATCTCAATTAACGAAAGGGAAACGAAAATGAAAGCACTCGTGTATCACGGTCCCGGCCAGAAGTCCTGGGATACGGTTCCCAGCCCGACCATCCAGGCGCCGACCGACGCTATCGTCAAGATCGACACCGCGACGATTTGCGGCACCGACCTGCACATCCTCAAAGGCGATGTGCCCGCGGTGAAGCCAGGAACCATCCTCGGCCACGAGGCCGTCGGCACCGTTGTCGAGACCGGTTCCGCAGTGACCAACTTTCAGATCGGCGACCACGTCCTGGTGTCGTGCATCACGTCATGCGGGAGCTGTCGGTTCTGCAAGGAGGCCCGCTACGGCCAGTGCATCGGTGGCGGTGGCTGGATTTTCGGCCACATGATCGACGGACTCCAGGCCGAGTACGCCAGGGTTCCGTTCGCTGACAACTCGCTGTACAAGATTCCGTCTGGGCTAACCGATGAGCAGGTTCTCTTCCTTTCTGACATCCTCCCAACCTCATTCGAGGTAGGTGTGCTCAACGGCGGAGTGAAGCCAGGCGACACCGTGGCGATCGTAGGCGCGGGCCCGATCGGCCTGGCCGCGGTCATGACCGCCAAGCTGTACACGCCGGCGCACATCATCGTCATCGACCTCGACGATGGCCGGCTGGCGAAGGCGAAGGAGTTTGGCGCCGACATCACCATCAACAACGGCCACGAGGACGCCGTCAAGCGGGTCCTCGAGCTGACCGGCGGATTCGGTGCCGACGTGGCAGTCGAGGCCGTCGGACTCCCGTCCACCTTTGAGCTGGCAACGGAGCTGATCCGCGCCGGCGGCAAGCTGGCCAACGTGGGCGTCCACGGCAAGGCCGCGACGCTGCACCTGGAGAAGCTCTGGATCAAGGACGTCACGATCACAACAGGGCTCGTGGACACGCGCACCATCCCGCAGCTGCTCTCCCTGATCGAGGGCGGCAGGCTCGACCCGACGGTGCTGGCCACGCACCACTTCTCGATGGACCAGGCGATGGAGGCTTACGAGGTGTTCGGCAACGCCGCCAAGAGCCACGCGCTCAAGGTCGTACTCGAGGGGACTGGGGTGGCGAACAAGAGGAACACGAAGGTCGAGGTCACAGCCTCGGCCTGACTTCACAAGCTGGCCGGGGCACAGTGCCCCGGCCGCACGTCCTGCTTCTACTCACGGCACCTGGCGGCTAGACTGCAGCGGAGAAATCTCCGGTAGGCGGCCGGCCCAGGGTCGGCGAAGGAAGGACGATGAATCCGGCGATCTCGGTGCCGCTCGCCTGGAGTGAGAGCGGGCTGCCGGTCGGCCTCCTCACGGGGCGGTATGGAGCCGAGTCGTCGCTGCTCCGGCTGGCCGGCCAGCTCGAACGTGCGCACGGTTGGGCTGACAGGGTTGCGCCGTGACCAACCGAGCGCTCGTACTTGGCGGCGGTGGAGTGACAGGCATCGCCTGGATGACCGGCCTTCTGGCCGGTCTGGCAGAGGCAGGAACCGATCTGACCTCTGCCGACCTCGTCGTCGGCACTTCCGCCGGCTCCGTGGTCGGTGCCCAGATCCTCAGCGGGCCCACGGTCGAGGATCTCTACGCGGAGCAGCTGAAGGAACCGGCAGGGGAGATCGCGGCGAAGATGGGTGTGGGCGCCATTCTCGGCTTTGTCGTCAACGCGTGGTGGCCCGGCGACGCGCGCGCCGGCCGGGCGCGCCTCGGCCGGGCCGCAATGAAGGCTCCAACAGTGTCCGAGGCCGAGCGAATGGCAGTCTTCGAGCGGCGGCTGCCGGGCCAGTCATGGCCTGACCGCAGGCTGATCATCACCGCGGTCGACGCTGAGACCGGAGAAGCCCGGAACTTCGACCGCGACGGCGGTGTCTCCCTCGCTCAGGCGGTGGCTGCGAGCTGTGCGGTGCCGCTCGTCTGGCCTCCGGTCACGATCGGCGGGCATCGGTACATCGACGGGGGCGTCCGATCACCCGCCAACGCCGACCTGGCCGCCGGCTGCGACAGGGTGGTCGTGCTCGCTCCGCTGGCGATGGCTCTACGCCGCAGCGGCAGGATCGACAGCCAACTCGCGTCGCTCGGACCGCACGTGCGATCGATCGTGGTCAGCCCTGACGCAAACGCCCGTAACGCGATCGGGCGAAACGTCCTGGATCCCGCGCACCGCGTCGCCTCGGCGCGCGCCGGCCACGTCCAGGCGGCCAGAGTGGCGGCAGCTGTCGCTGCAGTATGGTCAGGCCACCCGGCCTGAGGGCAGCCTCTAATCGTGGGCGACAGGTCCGTTGACGTGCCACCGACTCGGGTCGAGCGCGATCTCGTCGACATAGCACCAACCCCAGTCCTCCCCCGGCTCGAACGATCTCATGATCGGGTGGCCGGTGCGCCTGAAATGTGCGGTTGCGTGCTTGTGCTTCGAGCTGTCGCAACAACCGACGTGCCCACAGGTCATGCAGAGCCGCAGATGGATCCACGAATCGCCAATCCGTAGGCAGTCCTCGCAGCCGTCCGCGCTCGGCGTGACCACCTTGATCTGAATGAGGTGAGGACATGCAACCATCGGCTATCTCGAGCGTACGACGCGTGGCTCACCTAGGCTGAACGAAATTTGACTGTCGACAAGCAGCAGCTGCTCGTGGCCGACATCCGAGCCTGGCGGACGTGGCTCGAAGAGAATCATTCGAGCGGGGCCGGGGTATGGCTGGTGCTCGCGAAAAAAGGCACTTTAAAGCCGACGAGCCTCACGTACCTCCAGGCGCTGGAAGAAGCGCTTTGCTTTGGCTGGATCGACGGCCAGGCTCGCAGTGGCAACGAAGGCACTTTCACCCAGAGCTTCACTCCACGCCGTAAGCGCAGCCCGTGGTCCAAGCGCAACACCGGCACCGCCGAGCGGCTCGTGGCCGAGGGCAGGATGCACGCGTCTGGCATCGCCGAGATGGATCGAGCCAAAGCTGACGGCAGGTGGGAAGCCGCCTACGCAGGTCCGGCCAGCGTCGAAGTGCCTCCGGAGCTGATCAAGGCGCTGGCTGCCAACCCCAAAGCCAAGGCGAAATTTGCGACCTTGAACAGCCAGAACCGTTACGCGATCCTGTACCGAATCGCCACCGCCAAACGACCGGACGCCCGCGCGAGGAGGATCGAACAGTTCGTCGCCATGCTCGAGCGCGGCGAGACCATCTACCCTCAAAAAGCCGATCGCGCGGGTTCGGTGGGCAGCTAGCTATCGCCGCGTAGGCCACTCGCGCCTACCGCCTCGAGCGAACTTCTCCACCAGCGAGTTCCATCTGATTTGATCTTAAGGGGAGTCGCACCCCCACCGGATGGATGGCCTTGGAGCCATCCCGACCCATGGCGACGGTGGTTGGCGTCTCCTGTAGACCTTGATCATGGGATTGGCAGGAAAGCTCTTCGGGGTCCGCATCACAACGACTGCAGCGTTCACCACTACCTTGGGGCCGAGTCTGTGAGCCACCCGGCCCTGGTTGCCAAAGCCACGAAGCCGGCCAAACGGGCGCGCCCATCGAAAGCGACGGACGCCGACGGGTTGCTGCTGGCCGCACTGCTCGTCGAGTCCTCCGACGACGCAATTATCGGTATGACAGGGCATAGCCTTATCACCACATGGAATCGATCTGCGGAGCGTCTCTATGGCTACTCGGCCCGCGAGGTAATAGGAAAGAAGGGTTCGTTCCTCTTGCCAAAGGATCGCCGGTCCGAGCTCGACCGGGTTCAGAGGCACGCAGCGACGACAGCGGGCGCTCAGGAATTCGAAACGAAACGAGTCCATAAGGACGGCCACGCGATTGATGTCGCGATCGCAGTATCGCCAATCCACGACAAGGCCGGAATCACCATTGGCATTTCGTCGAGGTCACGTGACATCGGCGAGCGCAAGCGCACCGACGCCCTGATGGCGGAGATGGCTGCCATCGTCGATTCATCCAATGACGCCATCATCGGTAAGACGCTCCAAGGCGTCATCACGACCTGGAATCGTGGCGCGGAGCAGATTTACGGCTACACCGCGTCGGAGATGATCGGAAAGAACATCTCGCTGCTCGTGCCAAGGGGGCGCCCCGACGAGATCCGCGAAATCATCGCTAGCTTGCTTGCCGGCAAGGTTCGAAGCGAACATTTCGAAACTCAACGCGTGCGCAAGGACGGACGCGTAATCGAGGTCTCGATCACTGTCTCGCCGATCCGCAATTCCGATGGGACCATAACGGGGGCATCGTCGGTCGCGCGTGACGTGACCGAGCACAACGCGATGGCCGAGACTCTAAAAGCGGCGGAGCTTCGCAGTGTCCTGGCGGTCAGTCGCGCTACGGATGAGATGGTTTCGCTCGTCAGTCATGAGCTGCGCACGCCGCTTGCGAGCCTGCTGGGCTTTACCGAGCTGCTCTACTCACGAGATTTCAACGCCGAGCAGCGAAAGCAGTATCTCGGGGTGATGCTGCGAGAGGGCCGGCGTCTGACCGACCTCATCAACGACGTGCTGCACATCCAGCGGCTCGAAGCCGGCCATCAGCAGCTCGACCTTGCCCCCGCGGACCTATACGCACTCATCCAGCGCGCAATCGTTGCGTCCGGCGAGGACGTGAAGAGGCCGGTCAGCGTGCTCCGGACTTCAGGGCTGCCACTCGTGATGATCGACACCGACGCCATTCTCCAGGTGCTCTCCAACTTCATCTCCAACGCCCGCAAGTACTCGCCGGACGGCGGAGCGATCCGGATCACCACGCAATTGGTCGAAGGTATGGTCCAGATCAGCATTCAGGATCATGGGCTTGGTATTCCCGAGGAATCGCTGCCGAAGCTGTTCGGAACTTTCTACCGTGTCGACAGCGGCGATCGCCGCATCATCAAAGGCACCGGCCTTGGCCTGTCGATCAACCGCAGGATCATCGAGGCGCACGGCGGAACGGTAGAGGCTTTTTCGGACGGGCCCGGCGAAGGCTCTCGCTTCGACTTCACCCTTCCCATTGAGCAACAGACTCCAGAGGCGGCTGACGTGCTCATCGTGGAAGACGACTCCGGCTTCGCGCGCCTGCTCAAGGAGCAGCTCGTTTCGCGTGGCATGACAACTGTGCGTGCGCCCGATGCCGAGACGGCACAACGGCTGCTGCAAGCAGGCATGAAGGCCCGCGCAGTCATCGCAGACCTCGTGCTGCCCGGCGAACAGGGCGAGCAGTTCGTTACCAGGTTGGGATCCGATCCCGCCACCGCGATACCGATGGTGGTCCTGACAGTGAAGAGCCTGGCTCCCTCCGAGGTATCAGCCCTTGAAAAAGCCGGCGTGACAGCGGTGCTGCCGAAGGAGGCCGGGGCGACCCAGGCCGCGGTGAGCCTGATCACCGAGGCCCTGGTGACAAAGGTAAAGGGCGCTTGACCGTCCGGACGCCGCCCGCCATTCGCACCCATGCCACCGTGCTCATCGCGGACGACGAGCCCAGCATGCGCCTACTCGTGCGCGCCACCATCGAGTCCGATCAGTACCAGGTGCTCGAAGCCGCCGATGGCGACGAAGCGTGGGCCTTGATCAGCCGGCACAAGCCATCGGTTGTGCTGCTCGACGTCCAGATGCCTGGACGCACAGGGCTCGAGGTTTTGGCGATGATCCGGGGCGATCCCAGCCTTTCCACGACGCGAGTGATCATGCTGACCGCCAAGGCCCTCAAGGCGGACGTCGAGGTGGGCTTGGCTGCAGGAGCCGATCTATATCTGACCAAGCCGTTTTCGCCCCTTGACCTCCTGACGCGCGTCGACGAAGCGCTGGTCCAATGGCGCTCCGACCAACCGCCGGGGAGCCTCTTCACGCCTGCGGCCTAGAGGGTTTTTTCGAAGCACACGCTGGTAGGTATGCCGACGTACTCGTCGAAACAGTCGACCGCGTTGAAGCCGGCGGCCCGGTACAGGCCGATGGCCTCTGCCTGGTGGATCCCCGTCTCCAGCACCAACCGCTCGCCTCCCATCGTCCGCGCTGTGCTTTCGAGATGCTCGAGGATCTGCATGGCGATGCCACGCCCGCGCATCGCAGGCTCGACGTACATGCGCTTTACCTCGACCGTGGTCGGGTCGCGCCTGCGCAGCGCCCCGCAACCAACAGCTTTGCCTTCCGCGCGTGCCACGACAAAGGTGCCTATCCCTGGCGCGACGTGCTCTGCTTTGAGGTGCGGCCCGAACCTGTGCTCAGGCTTGTAGCGGCTGGCCAGGTGCGCATCCAAAGCCTCCACCAGGCGGCGCGCATCCGGCGAGTCAAATGGCTCGACGCCAATCGCGATTTTCATCCGGTTCCTTAGAGTACTGACGTGGCAAGGCGCGGAGTCATCGCTGCGGTCCGTGACGCGATCGCGTCCCGACGCGCCTCTGCCGAGGAAGTGGTGCGGCTCGCGTTCGAACTTATCGAGCGCCTGGACGGGCCCATCAACGCCGTTGTCGCCTTGCGTGGCGACGAAGCCGTCGCCGAAGCCCAAGCGCTCGACCGAGCCGGGGGCGCCGGCGGGGTGCTGGCGGGCGTGCCTGTCCTGGTCAAGGACCTGGAAGACGTCGCCGGCATGAGGACCACGATGGGTTCGACTTTGTTCGCCGACGCACCAGCCGCCAAGGCTGATGGCCTCGTGCCATCACGGCTGCGAGCGGTCGGCGGCATCGTGGTCGGCAAGACGAACCTGCCGGAGTTCGCCTCCGAGGGGTTCACGTCTAACCTGCTCTTCGGCACCACTCGAAATCCGTGGGCTGTGGATTGGTCGCCGGGCGGCTCAAGCGGCGGTTCGGCCGCCGCCGTCGCCGCGGGCATGACTCCCATCGCGACGGCCACCGATGGCGGAGGCTCGATACGAATCCCGGCAGCGTTCTGCGGCCTGGTGGGGATCAAACCCACCAACGGCGTGATCGGCCGCCGCCCGATCCCCGACTGGATCGATTTCTCCACCGACGGGCCTTTCGCGACCACCGTCGCTGACCTTCGA
>PLYD01000244.1 GCA_003151665.1 Candidatus Dormiibacterota bacterium
CGCCTTTCACGGCCAGAATCGGCTTCGACCGGCTGACACGCCGAGCGATGCGCGCGAACTTGCGCGGGTTTCCGAACGACTCCAGGTAAAGCATGATCAGGTCGGTTTCACCATCGGCTTCCCAGTACTGGATGAAGTCGTTGCCGGAGAGGTCTGCCTTGTTGCCGACGGACACGAACGACGAGATGCCCGATCCGAGGGCTTGCGCACGGGCCATCACCGCGATGCCGAGACCGCCGCTCTGCGACAGAAAGCCAATTCGCCCTTTGACCGGCTTATCCGGTGCGAACGTGGCATCAAGACTTACTTCGGGCGCGGTGTTGATAACGCCCATGCAGTTGGGGCCCACGAGTCGCATTCCGCCCTGGTGGCACACATCGAGGAGCTGCCGCTGAAGTTCGGCTCCTTCAGATCCGGCTTCGCTGAATCCCGCCGAGATCACAACCAGCCCACGCACGCCCTTGGTTGCGCACTGGCGTGCAGCTTCCAGGACGGCCGCGGCCGGCACCGTGATCACGGCCATCTCGACCTCACCAGGAATGTCGAGAACTGACGCGAACGCAGGAAGTTCCTCGATCGTGGTCGCGGCCGGGTTGACCGGGTAAACAGATCCTTTGAAGCCGTTCGTTACCAGGTTGTGCAGAAGCTCGGCGCCGATTCCGCCACGGTGGCGCGATGCTCCGACGACCGCCACCGAGCGAGGGGCGAGCATGTGGCCAACGGCCGCGACGGCCGCAATGCGGTCGCGGTCCTCGAAATGATGCAAACCCTCGGGAGTCAGCGCCGTTGGCAATTCCGCGTGCACCTCACCCGGTTCAGAGCGGCCATGAACCGGGAAGCCGCTCTCACGCAACATGCTGAGCATCGTGTGGTTGTCCGGCATGACGATGGCCTCGAACACATCGATCCCAGCCGCCGAGGCAATCTCGGCTAGCTGGCCGAGCAGAATCGTGCCCAGGCCGCGGCCCTGGTAAGAGTCGGCCACCGCCAGGGCCAGCTCGGCTTTGCGCGGCTCAATCTCGATGTACATCGCGTGAGCCACGATCTGTTCTGGTAAGCCGGCCACGGCCACCAGGCCGTACTGCGACTTGTAGTCGACGTGGACCATTCTTTTGGCCGAGGAGTCAGCGTTGGCAACGGGGGCGAAGAAACGCCGAATGCGAGACTGCATGGACAACGCGGAGAAGAAGTGCGCCAGGCCCGTCTCGTCCTCTGGCTTGATCGGGCGCACTGAGACCGTGGAACCATCCCGAAGCACGATCGTCGACACACGATCAGCGGGATAGAGCACTGGTCGACCTCGCCGATTCAATTGGGACCATGTCTTACCTGCTACCTGACGGCCTGGTCGTAGTCACTGCCCAGTCGCCGTTGAACTGGGTGGCTGTTCCGAGCCTGGGCTTGCGGCAGAGCTGGAGGCAGGGTCGTTGGACCCCTGATGCCCGGGCAATTAGACCTTTGCGTTGGCCCTCTTCCGGACGGACGATCGGAGATATGGACGCCATGCTCCCGGCCGATACACTCCAAGCGAAGCACGGCAGCCCTCCGAAAAAACGCTGACGTTTCACAAGGAGTCGCAAATGGCAACAAAAAACTCTGGCGTCCGTCGCATCGTGGTCGGTCTGGACGGCTCTGGGTCGTCGGCGGCCGCTCTTAAGTGGGCGGTGCGAATGGCGAAGGCAATGGGCGCCCAAGTGACCGCGGTGTACGCGGTCGACGTCCCGACATACTTCCCTCAGCCATATGGCACTCCGGTTCAATTCGATGAGGAGTGGCGCGCCGCTATGAAGTCGGATTTCGAAAACAAGTGGTGCAAGCCGCTGAAGGTTTCGGGGGTTCGTTATCGCACAGTGATGGAGGACGGGCGGGCGGCGTCCGTGATCGCCGCGGTGGCCGACCGCGAGAAAGCCGATGTCGTTATCGTCGGCAGGCGCGGTCGAGGAGGCGTTGCCGAACTCTTGCTGGGAAGCGCGAGCCATGAGCTCGTACTCCACTCCAAGCGGCCGGTCCTCGTGATCTCGGCGGCGGCCTAGCTCACCGCTGAGGATGCCACCCGAAATCGACGGCCCGTGATCTTGCTGGGTTCGATCGCTATCCGATAGGGCTTCACACCTGGCGCGAGCGGCCCGGCTTCCACAGCGCGAGCGGCCCATGACACGTCGTCGAACGCTTCCGTGGCATCAACGGCGATGCCTTGCACCATCACGCTCCATCCGCCGCCGGAGGAATCGTACTCGTCGATCTCGAAGCACACTTTTGACGTGGGCGCATACGACAGCTTGCTGCCGGCGCCGGTGCGAAGGGCGATGATCCGGCCGCTCATTGCATAGTTGATTGGAAAGATCTGGGGTTGCCCGTCCACGACGATTGCCATCCGACCGAGGCTGTGCCGGCCAAGGATTTCGAGGCACTCCGCCTCCGGAATCTCCTCCAGCTCAGGCTTCGACTCAGCAACCCGGATGCTCGCTGTGTTGGTACGCATCAGATGAACAGCGTGATTGCGCCCTGCGCCTGGGCCAGGGCCATGGTCGCGCCCGCCGGCTCATCCAGGCCGTCGATCAGGTCTTCGCGCTTCAAGCCAAGCAGATCCATGGTCATCTGGCACGGAATCAGGTGGACGCCCATTTCCTTG
This sequence comes from Candidatus Dormiibacterota bacterium, assembly GCA_003151665.1. The sequence goes on from PLYD01000244.1 coordinate 2,633, forward strand.
GCCACTTCGAGGAGCTCGTGTGGGCTGGCGACGTGGTGCTCCTTTGCAAGGTGGTTCATCATCGCGGGACCCGCGCCGGCGAAGTTCATCTTGGACAGCTTCAAGTGCTCGTCTCCACCGCGGTTCATCATCGAGAGCATCTTCTGCATCCAGTTCTCGCCTGTGATGCGGACCTGGTTCTTGACCAGTGGAAACAGTCCCCAGAAAGTGAAGAAGACGGTGGTCTCCTTCCCCATCGCGGCGCCCGTCGTGGCCAGGATCAGGGTCGGCCACATCTTGTCCAGCTCACCACTCCAGGCGAAGATGACCAGTTTCTCGGCTACCTCCGGCTTCTTCTCGCCCAGCTGCGGTGCTGGTTCCTCAGTCGGCGGCTTTTCAATGCTTGCGATGCTCATTTCAGATCTCCTTCTTTCTCAGGACGAAGTGAAAGACCCCGCCCTCCTGGCTTGATTCGACGAGAGGGTTGCCCGTGGTCTGTGCCCAGGCCTTGAAGTCGGGGACGGAACCCGGGTCGGTGGCGAATGCCTCGAGCAGCTGGCCGGGAGCCAGCTCCTTCATGGCCTTGGCCGTCTTGATAATCGGCATCGGGCACGACAGCCCCTTCAAGTCCAGGCTCGTTGCGATCGTGATGCTCATCGCCATCTCCTGTGTCACGGCAACCGCCCTTGGGGGACGGTGTGCCAGTAAGTCTTGTTGAAAAGAGCCTTGGCCCAGTGCCAGCGGCGAGCCGGCGTGGGTGAAACCGGAGGGTGGTCGTAATCGAAGCTGATCGTTGTGGCCTGACCCCGGCCAGTCTCCAGGAAGCACATGACCTTTCCGTCGTAGACATGTGCGGGAGGCGCTTCTCCTTTCACTTCGGCCACGATCTCCGCCGCCGCGATAGTGGCCTCGTAGTGCGCCACCGAACCGCTCTTGGAGATCGGGATATTGGTCGCGTCCCCGATCGCCCAGATGTTCTCCAACTTCGAATGCTTCAAGGTGTTCTTGTCGACCGGAACCCAACCGCGCTCGTCTCCGAGGCCCGAGTCCTCGATCACCTTCTGGCCGCGGTGCGGTGGCACCAGCACCAGCAGGTCGTAGGCAACGGTCTCACCTTCGAGCGAGCTGACTGTCTTGGCTGCAGGATCGACCGACTCGACGTTGAAGAAGCCTGTCAGCTCGATACCGCGCTCAGCCAGAATCGGCTGCACCAGCTTGGATGTCGCCTCGATGGTGAACGCTCTGTTGAGCGGAGACAGCAGCTTGATCTCCGTCTTGTCCCGGATACCCCTGGCCCTTAGATAGTCATCGAGCAGGAAGACGAACTCCACCGGGGCGGGAGGGCACTTGTAGGGGATGCCGGCTACACCAATGACGATGGTTCCGCCTTCAAACGCTTTCAGTGCCTCGAAAAGCCGACTTGCTCCATCCATGGTGTAGAAGTCATGTGCGTCTGTTGCCCCCGGGACTTCGTCCATCAGGGTGCGGCTGCCCGTAGCCAGCACCAGCTGGTCGTAACGCAGAGTCCGTCCTGATTCGAGCTGCACCTTCCGGGCGACCGGATCGACCCGGGTGGCGCGATCGATGACCAGCGACACGTCGTGGTGGAGCAGTTTTGCCTCCGGGCGCCGGAGCGCCGACGGCAGCTCCTGGCCTACGGCGACGTACAGGAATCCGGGTTGGTACACGTGAATTCCGGTGGCATCAACCACCGTAACGTGCGCGCTTCCCGAGCTGTGCTTTGCCACCAGGTTGGCGACGATCGTCCCTCCGACACCGCCGCCGAGAATCACGACTTCAGCAGCCATGTCTCACCTTGCCTTCCGCACGATGAAGTGCGTATAGCCGCTGTCTTGAACCACCTCGACTAGCTCGTGCTTGGCCTTGGCCAGCCAGGCGGGGATATCGGTCTTGGAGCCCTCGTCGCTCGAGAGGACCTCGAAGACCTGACCGACCTGGCCCTGGCGGATGGCCCCGATCAGGTTCATCAGGGGACCGGGGCATGCCATCCCTCGGGCGTCGATCGTCTTGTCGATCTGCAGCTTGCTCATTAATGTGCTCATTTCGGCCTCCTTAGATGAATACGACCTGGCCATCCAACACCGAGGCCATGAAGGCCGCGACTCCCTCGATGCCATCCACCATCGGGTCCAGGTCTTCACGCCCGATACCGAACATGTCCATCGAGAGTGCGCACGCCTGGATGTTCACCTCGCCGACGTCCTTGGCCTGCTTGAGGAGCTCGCTCCAGTGCTGCCCCTTGTGCCCCCGGATGATCGGAGCCTGTGACTCGGTCGCCTCGGGTGAAATTGCATGGTCGGCCTTGACCTTGCCAACCCGAAAAGCATCGAGGGCGTAGTACTGCAGGAAGAGGTTGACCGGCCGGCCCATGACAGCTGCCCCCACCGCCAGCACTGCCGCCGCAGTCAGCTTGTCATCGGTCCCGGAGAACATCACGAGAGAGAGCGGCTTGTCTTTTTCGTCGACCATCAGGGTTACCTCCCTTGGTACGAGTCCACTGATACGAGCTTCAGGGCGGGAGCCTGCTTGGGGGTAGAGGCGAGGGGCCCGGGCGCAAAGGGCCACATGACCTGGGGTAATAGCCGCCCTGGAGGCTGCCGGCGCCAGCTTCCAGGAGGGCCGCGATCGCTCCGAACAGCGCCAGGCCGTCATTACCGCGAACGCAGGAGCTGCAGGAGCGTGAGCTGATCAAACTCGCAAAACTCGCCTCGGCGCTCGCCGGCGCGCTGCACCGGCGCGGCGTCAGAGAGCCGACCGCGAGCCTGGCTGCGGAGGCAGGGATCACCGTCTTCAGAGTCGCTTTCGAACGCTGGATCAATGACACGAGCGGGCGAGATTTGCCGCAGCACATCCGAGAGTCGTTTGATGAGCTCAAAACCGTAACCGCGGGCAGATGACCCGGGCTGGAGAGCCGGGCCAGCATCACTCCCAGGGAGTTGGATCGGCTCGGACTATCGCCGTAAAGGGCTTGCGCTAACCTTCCGAGAAGACGCCGGCATAGCTCAATTGGCAGAGCAGCTGTTTTGTAAACAGGGGCCCTGTCTCTGAGATCGAAATCGGCCCAAAAGAGCCCTATGAGCAGCTGTTTAAAAACAGCCGTACCGCCCTTTTGCCGCTACCCAAAGGATAACCTCCCCGTATGGATCGACGACAAATCACTGCGCGCTTTCGATCCTAGGGTGGGCGCCCGCTGTACGCGATTTCCTCGGCGATCCGCGAGGTTGGCATAGTTTGATGGCCACCACCGGGCAGGACGACCGGCACACTGCCGCTGGCCTCAGCAGCCCTTCTGGGATCAGAGCGCAGTTCACGACAAGCGGAGCCCTGCGCCGGCTGGAAGTGGCTGGTCAGAGCATCCTGATGTACCCGGCCGACGACCTCGAGGCAGGACCGGCAAACCTCTACCTACGGCTCAAGGGCCCGGTCGTCGAGACCACACCGATGCTCGGACCGCAGGCTGGCGGCAGCCTGAAATGGACCACAGCAGGTCCCGTAGTGACAGGCCTATGGCGCGATCTGGAGTACCGGGTGACTTTTCGTCTGGCCGCCGCCGTGACGGCCTGGTTCTGGCACGTCGAGGTGACCAGCCACAGAACCGCTGCCATAGATATCGACATCCTGTACACGCAAGACGTCGCCCTCGCTCCATACGTCGCGGTGCGGACGAACGAGTACTACGTAAGCCAGTATCTCGACCTCACCCCGGTGCAAACGCAAGCAGTGGGGATGGCGGTCGCGGTGCGGCAGAACATGCCAGGTACCGCCGCCCCCTGGGTGCTCCTTGGATGCCTGCGTGAGGGGGTCGGCTGGGGAACGGACGCCCTCCAGCTCGGACGTGCGCATTGGCCGGGGGATCCGCCTCCCGGCCTACTCGCCGACCGGCTACCCAACACCCGCCTGCAGCACGAGCACACCCTCGTCCTGTTGCAGGATCGGAGCACCCAGCTGCGCCCGGGCGAGCGGCTGACATCCGGCTTCTTCGGGATCTTCAAAGCCAACCATCCGGGCGCGACGTCCGCCGCCGACGCTGTCGAGGCCGCCGAGGCTCTGCGTCAGCCCGAAGCCCGACCGCCAGAGTCCGCGGGACCTGGTGGTGCGGTTTCGGTGGTGGGGTCACTGTTCTCCTCCTCTCCAGTCCTCCACTGCCGGGACCTCGCCGACGGCGAGATCGGAGCCCTGGTTGGTCCCGGTCGGCGCCACGCGGAGCGCGATGGCCGGGACCTGCTCAGTTTCTTCACCGACGACGGCACTCATGTCGTGTTGCAGGCGAAGGAACGTGCGGTGCTGCGGCCTCACGGGCACATCCTGCGCACCGGGAACGGCCTGGTGCCGGATGAGGGCAGCTTGACCTCTACGGCATGGATGGCTGGTGTCTTCCACTCGCAGGTCACCCAGGGGCATGTGAGCCTCAACCGGATGCTGTCTACGAGACGGGGCTACCTCGGCCTGCGTCGCGCGCACGGGCTGCGGGTGTTCGTGGAGGCGACTGCAGCGTCCGGGGGCTGGGTCCTGCTCGACGCACCAAGCGCATGGGCGGTCGCCCTGGATTCCTGCCGCTGGTGGTACGGGCATGCTCAGGGGTTGATCGAGGTGGTCGTCACCGCACCCGCGGCGAAGCACGAGCTCGCCCTCCAGGTTCGAGTGCGGGAGGGCGCCTCGTGCCGTTTCCTCGTCTGCGCCAATGTGGCACTCGGCGAGGACGACGGACAGGACCCGGAACCTCCCCCGCTTTCAATCGACGCAAGCGGTGTCACGGTCCGACCGCCTGGGGGCTCGGCGACCGCGAGTCGCTTTCCGAGCGGCTCCTTCCGGCTCTCCTGGCAAGCGGGTGCCATCGAGCTGGTGCAGCGCGACGAGGCTCTGTTTTTGGACGGGCGATCGCGCAACCTGCCTTGGCTGACAATGCGGACTCCTCCGACCGATGACCTGAAGCTCACGCTGACCGCCCACCTGGTGCCGGACGCTGATTGCGCTGCCCAGGCTCTCGGCGAGCCGGCTTGGTCCGCGTTCTGGCCTGGGCTGGGCGGATCCTTGCGGCTGGTCCCGCCGCCGGGCTCGCCGCTGGCTGATGAGGTCTCGCGGCTCGATGCCGTCCTACCCTG
>PLYD01000122.1 GCA_003151665.1 Candidatus Dormiibacterota bacterium
TCATCGCGCGCACACTGGCCAGCCCACTGGGGGAGAAGATGCAATCGATCCGAGATGCCAGCGCGATCGACATCGTCAAAGAGCGATTCCGCGACGATCACGTGCGCGCCTTCTTCGCGTGGATCGCTTTCATGACGTTGCATCCGCTCGACGAGCCGGTGTCGGGCATCATGGCCTTCTCGCTGGCGGCGGGCCGGCAGCGGTTCAGCTGGATCCTGCCCGAAGGGGGGTCGATTCGGCTGCCATTGGCTCTGGCCCGGGACATTGAGGAGCACGGTGGCACCGTCCTCACATCCAAGCGAATCACTCGCATCGCTGTCGAAGGCGGCAGGGCCACAGCAGTGAAGACGGAAGACGGATCGACCTACGAAGCTGACCGGGCGATCGTTTCGACGATCCATGTCAAGCATCTGGCCGGGATCGTCGGCGAGCAGAACCTTCCGGCCGATTACCTCGCAGGCGTGGCGCGGTGGCAGCCCAACCTCACGATGTTCGTCACGCATTACGCATTGAGCGAGGCGCCGCGCTTCCGGATGGCCGACGGCCTCGGTGCCAGCGTCACCATGGGCGCGCTCGAATCCCTGGATGCCTACACAGCGATGCTTTCCGCTTTCCGTGCGGGCCGGATCGACCTGGAAGAACCGGTGTTTCTCGCCCTCACGCCTTCGGTCATCGATGCCACCCGCGCTCCGGCCGGCAAGCACACCTTCAAGGTCGTCAGCTTTCTGCCTTACGAGCTGAAGCAGGGTCCCGAGCACTGGGACACGATCAAGCAGGACGTCTCCAATGAGCTCTTCGAGCGACTCTCGCGGCTGTCGCCAAACCTTTCTCGGCGCATCGTCATGGCCGAGCACGTGGACTCGCCTCTTGACCTCGAGCGCAGAAATTCAGCCAACTGGCGCGGCTCGTGCCACGGCGGGGCCAACTCACCGGAACAGAGCGGCTTCTTCAGGCCGGTGGAGGGCTGGTCGTCGTACCGGACCCCGATCGAGGGCCTGTACCAGACAGGCGCCTGCACCCATCCGGGCGGCTCGGTTTCCGGTTTGCCTGGACGCAACTGCGCCGAGGTGTTCCTGCGAGACCTAGGGTCGAGTCTCGACGAGGCCGTAAGCGGAACCAGGATCGCAGCCTCGTGAGCGCGCACCACACCACCAACCGCGTGCAGGTGGCGGCACACCATTGGCGGCCGCGCTTCGTCGCCAATGGCATCGACGTCAACGACTTCGATGACACGGTGGCCCGGACCACCGAGTGGGCGGATTGGGCGCCCAACTGGAAAGCGGTTGGTGAGATGCACGAGGCCCTGGGCCATGAGGCCGAGGAACGCGGGCGCTTGCTGTCGGCGGCCCAGGCCTACCAGCGGGCCGCCTGGTGCTGGCATCTGGGAAAGTTCCTGTGGTTCGAGGACGCCGGTCTGCATGGTGAGCTGCGCGACAGGTCGGTCGCCATCTATCGCAACGCGATGCCGCACCTCGACCCGCCGGCTGAGCGCCTGGAGATTCCGTTCGAAGGCGGCATCATCCCGGGCAACCTGCGGCGGCCCAAATCCGTCCAGCCACCATTGGTGCTGATGGTGCCCGGGCTCGACTCGTCCAAGGAAGAGCTGTTCGCGATCGAAAATGACTTTCTCCAGCGCGGGCTGGCGACGCTCACCATCGACGGCCCGGGCCAATCCGAGAACTCTGTCAACTTCGCGATCCGTCCCAACTGGGAGACGGTGATCACGCCTCTGCTCGATCACCTCTCGGGCCTGGATCTTGGCGTGGACCAGGATCGCGTCGGCCTGATGGGGATCAGCATGGGCGCGATCTACGGGCCCCGCGCCGCCGCTTACGAAAAACGCATCAGGGCTTTGGTCGGCCTCGCGGGCCCTTACAACCTCGGCGAATGCTGGGATGCGCTCAACCCCCTCACCAGGGGCGGCTACATCTTCTATACGAAGTCGGCTGATGATGCAGAGGCGAAAGGCAAGGCCTACACGCTCAACCTCGAAGGCATCCTCGATAAGGTCACGCAACCGTTGCTTGTCATCCACGGCGCCAGGGACCGCCTCTTCCCGCCGTCTCATGCCGAGCGGATCGCGCGCGAGGCCGGCAACGCGACGCTGGTCATCTACCCGGACGGCAACCACGTATGCAACAACATCGCCTACAAGTACCGCCCGCTAATGGCGGACTGGCTACAAGAGCAGCTGACTACCGCAAGCTAGGCGCCCGGTGCGGTGCCGCCGCCGCCACCGGGCCGGTTGCCGCCGCCAAATCCGCCTCGGCCCCCGGCCCCGGTCGTGCAGGTGCCTGAAGGACCCGCGGGCGTGATGGTGATCGACGTCGCCTGCACGTTGCCGGACGCGTCCTTGGGGCCGGTGGCGCGGAGGCACTGACCGTTTTGAAGCGCGGCCAGAGTCACATCCGCCGTATTGGTGATCGACGCAGCGGAAGCGACAGTGATGGTTTGGTTGGCGCCCGCCGCCGGCTTCACAGTGACCGATGGGCCGCTCACCGCCGTGACCTCACCCGTCACGAACGCCAGGTTCGCCTGGCCGCTTGGTGTCGGCCGCGGTGTCGCGCCGGCGGGTGGGGTTGGGCGGGGCGTCGCCCCCGGGTTGCCACCTGGCCCGAAACCTGGGGCAGCGCACCCGGCTGCGGTCTTGGGCGAGATACGTACGGTGGTCGCGGTGACGGCTCCCGAGGTCGGGTCCTTCTGGCCGGTGGCCACGAGGCACGATCCCTTGGTGATGTCGGCGAGCGTGGCGATCGACGTCTTGGTGTAGGTCGTGGTCGCGGTCACGGTGACAGTGGTGTCGCCGTTGGGACCGGTCAGGATGAGCATCTGGCCGTTGACCTGAACCAGCTGGCCAGAAGCGCCGTTGTTGCGGAGGGCGTTAGCGCCCGCCGGGCTGGGCGAGGTCTTTGCCGCCGACGCTGGGCTGCCGCATGCGGCAAGCACGAACGCGGCCACAGCGAGAAGTGGGAGGAAGCGATTCATGAATGTGTCTCCTTCACTGCGCTCGAAGCGCCTCGATTGGCGCAAGCCTTGCGGCCCTCAGCGCCGGATAAACCCCGAAGATGAGCCCGACAGCGACGGCGACAGCCACCGCGATCAGCACCGGCAGCGGCGTGATGGTGACAGCGATGTTGGCCGTGCGCGGAACTATGTAGCCGGCCGCCAGCCCGGTTCCAACACCGAGCAAGCCCCCCACCGCGGTCAGCACGCCCGCCTCGATCACGAACTGCCTGAAGAGGTCGGCCGGCGTGGCGCCAAGCGCTTTGCGCAAGCCGATCTCTCCGGTCCGCTCGGTGACCGACACCAGCATGATGTTCATCACGCCGATGCCACCGACCAGCAGCGAGATTGCGGCCACGCTGGCCAGCAGGATCGTGAGCGTCTGCGTCACCGCCTGGGCTGTGCTCAAGACCTGCGTCGACGACGTGATCGAATAGTCGGCCTGCGTCGCATCGGCGATGTGGTGGGTCTGGAGCAGCACCTGGTTGGCCTCGATGTAGGCGGATCCGAGTGTTGCCTGGCTCGTCGAGCTGAGCAGGATCCTTTGCACCGAACCGACGCCGCCGACCAGCTCGCCCTGAGCCGTCGTGATGGGCACCACGGCGAGGTCGTCCTGGTTGCCAAACCCCTGGCTCCCCGCGCGGGCGAGGATTCCGATCACCTGGAACGGGATCTGCTTGACGGTGATGAGGTCTCCGACTGAGGCGCCCAGGTTGGACGCTGTGGTCGCCCCCAGCACGATCACGTGCGCCTGCGAGCTCACGTCGGATGCGGTGATGAATGAGCCGGTGGCGATGTCGCGCGAATTTGCGACCAGCCAGTCCGCGGTGCTGCCGGAGACCGTGGTGCTCCAGTTGCTGGACGTGCTCACCAGCGATTCGCGGCCTTGCGAGACCGGCGCGACTGCCGCCACGTCGGGTGCGTTCTGGTGGTCGAGCAGACCCGCGACGTCGGACATGGTCAACGTGTTGGCAGTGCCGCCACCTCCGAAGACGCCGCCTGAGACTGTGCTGCCCGGCGTGATGGTAAGGAGGTTGGTACCGAGTGACGAGATTCGCGCGGTGACACTGTCGGACGATGCCTGCCCGATGCCGACAACTGAGATCACTGCGGCCACCCCAAAGAGGATGCCCAGCGTGGTGAGCACGGATCGAAGGCGATGGCCGAGGAGGCTCCGCAACCCGGTTTCGATCGTGTGCAGCAGGCTCACGCGGCGACTCCCTGGACGAGCCGTCCGTCGCGCATGACCACTGTGCGCTGCGCCACTGGAGCGACCTCCGGGTCGTGCGTGATGATGACGATGGTGCGGCCTTGCTGGTTGAGGTCACGCAGGATCGCGAGCACGTCGCGGCTGGCGACCGAGTCGAGGTTGCCTGTTGGCTCGTCGGCGAGGATGAGGTCAGGGTCGGTGACGAGGGCTCGAGCGATCGCGACTCTCTGCTGCTGGCCGCCCGACAGCTGCGTGGGACGGTGGTCGACGCGATTGCTGAGGCCGACCTGATCGAGCGCGTGCAGGGCAAGCGCGCGGCGGTCGTGCTCACCTCTATATAGAAGGGGGAGCTCGACGTTTCGCCAGGCTGAGAGCCTGGGCAGGAGCTGGAACTGCTGGAAGACAAAACCGATCCTGAGGTTGCGAACGTGCGCGAGCTGCGTCTCGTTGAGCCGGCTCACGTCCTCGCCGCCAAACCAGTAGCGCCCGGAGGTTGGTGTATCGAGACAGCCGAGGATGTTCATGAGCGTCGATTTGCCGGAACCCGATGGCCCCATCACCGCGAGAAGCTCACCCGCTCGGACGTCGAGCGAGAAGTCGTCAAGGGCGACGACGGCGGCGTCACCAGACCCGTAAATCTTGGTGATCGATTCGAGGCGGATCAGGTGGTCCGCGTCGACCTGGATCATCCGCCGGCTCGAGTCACGCCGCCGCCCGCGCCGCCTCGACCACCGCCGCCTCCCAGGACCGTTCCCGCACCGCCGCTGCTCGGCACCGAGCTGGTGACCACCGCGATGACCACGACCTGGTTGAGCTGCAGGCCCGACAGTATCTCCGTCCGGATTGGATCTGACGCGCCAACCTGCACCGAAACGGACTGTGGCGCGCCGTTCACGAGGATCTGAACCGTGCTTCCGGCGGGCGACGTGTGGACAGCGCTGGTCGGCACCGTGAGCACGTGAACGACCTGCTTGACCACGATGCTCGCAGTCGCCGAGATGCCCGGCTTGATCGAGTTGCTCATGTCGGTGAGCTGAGCGGTCACGCCGAACGTCGCGACGCCTGAGCTGATGGTCGCGGCCGGCGAGATCAAGGTGACCTTGCCGAGTAGCGCTTGGGTCGAACCTGCCGGCGTCACCTGGACCGTCTGGCCCGCGGCGACCAGGTTGACCTGGGCGTCACTCACAGTCCCCGTCACCTCGTAGGCGCCTGGGGTGTAAACGACGATCGCGTACGTGGTGCCGCCGCCGGTCACCGACTGGCCGGCTTTGATGTTGACCTGGGAGACGATGCCGTCGATGGGGGAGGCGATCACTGCGCCGGCAACCTGGTGCTGGAGCGTGTTCACGTTGACCTGCTCGATCTGGACCTGCGCAGCGTCGATCTGAATCGTCTGCGGTGTGGTGCTGGCCAGGGTGGCGGCGAGCGAGCTTTTGGCGGCGGCGAGCTGTTGTTTGGCCGATGCAAGCTGGGCCGCGGCCTGGTCGTTGCTCTGCTGGGCCTTGACCTTCACCGCCGCCAGGGTCTGCTGATCAGTTGCGAGCTTGGCCTGATCCGACGCGCAAGCGGGCAGCGATGGGCAGTCGGCTGCCACGTTCAGGTTGTCCTCGTCGACGACGCTTTGCGCGGCGGCGACCGACTGGGCGTTGATGGCTTTGGTGTCGGCCAGGCTCGTCGTCGCGCTGTTGACGGAGACTTGGGCGGACCCCACGGGGTTCTGGGCAGAGGCCAGGTTCTGCGCGGTCGGGCCCGCCTCGTCCTGCGCGAGCTTTGCCTGCGCGGAGGAGAGAGTCGCTTTGGCCTGCGACAGCTGCGCTGCAAGCAAGGTGGAGTCTTGCGCAGCCAGCCGCTCGCCCTTGACGACCGTTTCGCCGACAGTTGCGGGCACCGATTGGACGGTGCCGGCAGCGGCGAAGTTCAGGTCGGCTTCAGTGACCGGGGCAAGGTTCCCGGCCATGCCGATGGTCTGTGTGATCGTGCCGTAGGCGACAGGCGCCGTCCGGTAGGTGGTGGTCACCTTCCCGGCCTGCACGTAGACGGCCGTGGCCCCGAGGACGGCGAAAACCAGGACCAGGGCCGCGAGGACCCTTCGCTTCATGAGATTGGATAGCACCCGCGCCCTCATAGGCGCGCCGAGGTAGGGCGCTAAGCGTGTCGTGGCCATGCAGGCAACGATCCCGGCACGGACTGTGACTTTGGTGGGAGAAGCCTGAGAAACTGCTGAGTCTTTGTCCGCTTGGCACGCGGCATGGGGCTAGAGGTCAACCTCTAATGAGGTGCTCGATCAGAAGCAGGGCGGCGGCGACCACCAGGAGGAGCCCGGCGAGGCGCCCAGCGGCAACTCGCGCGTTCTCCGCGAGCCGGGACCCGAGCCGCATCCCAATCTGCGCGGCAAAGAAGGCCTGAACCGCGATCAGCGCGATCAACAACAGGAACGGCAAGCGCAGCAGTCCGACGCCAAACCCGACAGCCAGCTCGTCCACGCTTATCCCGACACCCAGAACCACGATCGACCATCCGCGCGCTGACTCGAGGAGTCGCAGATTTCTTTCAGCGCCTTCCTCGGCGTCTCCAGACCGAAGCGTGAGGATGCCTATTCCCGCCAGAACCGCAACCGCCAGGTAGTTGGCCCAACCGCCCAGGGCGGCGCCGATTCCAGCGCCCGCGATGAAGCCGACCACCGGCATGCCGGCCTCGAACGCGGTAAGGATCAGGCTCGTTCGCAACCGCTCCCGTTTGGCGATCCCCGCCGCGCCGAGGGCGGTGCCCAGCACGAAGGTATCAATCGTCAACGGCAGGATCAGGCCGGCGATCGTGAGGATCCGGAGCACTCCGGAGAAAGTTAGCGCGTGTGGTGGCGGGCTATCGCCTGCTTGAGCGTCTCGACCACGCGACTCAGGTGCTCCCTCATCGCGGCCTCGCTGCGGTCGGGATCGCGGGCAGCCAGCGCTTCGACGATCTCGGCGTGCTCGCGCAGCGAGCGGTCGGGCCGGCCGGGCTGGAGGATCGTGCGGTACTGAAACCTGATGCTCTGCGATTTGAGGTTGGCCACGAGCGTCGATGCCACGGCCTGGTCGGCGATGGCCCAGATCATCTCGTGGAAACGAGAGTTGAGATCCGAATAGCCCAGCGGATCGCCGGCCTCGACGCGCGCGGTCATCTCTTCCAGCATCTGGCGAAGCCTCCGCACGTCGCTCGGAGCGATCCGCGTCGCGGCGTGCCTTGCCAGCATCTGCTCGAGCGCCACGCGCACCTCTTCGATCTCGAGCGCTTCGCGGTCGGAGACCAGCCGCACGCGAGCGCCTCGGTTGGGTTGGCGCTCCACCAGGCCTTCCTGGTCCAGCCTGACCAGCGCGGCGCGGACGGCCGTACGGCCGGCGCGGAAAGTGCGGGCGAGGTCGGCTTCGACGAGCCTCTCGTTGGGCTGGAAGCGGCCGTCGACGATCGCCTCACGGAGCCTCAGATATGCGCTCGACCCGCCTCGCGCGTCTTTTTCGGCTGCCGGTATAGACACTTCGGTCACTGCTGACGACGTGGTTGCCATGCTTCGATCTTCCTTGCCGGTAAGAATATGCGGCAGTATCGCCGGATTGTGCATAGAATTGTCGACAATCGATTGTCCAGCTCAGTCTCTTAGCGAGGAGCGAAGGTGAACAAGACTCAACCAGGCGTACGTCACCGCTTGAACCGACCCGGGCTGATCTGCAGTGTCGCCCTGGTGCTGCTGGCCGCATGTGGAGGGACATCCTCGACCGGCGGCGGACTGGGCTCAGGCCCACTGCTCGTCGGCGTGCTTGCGCCCTTCTCGGGTGCCGACGCCAGCTTCGGTCCTCGGTACCTCGCCGGCTGCTATGCGGCCGCGCTGTCGATCAACGGTGCCGGTGGCATCGGCGGTCGCCAGGTGAGCTGCCAGCAGTTCGACACGAAAGGCGAGCCGGCCGACGCAGTGCCGGCCGCGAACTCGATGATCGCCGGCAACTCGGACCTCATGGGAGTGGTCGGCTGCACATCCGATGAGGCGTCCACAGTCGTCCCGATCCTCGACCGCTCCCACATCCCCATGACCTGCATGACCGGCCAGTCCGAGTTCAACAAGACGAGCTTCAAGTATTTCCACCGGCTCGTCCCGCCGGACTCATTCGACGCATACGCGATGATCGGCAGTGCCCTCTTCGGCCCGGGCCACGCCCCGTACACGAACGTCGCGCTGGTGTTCGGTGACGACATCGGCTCGCAGACGTTCGTCGGCCCCGCCGTCGCCGCGCTGACGAAGCTGGGTGTGAAGATCGCCATCAACCAGGCCATCAAGCTGGGCGCCTCGTCGTACCGGACCGAAGTCGCCAAGATGCTGCTTACGAAACCTGACGTCATCCTCACTGAAACCATCGGCTCGGCCGGCACATACATGAGCGAAGTCAAGCAGCAGAACGGCGGCCACGTGATCCCGTTCATCGGCACGTCCGCCACCATCGACCCGGTTTGGTTCAAGCAGGTGAGCACCGCCATCGGCCTCACCGACTTTCTGGCCAACTACCAGGCGGTGGATCTAAAGCTGACATTGTCCGGATCCGGCTATGACGAGTTCAAGACCCAGTTGACTGCCGCTGACGCGAAGTTCTCGGGCTCGAATGCGCTCACCTACCTGGGCAAGAGCCCAACCGTCCACCTGTACGACGGGATCATCCTGACCGCGCTCGCGATGGTGGCGGCCAAGAGCGCCGACCCGACCGTGTACAACCCCAAGATTTTCGACATCGCCAACGGGGTCGCCGGCGCCACTGTGATCAGTACTTTCAAGGATGGCGTCGCGGCGCTCAACGCCGGCCAGTCGATCCGGTACGTGGGCGCAGCCGGCGAGAACAATTTCAACCAGTGGAACAACTCCCAGCAGGGCTACAACCTGGTCACGATGGACAAGGGTGGCAACGAGGTCGTCCTCGGTTCGCTGTCCCAGGCCCAGACCCAGCAGATCATCGACGCGGGCGGCAACGCATAGCCCCACCACATAGCAACAGGAGCCAAGCGCCGTGGAACTTTATGTAGCGGCGCTTGGCTTCGGCTTGATCAGCGTCTCCGTGATCGCGATCGCCGCAGTCGGCTTCACCATGCAGTTCGGGATCACAAACATGATCAACCTCGCTTACGGCGAGGTCATGATCGTTTGCGCCTACGTTGCTTTCTATGTGAACCAGGCCGGCGTCAATGTCTGGGCCGCCATGATCGCCGCCGCCCTGGCCGGCGCCGTCCTGTCCTTCTTGTTGAACCGATTCCTGTACGCGCCCTTTCAGCGCAAGGGAACCAACCTCATCGGGATGGTGATCATCTCCCTGGCGGCCTCTCTGATTCTCGCCAACATCCTGCTGCCGATCGTCGGTTACGACACGTCGTCGTACCAGGTTGACCAGGGCCCGCTCCTGCGCTGGAACGGTCTGGTGCTGACGACTGCCCAGATCGCGATCATCGTGATCGCCGTGGTCCTGATGCTTGCCATCCACGGCTTGCTCAGGTACACACGACTCGGGAAGGCGATGCGGGCCACCGCCGCCAACCCAATCCTGGCCCGCAACTGCGGCATTCCGACCCAACGTGTGATTGATATGGTCTGGCTCCTCACCGGGGCCCTGTGCGGCGTGGCGGGCGTGGTCGCCGGTATGAACTCGGAGAATTTTGCCGTCGCCAGCGGCGCCGCCTACCTAATCACGATCATCGCGGCTGCGGTGCTGGGTGGAGCGGGCCAGCCATACGGCGCGATGATAGGGGCGCTCATCATCGGCATCGTGACCGAGCTGAGCGCTGCTGCGATTGCCCCCGAGTACAAGGAGGTCGTGGCCTTCACGATCCTCGTCCTCGTGATGGTGCTACGCCCGCAGGGGTTGCTGGCGAAGCGGGGCGCCCTGGCGGCGGCCGGATGAACAGCTACTACGCGGCCACGCTCCTGGTCTATGCGGGCGTCGACATCATCGCCTGCATGGCGCTCAACCTCCAGTTCGGGGTCTCGGGCATCGTCAACTTCAGCTTCATCGTGTTTCAGTCGGTCGGCGCGTACACCGCCGCGGTCCTCTCGATGCCGCCCGATACCGCCAACGGCGCTTACCAGGTCTATATCGGCGGGTTNNAAGCTGAGGAGCGACTACCAGGCCATCTCCCTGCTCGTCCTCTCCGTAATCGCGAATTCCGTGATCATGAATGCTCGGACGTTCCTGAACGGCGCAGCCGGAATCGCGCAGGTGCCAGGGCCGTTTGCCGACCAGGTCGACCCGCTCAGCCAGACCTACCAGCTCCTGTACGTCGGGTTGACCATTCCGTGCGTGCTGCTTGTGTGGCTGGTGGCCTCGAGAATCGTCAACTCGCCCTTCGGCCGCAGCNNTGGCTTTACCCCGAGACGATCATCCTTTTCGCTGCGGTCATCGTCGGCGGGCGCGGCAACAATGTCGGCGCGATGCTCGGGGCCCTGCTCGTGCCCGTGGGTTTCTTCGAGGTGACGCGGCTGATACCCCCTACGATCGGCGGCTGGGTTCCGCCGCCCAATCTGATCCCGGCCATGGAGTGGGTGGCGATCGGCCTGCTCATCATCGGGTTCCTCTGGTTCAGGCCTGAAGGCGTGAGGCCGGAGCCGAGGCGCGTCTTCGAAGGAGCACCGGTCACCGAGGACCTGAGCAGTGTCATCAGCTAACGGCTCGTTGCTCGTCGCGGAAGACGTGCACAGGCACTTCGAAGGCATGCATGCCGTCGACGGGGTGTCGATCGAGGTTCCCGCTGGAAAGATCACAGGCCTGATCGGACCGAATGGCGCCGGCAAGTCGACGTTTCTCGCGGTGCTGGCGGGGACCCTGCCCGCCTCCGAAGGCACCATCGTTTATGACGGCCGGGACATCACCCGGATGCCGGCTTACGAGCGAGCCCGCCGCGGGCTGGTGCGCACTTTCCAGCTGCCTTCCGAGTTCGCTCGGCTGACGGTCCTGGAGAACCTGTTGGTGGCCGGACCGCACAACCGTGGCGACTCATTGTGGGGTGCGTTGAGGGGCAAGGGTTACTGGATGGCCGATGAGCAGCCTTTGATCGACCAGGCGCGCGGTCTCCTCAAGCGGTTCGGTATGACCGCGAAGGAGTCGGACTACGCAGGCACCATGAGCGGCGGCCAGAAGCGGCTGATCGAGATCATGCGCGCGCTGATGTTGAAGCCCAGGGTCCTGTTGCTGGACGAGCCGATGTCCGGCGTTCACCCATCGATCGTGGAGGAGATCCAGCACTACCTCCAGGAGCTGCGTGGGGAAGGCTTGACGATTCTGATGGTCGAGCACGAGCTGCACCTGGTGGAGCGGCTCTGCGACACGGTCGTCGTGATGGCGCAGGGAAAGGTGATTGGCAGCGGAACCATGGCCACCCTCCGACAGCAGAAAGAGATTGTTGACGCTTACCTCGTTGGATAAGCAGCCCCGGTCCGCCGACCGACCTGCGCCGCTCCTTCGCGCTGAAGGGATCACCTCTGGCTACGGCGGCGTGCCCGTCGTCCGCGACGTGAGCATCTCGGTGGGCAAGGGCGAGATCGTCGCGGTCATCGGACCTAACGGCGCCGGCAAGAGCACGATGCTCAAGAGCCTCGTAGGAATTCTGAAGGTGAGCGGGGGAAAGATCCTGCTCGGCGCCGACGATGTCACCGGCCATCCACCAGAAGACCTGGCCAAGCGCGGCGTCGGTTACGTGCCGCAGGTGCAGGACATCTTCGAGCCTCTCTCGGTCAGGGAGAACCTTGAGATGGGTGGTTACCTGCTCAAGGACTCAGCGATCGAAGGGCGGATAAAAGATGTCTGCGACGTCTTTCCGCTGCTGGCGCCGATGATGCGGCGGCGTGCGGACAAGCTCAGCGGCGGCGAACGAAAGATGCTCGCGATCGGCCGAGTGCTGATGCTCGATCCGTCAGTGCTGCTCCTCGACGAGCCGACCGCCAACCTCGCGCCCATCCTCGCGGACGCCGTCCTTCGCGAGCAGGTGCGCCGGCTGGCTGATGCGGGCAAGGCTGTGCTGCTGATCGAGCAGAGGGCCCGCGCCGCCATGCAGATCGCGGACTGGACAGTCGTTCTCGTTTCCGGGCAGACCCGCTTGGAGGGCCGCCCCAAAGATCTCCTCGAACGCTCTGACTTCGAGGCCCTTTTTCTAGGAGCCGGACCCCCGGTTCAGGAGGATTGACCGCATGCGTCTTTTAATGTTCCAGCACGGAAGCGGCCGCAGGCTTGGAGTCCTGGCCGGCGGTCGAGCCGAAACCGTCATCGATCTCAGGGAGCTCGCCGCCGCCACCGGCTCCACGCCGCCGCCGGCGGACATCATGGCGCTGATCGACGCCGGTGATGCGGGCCTGGCTTCGGTCAAGCAGCTGGTCGCGAAGCTGAAGCCGTCAGCTGTCGCTCCGATCACGCATCCGCTCGTCGACGTCAGGCTGCTCGCGCCTCTCGACCCGCCGAGGGGAAACGTGATCGCCATCGGACGCAATTACGCCAAGCACGCCGCGGAGACCGCCGCCAAGGGCGAGAAGCCCAAACCGCCGACGGTTTTTTCCAAGGCGATTACCTCCATCACTGGACCGTATGACGACATTCCCATCGACCCCGGAGTCAGCGAGGAGATCGATTGGGAGGTCGAGCTTGGAGTGGTCATCGGCAAGGCCGGCGTCAACATCACCAAGGAGGACGCGCTGGAGCACGTCTTCGGCTACACGGTGATCAACGACGTCACAGCTCGCGACATTCAGAGCGACTGGGGCGGCCAGTATTTCAAGGGCAAGAGCCTCGACGCGTCGTGTCCGAGCGGGCCTTGGGTGGTCACACCTGACGAGGTTGAGGATCCCCAGGCGTTGAGCCTGCGCCTTACCGTCAACGGGACCCTCAAGCAGGACGGCACCACCTCCGAGATGATCCACCCGGTGGACTCCATCATCTCGTGGGTCTCAGTCGGCATGACGCTCCTGCCGGGGATGATGATCGCGACGGGCACCCCTGACGGGGTCGGCTTCGCGCGCAAGCCGCCTGAGTTCATCCATGTCGGCGACGTGGTCGAGGCGGAGGTCGAAGGCATCGGCACGCTGCGAAACAAGTTCGTGGCGGCGCGGCACCCGCGAAGAATCGACTAGGACGCGCCGGCTCGCGTCCTTTCGTCCAGGAGCTTGACCAGCCGGTAGACGACGCTCAACGAGGGCACCGGGACTCCGGCGCTGCCGGCGAGCTCGACCACGGCGCCCACCAGGGCGTCGACCTCGAGAGGACGGCCCGCTTCCAGGTCCTGCAGCATCGAGGTCTTGTGCTGGCCGGTCGCGGCCGCGCCGGCCATCCGCTTTTCAATGGTCAGCGGCACCTCGACACCCAGCGCCGTCGCCACTGCGTCCACCTCCTCCATCAACGCCCGGACGAGGTCGCGCGTGATCGGTGAGGTCACCATATCCGCGAGCGACGCACGGGTCAGGGCGCTGACCGGGTTGAGGGTCGCGTTGCCGAGAAGCTTCAGCCAGATCTCGTTTCGTATCCGCAATTGCACCGGGGCTTTCAGGCCGGCCTTGACCAGCATCGAGGAGATCGCCTGGACCCGCTCGCTCTTCGAGCCGTCGGGCTCGCCGAGGGTGAACCGGTTGCCTTCGAGGTGCTCGATCACGCCCGGCTCGACCACCTGGGCAGCCGGGTAAGCGATGCACCCGACCACCTTGCTGTACGGGATGCTTCGCGCGATGACCCCGCCCGGATCGACCGCTTCCAGGTGGCGGTCCTCGAAGTACCACCATGGAATGCCGTTCTGCGCGCCGACGATGCACGCGCCGTCCGCGAGGTTCGCCCCAATCGTCTCCGCCACCACGGGAATCGAATGGGCCTTCAACGTGAGAAACACGACCTCCGCACGGTTGATCGCTCTCATGTCGTTGGTGCACTCGGGCCCGGCCGTGAACTCCTTGCCAGCGCTTCGCACACTCACGCCGTGGCTCCGCATCGCAGCAAGATGCGGCCCGCGTGCGATCAGGATCACGTCTTCACCGCTGCGAGAGAGGTAGGCGCCAAGCAGGCCACCTATCGCTCCCGCTCCGACGATGGCCACGCTCACGGCGTCATTTCGGATTGAAAGCCGCGGCGACCGCACGGCGCTGGATCTTTCCCGTCGCGGTGGTGGGGATCTTGTCGACGATGTAGAGCTTCCTGGGCACTTTGTAATCGGCCAGGCGCTCGCGCGCGAAAGCGATCAGCTCCTTCTCGGCCACCGGCTCCTTGAGCACCACGGCGGCGACCACCTCCTCGCCCCAGGCCGGGTGTGGCGAACCGAACGCGACGGCCTCACTGACAGCGGGGTGCTGCATGAGGACGTCATCGATCTCACGGGGCGCAATCTTTTCGCCTCCGCGGTTGATCATCTCCTTGAGCCGCCCGATCAGCGAGAGGTAGCCGTCGGCGTCCATCGTGCCCTGGTCGCCGGTGCGAAACCAGCCGTCGACGAATGACGTGGCGTTGGCTTCCGGGTTGTTCGAGTAGCCGTCGATTACGTTTGGGCCCCGGATCACGACTTCTCCAACACTGCCTTCGGGGAGCAGCTCCCCGGCGTCGGTCATGATGCCGATTCGCACCCCCGTCCCTGTACCCACCGTTCCCGGCCGTCGAGCGGCCGGCGGCAGCGGGTTGGAGGCCATCTGGTGTGAGGCCTCGGTCATGCCGTAGGCCTCCACCACCGGCGCCCCGAACCTCGATTCGAGTTGGGCCATGGTCTCGGGCGAGAGGGCGGACGAGCTCGAGCGAATGAACCGCAGCCCGTCGGCGCCGAGCGGCCTCTCGCCGCGGTTGCGCATGAGCAACATCTGATGCATCGTCGGGACCGCCGAGTACCAGGTTGCGTGGTGGTCGTGGAGGGCCGCCCAGAACGTCATAGGGTCGAACTTCGGTGGCACGACGACAAGACCGCCGGAGCGGAAGGTGGCCATCGTCGAGGCCATGAGGCCATGGATGTGGAACAGCGGCATGACGCACAGGGCAACATCGCTTGGCTCCAGGCTGTACGTGGACGCGATGTTCCCGGCCGACGCGACAAGGTTGCGATGCCGGAGGGGTACCAGCTTGGGGCGGCTGGTGGTGCCGCTGGTGTGCAGGACCAGCGCCACGTCGTCGTCCCCAGGTGCGCCGGCCCTCCTGGATCGGTCGCGCGGCGCATCGCTCTCCATGGCCAGCCCGCCATGGCTGTCCATCTGAGCTTCCACAAGGCTGACACCCGAGGGCATGGCGCGGCGCGCGGCTTCGCCCTGGCCGGGTGGGACGACGAGAACACGCGCGGCGGTGTCCTGCAGGTAGAAGCGGAACTCGTCCTCTTTATATGCGGCGTTCAGTGGAGCGGCTGCGCCCACAGTGGCAGCCGCCAGAAACAGCACTATCGCCTCGGCACTGTTTGGCAGCACCAGCGCCACCCTGTCCTCGCGGCCCACGCCGAGCTGGGCCAGGTGGTCGGCGGCGGCGGCGACCTGCTCCCGTAGCTCGTGGTACGTCAGGCGGACCCGGCCAGGCACGGCGATGGCGGGGTCGGACGCCGCGCCATGCTGCAGCACGTCGAGCAGTGTGTGGCCGGCCATCGTCACTAATCCTACTTTTCGGCCATCCGCAAGCTGTCCCGGAGCCGGCTCAGGATCGGGTGCAGCTCGTGCGCGCCTTGCACGGCGCTGGTGTCGAGCCCCCAGGCGCGCTTGGCGAGGACGAACGGGTGAGCCTGCTCGCCGCCGATGGAGCCATGGCCCCCTGCCTGGTTCTCGAAGTTGACCTGCCGGCCCTGCTTGAACGCCCCGAATACCACGAGGTCGCCCGACATGTGAAAGGAGTTCAAACGTGAGAGCTGTCGGAGCAGGATGTCGGGGTCGTCGTAGGGCGCCAGCGCCGGTTTGATGGCGTCCCCGCGCAACTCCTGGCCACCGGTCAGAAACACATCCGAGTCACCGTCGCGCGCCATCACAAGCGCGACGCCATCGATCGCCGCGATGTTTGCCGCGAGGCCCGGAAATTGTGCCGTCAGCTCGGAGTACGTGAGGCGCTTGGCCCGATCGGCGAAGTAAAGATGCGACAGGCCGCCCGAGTTCGTGATGTTGACGCGGCCCGTTGCCCGCTCCTCGGATGGACCGAAAGCCTTGCCTTTCATCTCCTGGACGCGGTACCCAGGCAGCCAGCCCGCAACGAGCTCGCCGAACGCCACTCTGCTGATGCGGCTGAAAGGAACGGTGTCGATCTGGCCATGATCCGAGAGTACGACGAGCTCATATCGGTCCTGGCGAGCCCTGGCGATCTTCCTGATCGTGTCATCGACGTGCCGGAGGATTCGCATCGCGTAAGGGTCGTCAGGCCCAAACGCGTGGCCGGTCTCATCGAATGCATAGAAGCCCGCATAGATCGGGGAGTAACCCTCGCGCATCGCCCTGGTGACGGCGTGACGCGTGACATGGTGGACGAACATCTCCTCCAGCACATCGGTCACCGCATAGGTCCCCGCGGCGATCCTGCCACTGAGCCGATCGCGGCTGTAGGCAAGCGCGGTCTGGGCGATCGAGTCGAGCCCGTGCCACACGAGGTCCAAAAGGTTGAGCGGGTTGGCGAGGTAGGGCAGAACGACACGCCACGCGGACCGAGATCCCGCTTCCTGCCCCGAGTACCGCCTGTCCTGGTAGGCGATGCCAAACGTTTCGGCGGCGCCGGCCGGGTAGCAGGCGGCGATGGCCGCTCCGTCCTGCGTCAGGGGGTGGCAGCCCTGGAAGTACTTGCCGGCAACCTTCTTGAACGTCGAGCCCGCGCCGAACTGCACGAGCAACTGCTGCTCCCGGTCCCACCAACGAAAGCTCGGAATCTCCGAGTTGTCGCCATAGAGGATGCCCGCCTGGACGAATGGCGTCGTCGACGGGATGCCGCACTGATAGCGATGCACCTCGTAGCCTTCAGTCTCCATCAGGCTCTTCGTGAAGGGCATGTCGCCTTCGCGCAACGCCTCCTCGAGGGAGTCGGCGCCCAGGCCGTCGACGTGGATGACGACGAGCCCGCGGCCGGCCACTAGACAGGAGCCGCCGGGAGTTCGATATCCGCGAACACCGGTAGGTGGTCGGATCCACGCACGTTCAACGCCCAGGCGCGATGGCGGTAAGGCGTTTCGGCCTTCATGTAAATCGCATCCAGCTTCTGCGCGGTCCAGTGGGTGCGCCGTACCAGCCTGGTCAGCTCCACCAGCTCCGCCGACTTGGCCGCTGCCCGAATGCGCCGCCACATCTGCAGTCGGGGCATCCCGAACGTGTTCAGGTCTCCCGACACCAGGGTGAGCGGCACGGCCGGCCGTGCGTGCATGTCGGCGACGACGGCGCCGAACTGTTCGAGCTTGTGAGTGAACCCAATCACGTCCAGATGCACTACGTAAACGCGCATGGTCGCCGATTCGGCGCGTAGCGCAATGCGCCTCTGCGGCGGGATGGCCCGGAGCAGCGTTCGCTCGGCGCGCGTCATCCGCACGGCGCCGCCGCCAGTCAGGGCCACCACCTCGGGGGCGCTCGGCTCAAACGCCCCGGGGCGCCAGATCAGGGCATTGCCCTGGTCCCGCCCGCGGAGCATCTGGGCGGTGGTCTGAAAGAATCGAAACTCGGGCCCAAGCGCTTCGGCGATCGCCTCGGCGTCTGGTCGGCCGTCGTGGATCGAAGCCTCCTGCAGCGCGATCAGGTCAGCCTCAGAAAAGTCGGGATGGCTGCCGACCGCATCGAGGACCGCCTCGAGCCGAAGCCCCATCTGGATGTTCCAGGTGCAGATGCGCATGTGTGCAGCATCCCAGCAAGGACCTGCGGTCTGCCTTCCACCAGCGTGGGCCGCCTAGATCCAGCCGCGTCGCCTGAAGTAGTAGAGCTGAATCAGCACCGACGCGACCATCGTGCCGGCCCCAATGAAGAAGGCCTTGAAGGGTGTCTCGAGTATCGAGGTGAGAAACAGGAAGTTCATGCCGTAGAAGCCGGTCAGGAACGAGATCGGCAGGAAGATGCTCGCGATGACCGTGAGGGTCTTCATCGTGTTGTTCAAGCGGTTGGAGACGGTGGACAGGTAACGTCCATGGCGCCGGTGAGCAGGTCGCGCAGGGAATCGACTGTCTCGTATTGACGGATCAGGTGGTCGTGGACGTCGCGCCAATAAAGCGTCAGCTCGTCGCCATGGATGTCCATCGAATGAGTGATCAGGCGCTGGAAGAGGCCCCGCTGGGCGCCAATGAACTTGCGCAGCTCGATCACCTGGTGCTTGAGCTTGTAGATGTCGGCCAGTAGCTCCGGCGTTGCCTTGTCCAGGATCTGGTCCTCGAGGCTGTCGATACGATCGTCCAGGGTTTCGAGCAGCGGGAAGAGCGAATCGACAAGCTGGTCGATCGAGCGTGTGGCTCCGGCCAACCCGGCCAACCCGGCCACGCTAGCGAGAGTTCAGATCGGGCCTCCGCGAGTTCTAGGAGCGCTCCTGGCGGGTCTGGCACGCGACGCAGCGAGTGGCCTCGGGCAGGAACTTCAGCCGCTCGGCGGAGATCTTCTGGCCGCAGTCCTCGCAAACGCCGTCCTCGCCTGTGGCCCGGCGGCTCTTGGCGTGCTCGGCCTGCTGGCGATTCTCATCGAGGAGGCGCTGGACGCTTTCGGTCGTCGCCCGGTCGCTCAGAACCTGTGCGAAGTCGGACTCCCCAAAACCCTTGCTCATCCGCCCAGCCTAGACCTCTGACGGCACGAAATCCACCCCCTAAGTTAGGTGCGGATGTCGGTGCTCGCTACCTCGCCTTCGTCGTCCCAGCCGTGCCAGCCGTGTGGTTCGATCCAGGCGCTGACGCGCTTGGCGTTCCGGTTGGAAAACGGCTTGCCGGTGTACCTGAGACAGAGCCGGTCGATGTCAGCCAGGTCGACATCGTCGGCAAACCTGACCACCGCTCCGTACAGGCTGACGTGCCGATACCAATCGTCTGTCTGAGGGGGGACGTCCCCCCTCGGGGCATCGGGCCTGGCGGAGCCAGCTCCCGATGCACCCCCCCCGAGCACCGTCAGGCTCGCCTTGGGGTTGGCGCGCAACCAGCGCAGCCGGCTGCGGCTTTCGTGCATATTGACGAGAATCAGGCCGTCATCCCAGTCGTACCAGGTGGCCACGGTCATCGGGTAGCCGTCAGGCCGGATGCAGGCGATGACGGCTGGTTTGGGCCGCTTCAGGAAACCGACTACGGCCGGCGGCAGCTCGAGCAAGGTTCAAAGTCTGACACCAGCCCACCGCCGGCATGCGTTACGGTCGTCTCATGAGGGTGCAAGCCCATGGTCTAAAGCTCGACACAGTCCTGGACGAGTCCATCGATTGGCGCTACAAGTCTTTCCCAGCGGACCCTCCGACTAGGATCCGGGACGTGCGCTCCCGCGGCTGGAACGTCCTCGGACGTGACTTCCTCCCTCCCGTAATGGTGTTGAAGGATTCGGCGCTGCGCCACAACAGCAAGCTCGTGGCCGCCTACTGCAAGCGACACGACTTCCTCCTCGCACCGCACGGCAAAACCACGATGGCGCCGCAGCTCCTCAAGCTCCAGCTCGACGATGGCGCGTGGGCGGTGACGGCGGCCACGATGAGCCAGGTGCGCGTCTGGCGGGCGATGGGCGTGGAGCGCGTGATCCTTGCCAACGAGCTTGTCGAGCCGGCAGCCATCCGCTGGGTGGCACGCGAGCTGGATGCCGATCCCGGCTTCGACTTCTACTGCCTCGTCGACTCGATCGCCGCCGTACGCCTCATGGATGCCGCCCTGAACGAAGTCAAGCTCGCCGGGCGCCTCCAGGTCCTCCTCGAGGTCGGCCCGCTGGGCGGCAGGACCGGATGCCGAACCCACGCTGAGGCGTTCGAAGTGGCGCGCGCGCTTGCGGGATCGCAACATCTGGCGTTGGCAGGCGTCGAAGCCTTCGAGGGAGTGATCGACGCACCCAACCTGAGCGCCACACTCCATGCCGTCGACGACTTCCTCCAGGACATGCGCACGCTTGTCCAGGAGCTAGACGAGGCCGACCTCTTCGGGCAAGCGCCCGCAGTGATGGTCACGGCTGGTGGCAGCGCCTTTCCGGACCGCGCCGTGGCGTGCCTCGGTGGCGAATGGAGCCTCAGCCGGCCGGTGCGCCTGGTGCTGCGAAGCGGATGCTACCTGACCCACGACGCCGTTCACTACAAGCAGCTGTCGCCATTCGGCGGGCGGCTCCCCGAGACCGGCCGGCTCGTGGAAGCACTCGAGGTTTGGGGGGCTGTTCTTTCGGTGCCCGAGCCTGGGCTCGCCATTCTGGGTTTTGGAAAGCGCGATGTGCCTCACGATCTGGAGCTTCCAGTGCCGCGCCTGGTCAAGACGCCGGGCCCGCAGCCGCCGATCCCCCTTCGAGCCGAGGCTTCCATCACAAAGGTGATGGATCAGCATGCCTTCCTCAAAGTGAGCGCCGAGGCGAATCTGAAGGTGGGGGACCTCGTCGGGTGTGGCATCTCGCACCCCTGCACCGCCTTCGACAAGTGGCGGCTCATCCCTGTCGTCGACGACGGCTACGTGGTGATCGACGCCGTCCTCACATACTTCTAGATGTTGAAGCTGCATGAGCTGCGGGGCGTGCTGCCCGCACTGGTGACACCGCTGACCCGGGATGGCGCAGTCGACGAGCCTGCGATCCAGCGCCTGGTCGAGCATATGCTCGCCGGCGGCGTTCATGGTCTGCTCGCGCTCGGCTCGACCGGTGAGGTCGCTTCGCTCGACCACGCCGCACGCCGCCAGGTGCTCGCGGCAGTCGTCAAGGCGGCCGCCGGCCGTGTGCCCGTGCTTTGCGGGATCGCGCAAAGCCGGTTTGCCGATGCGACGGTGGACGTGATCGCCGCCGCAGAGCTCGGCGCGGACGCCGTGTTGGTCGCTCCTCCTTATTACTATCCGATCGACCAGCCGACGGTCCTGAGCTTCTATCGGGCGCTCGCCACGAAGAGCCCTCTGCCGATACTGGTCTACAACATTCCCCAAAACACAAAGGTTGTGGCCGATCCGGCGACTGTGGCTGCGCTCGCGCGCGAGGGCACGGTGGTGGGAATCAAGGATTCGAGCCGCGACTTCGAATATTTCGAGTCCGTCTGCGTGGCGACGCGCGGGCTGCCGGACTTCCGAATCTTCACAGGCAGCGACACGATGCTGCTGGCCTCGCTGGCAATGGGTGGCGCAGGCACCATCTGCGGCGGCGCGAATATCGCCCCGGGTTGGGTGGTGAGGATCTTCGACGATTTCGAGCGTGGCGATTTGAAGGCGGCTCGAACGCACCAGGACTCGCTGCTCGAGCTCGTGCTGGCGGTTCGCGCGGGAGTGTTTCCGTCGGCGATCAAGGCAGCGCTGCACCTACAGGGTTTGTGCGAACCGTGGCTCGCCCCGCCGGTCGCGCCTTTAGGCGAAGCCCCACTGAGCGTCCTTCGGCAACAGCTGGATCACTGGGGATTGCTGGCGCCCGCCGGCGCGGCGCAACCCCGGCTCCCTTGACGGGATCCCCTCTCGCCAAGGGACGAGCTTGACGGGTTGCTGGGCCGTACGTCGAAGCGGGCAATTGCGACGCGATCTGCCCCTGCCGCAGCGTTGGCGGTCGGGATGGAAAGCGGGCCACCTACCAGCTGTGCCAGTTCGCTATCGCATGGACGGTCAGAGATTGGCATTTTTCGAATGTCGATCTCTCAGACCTGGGCGTGGTCATGGCCGGCCACTGGGATGAGGACGAGGCCGGCGCTCCTTGGCGCGTGGTTCTGTATGTCGACGCCAACGCGAGCGAGGAGCAGTCGGCCGCACTCGCTGATATCTTCCTCGGCCGGGCCGGCGGCACTCGGTCGAGCAACTACGCCGGCGCGATCCGCGACGTGCTCGGCATACGCCGCGCGCGCATCGAGATCGATCACGCACGCGGCAGCCAGAAGATTCGTGTCGGTGAGGCGATCGAGGTCCGGGCACGAGCGCCCTTTCCTTCTGCCGAGACAGTGGCTGGCGGAGGTCCGGGACTGGACAGGCCGGGCGTGGAGCTGGTCCACGAGGTGATGAAGGTCACGGATCCGTCCCTTGGTTCTGAATTTCACGGCCGGTGTGGATTCGCCACCGACTTCGACTACTCGGGAAGCTGACAGCGAACTAATGTCAGGCATTATGGGGAAGGCCTCGGAGGTCGCCATCATCGGCGCGGGCATCCATGGGGCGAGTGCGGCATTTCACCTCGCATCGAGGGGCGTAAAGCCGGCGGTCTTTGAGCAAGTAGCCCCCGCAGGCGGACCGACAGGTCGCTCGTCCGCCATCTGCAGGGCCTACTACACAAATCCATATCTCGCGCGGGTCGCGCATGCAAGCCTCGGGATGTTCCGGTCCTTTGCGGACCTCACGGCCGGCCGGGATTGCGGCTATCACCAGACCGGCGCCGTCTACCTGCACCCCGACGCCGACACGACAGCTCTGCACGAAGCGGCGAGCTACATGAACTCGATCGGGACTCGCATCGAGATGCTCAGCCCCACGGACCTGCGGCGAGAGTTCCCGTTGTTCAATGCCAACGACGTCGGCGTTGCGGCCTGGGAACCTGGTGCTGGATACGCAGACCCAGTGGCCACCACAGCCGGGCTGCTGTCGAGAGCATGCGAGCTTGGAGCGACGCAACGTCTGTACACGCGAGTCGCGGGACTCAAGGCGCGCGCGGGTGGCGGCGCACGGCTGTCCCTGGAAAGCGGTGAAACCACCGAGTGCGAGCGATTGCTCATCGCGGCCGGCCCGTGGACGAGGTTGCTCGTGGCGCAGCTCGGGGTCGAGCTTCCGCTGACTGTCGAGCGTCACTACGTGGCCACCATTCGCTGGCACGACGCACGCGAGATGAGATTTGCGCACGCCGACATCGTGGGCGGGTATTACTGCAAGCCTGAAGGCGACGATCTCTACTGCCTCGGTCCGCTGACTCCAGAACCGGAGGTCGATCCGGACGAACCGGTGCGCGGCCTCGACACAGAGGAATCGCACGCCCTTGCGCGTCTCGCCACCAAACGCATCCCACGCTTGAAGGAGGCCGTGTCGACGGGGGGCTGGGCGAGCCTGTACGACGTGAGCCCGGACTGGATGCCGGTGATCGGGGAGATAGCGCCCGGCGTCTTCGTTGACGCGGGCACCAGCGGCCATGGCTTCAAGCTGGGCCCCGCCCTGGGCGCGGACGTGGCGTCGTTGGTCATGGGCAATGAGGTAGATGAGGGCATCCGAGAATTCACCCCTGACCGCTTCGCCGCGGGCCACACGCTAGCCGCTGGCTACGGGAGCGCACGAATCCTGGGCTAGACGGACACGCACCCCTCCCTGCGTCCGCGGAGAGGCGCGCATTAGATCGTACTCAAGTGAAACTGGTGGGTGCCCAGACCCTTGCGCTGGCTGCACACGCGAATCGGATTCAACGAGGGAGGGCATCAGGCTCCAGTCCTGTTAACCGCGTTCGACTAACCTCTCACGAGCGCATGAAAGTCCGCGGCCTGCAGCATGTCTCGTCGCCGTTCCCTACGGGAGGCCAGGCAGCTTTGCGCGCCTTCTACGGCGAGAGCCTGGGATTGCGCGAGCTCTCGACCCCGTCAGCGTTGAGTCACTTAGAGCTGGTTTGGTTCGCCGCCGGGGACGGCCTCGAGCTGCATTTCTTTCGCGGTGAGACCGATCCCGCGACGGCTCGACACTTCTGTCTCGAGGTGGAGGACTTGCACGAGATTCGGCAGCGTCTGCACGACGCGGGCCACAAGCCATACGACGACACTCCGATCCCCAACCGGCCGAGATTCTTCTGCCGCGACCCAGCCGGCAACCTGGTGGAGTTCACCCGTATCGAGGGGCCTTATCCGGCACAGCCGCTTTAGTGCCCCGCAGTCAGCGGACCGGCACGGTTATGGTGCTCGCCTCGGCGACCTGCTTTGGCACGCTGGCGATTCTCGCCAAGCTCGCGTACAGGGCCGGCCTGGGCGCCGAGCAGGCTCTCGCCTTCAGGTTCGTGCTGGCGGCGGTGGGCATGTTGGCGCTCGCCTACCTTCTCGGCCACAACCCGCTCCGCCTGGAAAGGAACCGCCTGCTGATCCTGTTTGCGATGGGCTTCGTCGGGTATTGCGCGCAGTCCTTCACGTACTTCCTGGCCTTGCGCACCCTTCCGGCCTCACTGGTAGTGCTCATCGCATACATCTATCCAAGCCTGGTTGTGGCGGCCGGCTGGTTGTTCCTCCGGCGCAAGGTTTCTTCGAGGCACGTGTTGGCGCTGGTCGCGAGCTTCGTCGGGCTGGTGTTGCTCGTCGGGGGCGGCGCGCGCTTCGAGCTTTCATGGGCGCTCGCGCTGGCTGTGGCCTCTCCTGTGATCTACACGGCATACATACTGGTCGGGGAGCGAGTGATGGAAGGGGTGCCCGCGCTGCCGGCGAGTGCAGTGATCATCAGCGGCGCTGGCCTCGCGTTTGCGCTGCTTGCCGCGCTCACCAACGAGCTCACCCTGCCGCCGACCGCCGCCGGTTGGGCGGTGGCGATCGGGCTGGCGGTCGTGCCGACAATGCTGGCAATCTCGCTGTTTCTGGCCGGGCTCCCCAGGGTCGGTGCCGCCCGCGCCGCCCTCTTGAGCACCTGGGAGCCGGTGGTCACGGTCGGGCTGGCCGTCGTCCTACTCGGAGATCGAATGTCGCCGATCCAGATCCTCGGGGCCATTCTCGTGCTCGCGGCGGTGATCGTGGTCCAAGGGGCTCAGACGTGGAAACCGGTGGCGCACATCGACTGAGCGCGGGAAATATCGCCCGGCAGCGTTAAGACCAGCCCGGTATCTACAACGGATTCGCGCCGAGCGGCGGCACGATGAACGGCGGTGTCTACAAGATCATCAACGCCACCAACCTCTCGCTCGGCACGATCACCAACACCAGCTACACGCCGTCCGGAACTGTCGATCCTGCGGGCGCTGTCGCGATCGTGCTCGACTCGTCTGACACCGGCACGCTCGACATCTCGAAGGCGAAGCTCAATGGACTCGATGACCTGGCGCCGGCAGCAGCCCTCGGGACGCGCGACCCGATGGGCACCCACAACTTCGTGATCTTCGGCGGCAATGGCGCGACCGGATTCGCCGGATCGATGTCGGTGGGTCCGGGCGCCACCACTGACTTGAGCGGGATCATCTACCTGCCCAAGGTCACCTACGTCAGCGACGGCAACTCGAGTCCACAGTTCACGGGTTCCCTGGTCGTTGCCAGCATGACCGTCCACGGCGGCGGCAACGGCGCGCAGGTTTTCCACTGGGTCTGCGGTCTCAACGCGATAGCCGGGCAGCCGTGGCAGGGGGGACTCCTCCGCTAGCAGCCGGCGCGCCGACGTCTGAGACGAGGAGGCGCTAGATTGACGCCGATGATCGCCAACCTCATCGGGTCGCAGTGGCGCAGCCCTGACGTCGAAGGTTCTCTTCCGATCTACAACCCGGCGACGGGCGAGGTCATCGGCCAGGTGCCGATGTCGGGCGCGAAAGAGGTGGACGAGGCTGTGAAGGCGGCCGTTGCCGCTTACAAGAGCTGGTCGCGAACCGCGGTCATGGAGCGGGTGCGCCTGATGTTCCGTTACAAGGCGCTGCTCGAGGAGCACTTCGAGGACCTGGCCGCCATCATCACGCGGCACCACGGGAAAACCCTCGAGGAGTCGCGCGGCGAGGTGCGCCGCGGCATCGAGGTGGTGGACTTCGCCTGTGGGGCGCCGACGCTGCTCCAGGGCCGCACCCTGCGAGACGTCTCGGCCGGAGTCGACCAGGACCTCTACCGCTACCCGGTCGGAGTGTGCGCGGGCATCCCGCCCTTCAACTTCCCGGTGATGATCCCGCTGTGGATGTTCCCGCTCGGCGTCGTGGCCGGTAATACCTTCGTCCTCAAGCCGTCGGAACGCACTCCCCTCGGCGCGACTCGCCTGGCAGAGATCTTCGTGGAGGCAGGTTTCCCCGAGGGCGTGCTCAACGTCGTACACGGGGGCAGCGAGGCGGTGAACGCACTGCTCGTGCACCCGGACGTCAACGCGATCTCGTTCGTTGGCTCAGCGCCGGTGGCGCGCCACGTCTACACGACCGCCGCCGAGCACGGCAAGCGCGTGCAGGCGCTTGGCGGGGCCAAGAACCACATCGTCGTCATGCCTGACGCAGACCCAGAGATCACGGTTCCCGCGATTCTGAACTCGGCTTTCGGCAACGCGGGGGAGCGCTGCCTTGCGGGCTCCGTGGCGGTGGCTGTGGGCCGGGCCGCCGAAGGCCTGCTTGGACCGCTCGCGGATGCGGCCGCGAAGATGGTGGTCGGACCTGGAGACCAGCCAGGCGTGCAGGTCGGGCCACTGATCCGCGCCGACCATCGAGATCGCGTCGCCGGCTGGGTCGACAAGGGCGTGGCCGAAGGGGCCGAGCTGCTCGTGGACGGCCGCGGTCAGATATCGCGGCCGGGCTTTTTCCTTGGCCCCACCATCCTCGACAACGTGACCTCGGACATGGCGGTGGGGCGCGAGGAGATCTTCGGCCCGGTGCTATCGATCGCTCGCGCGGCCACGCTGGACGAAGCGATCGGTCAGGCCAACCGCATGGCCCTTGGCAACATGGCCACGATCTTTACACAGTCGGGGAAGGCCGCTAGGGAGTTCAGGGAGCGCGTCGAGACGGGGATGACGGGCATCAACGTGCCGATCGCGCAGCCATTCGCCTTTTTTCCATTCAGCGGTTGGAAGGGCTCGTTCTACGGCGACCTCCACGTGCACGGCACGGACGGCATCGAGTTCTTCACGAGAAAGAAAGTCGTGGTAACCCGCTGGTAGGGGACTAGACGAACAGCGGCTCTGACTTGGATCGCTCGATCAGAGCTCTCATTGCTGCGTCGTCAGGTCGCTTCTCAAAACGTTCCGCCGCGTCGAGCACTCGCGGTAAGAGGTCGACATCACCGACGGTGTTCAAGAAGACGCCGGGCCGTCCCAGCACCCACCAGACCGCCAGGTCGATGTCGCCCTGGTCCTCCAGCGGCTGGTACCAGGTAGTTCGTGTATGCGTCCGTCCGGCCCAAGGCCGCAGCGCTATCGACTTGATCGTCTGCACCGCCGTCCCGCGCTCCGCGCAAGCGGCGACGAGCGCCTCGAAGTTCTCCGCGTAATACGGGGACTGCATGGTCACGAAGTTGTAGGGCAGAAGCACGGAATCGAAGTCGAAGCGCGCGATGCTTCGGCGATGGTTCGCGGCGATCTGCGCGCCGTGGCCGGTGACTCCGATCCACTTGACCAGACCCTGGTCGCGCGCCTCGATCGCGGCCTCGATCGCCCCGCCCGGGCTGAGGGCGGTATCCCACTCGATGGGATCAGCCAGGTTGTGCAGCTGCCAGAGGTCGACATGGTCGACACCCAGGCGGTCGAGCGACCGGTGCAGCTCCGCCCGCGCGTCTGCCGCCTTCCGCTCCCCAGTCTTGGTGGCGAGAAAGAACGAGTCTCGCGCGTTACGCAACCAGGGTTTGACGCGCAGCTCGGCATCGCCGTACGACGCGGCCACGTCGATGTGATTGATTCCGTGCGCCATCAGCACCTCGAGCGTGCGGTCGGCCACCGCCTGGCTCACCGACGACAAGGCGGCGGCGCCAAAGATCACGCGGCTGCTTTGATGTTTCGTGCGTCCGAAGCTCGCGCGAGCGATGGCCATCGCGACAATCTTAAAGCCCGGCCGGGACTGCCCGATCAAGCCGGTTCCTGAATGATCGGCCCGCGCCGGCCGGCAGCTCGCAGGCCTGGGAGAGCGGCAAGCGCGAACCCGAAGCCGACAGCGGCCGCGACGAAGAACGGGACTCCCAGCCCGAGCGCGAAGAGCGATCCACCGATCAATGAACCGATCGCCATCGAGCCGCTCTGCGCTGTGCCGACAATCCCCTGCGCCTCGCCCCGCCGGTCGCGAACAGCCTCCATCAAGAACGAGTTCATGGCGGGCTCGGTGAACGCCCACAAGGCGGCCTCGACGACTCCGACCCCCATGACGGCCGGGATGATGTTGACGAACGGATAGATCACCGCCATCAGCGAGCCGAGGGCGACCGATGTGAACGCGAGCCAGCGCCTGTCCCACCGGTCGGATGCCCAGCCGGCGAAAGGCGTGGCTGCGACAAGAGGCAGCGCGAACAAGNNGGCCGGCGCACGGAGCGGGGAAGGGTCAGCGCCGCCACCAGCGCCGCCGCCGCCAGCGCACCTCCCGTGACCGCGAACACGGTCCACCGGCCGAACACCGCAAGCAAGCCGCCAATCGCAGGGCCGACGATGACTCCAGATTGCCGGGCGGCCGACACCCATCCGTACGCGCGGCCGAGCTCTTCGGGCGGCACGACATCTGCGACCGCGGCGACCTCGGCCGGCGCAGCTGCCGCGAACCCGAGCCCCTGAAGGAAGCGCACTGCTACCAGCCATTCGATCGGGAGCGGGAGGAGGAACATCAGCGAGGCGGCGGCGGCGACCAGCAGGCCGACGACCATCATCTCCTTGCGACCGATCCTCTCCGCCAGCCAACCCGCCGGCCACTGGCCGATCGCCTGCGCCGCGAGCGCGGCGCCGACTATGAGCCCGACAAAGGAGTACGACGCGCCACGCTCTCGCAGGAACAGCGGGAGGATCGGCAGCAGCGACCCGATTCCGGTGCCAGAGACGAAGACTGCGGCCACGATTCCGTAAAGCGCGCCGCGGGGCCTCCTGTCTGGCATCCCGCAAGGTTAAAGGGCGTCCGCGGCCGACGATAATGGCGCGGTGGCAAGCGACCGCGCCGACCTCGTTGTGGTCGGAGCAGGCACAGTTGGGGGCTGGGGGTCGTATTTTGCCGCCACGCAGGGCGCGGAACGGGTGGTGGTCGTGGAGCGAGGCCGATCTGGGATGGGCGCCAGTAGCCGGGCCGCGGGCATAGTCCGTGCGCAGGGTGGAACCCCGACCACCGTGGCGCTCGGTCGCTGGAGCATCGACTTCTATCGAGGTCAGCTAGCTCGGCTCGGCACCGACTCAGGGTTTCGTGAGCTTGGCTATCTGATCTTCGCCGAGACCGCCGAGGAGGCCCGGGTGGGCCGCGAACGTGTGGCGATGCAGAAGGCGGCCGGGATCGATGCCCACTGGCTCGAGCCGGACGCCGCGCTGGAGCTCAATCACGAGCTGGCGCGCGGCAGCTTCGTGGGGGCGAGCTACCTCGCCACAGACGGGTGCATCGATCCGCCAAGAAATGTCCTGGCGTATTCGCTGGCCATGCAGCAGGCCGGCGTCGAGCTCCGTGAGCACACGACGTTTGTCGGGCTGCGCACCGAGAGGGCCGCCGGCGGCCGCAAGCTGACGGGCGTCCTGACCTCTGCCGGCCTCATCGAGACCTCGCGCGCGATCCTGACCGGCGGACCGACGCTGCGCGAGGTGGGAAACGCTGCAGGCGTGGAGATTCCCGCGGGCGCCGTGCGCCATCAGGTCGCTGTGACCGAGCCCCATCCGGCTTTCGAGGTCGCGCGGCAAGCGATGGGCTTCGACCTTGGCGCAGGCCTGTACTGGCGGCTGGAGGAGGGCGGCCTGCTCTTCGGTATGAGCAACCCGGACGAGCCGCCAGGGCCCTCGCGCGAGATCGACTGGGAGTACATGGACAAGATGCGGTCGAGGCTCGAGCGCTACCTGCCCGTCACCGCAGGCTTGGGGTTGCGCAAGGCCTGGGCTGCGACCATCGACTACACGCCTGACCACCAACCAATCCTCGGACCGGCTTTGACTCGCGACGGCGACCGGATCGAGGGGGTGACGATCGCCTCCGCCGGCGGCCATGGAATGATGTGGGGTCCTGCGGTCGCGAAGATCTCGGCCGATCTCGCGCTCGAGGGTCGCACCGAAGTGGCCGACGTCGACGATCTCGGCCTCGACCGTTTCGACGAGCAGGGCCGCAGCCGCCTGGCCACTGACCCGATCGCCCTCCCTTTTCCATCCTCCGTTGCGAAGGAACCATCGCCAGCCAATGCCGGGCCAACCTCACAAGGAGGCAGTAACCGACCATGAGCCCATCGGTGCAGGAAATGACCGAGCGCGCCACGACGCTGATCGAAAAGGAGGAGGCGAAGTTTCGAGCCGCGCGGCGCCGTTCCGACCAGATGTGGAACGAGGCCAAGGAGTTCCTACCGAAGGGGGTCGCTTCTTCATTTCAGGACGCGCCGCCTCAGCCGATTTTCGTTCAGCGGGGCCAGGGCAGCCGCGTGTGGGATGTGGACGGCAACGAGTACGTCGACTTCCACAACGGCTTCGGAGTCATGGTGGTCGGCCACGCTCACCCGTTGATAGTCGAGGCGATCTCGGAACGCGCGCGGCTTGGCACGCACTTCGCTCAGCCTGGCGAGGACGTGGTCGTGGTCGCGAGGGAGCTGGCTCGCCGGTTCAAGCAGCCGCAATGGCGGTTCACCAACAGCGGGACCGAGTCCACGTTGGATGCCGTACGCCTCGCCCGCGGCTTCACCGGGCGCGACCACATCGTCAAGATCGAGGCGACCTATCACGGCCACCACGACTCGCTCATGGTTTCGGTAGAGCCGAAGCCGGACCTCATGGGGCCGGCCGACAACCCAGCCTCGGTTCCTTACTCAGAGGGAATCCCGAAAGCGATGAGCGACCTCACGCTGGTGGTCGCCTTCAACGACGCGGACCAGCTCGAGCGCGTCTTCGCCCGGCATCCGGGGAAGATCGCGGGCGTGATCGTGGAGCCCGTGATGATGAACCTCGGCATCGTGATGCCTGACGACGGTTACCTGGCGAAGGTGAAGGAGATCGCCCACAGGCACGGCGCTCTCTTGATATTCGACGAGGTCAAGACCGGATGCACGATCGCCCCAGGCGGCGCGACCGAGCGGCTTGGTGTGACCCCGGACGTGATCGCCTTGGCCAAGGCGATCGGTGGCGGCGTGCCGTGCGGAGCGGTCGGCGGCCGTGCCGACGTGATGGCCATGATCGATGAGGATCGCGTGGCGCAGTTCGGGACCTTCAACGGCAACCCGCTGACGATGGCGGCATCGCGGGCAACGCTGACGAAGATCTTGACCCCGGCGGCCTATGCGCATTTCGATGCGCTAGGCGAGGTGCTCGCCGGTGGACTACGCAACGTGATCGCTGAGCACGACCTTCCGTTCCACGTCATGGCTCTCGGCGCCAGAGGTGGCGTCACATATAGAAAGGAGAGGGTTCGCAACTACCGCGACTACCTGACCATCGACAAGACGTGGGCCTACGTGTCGTGGCTGTATCAGTGCAACCGCGGGGTGTTGATGGCTCCATTCGCCGAAGAGAACTGGACGCTCTCCGTCCAGCACTCGGAGGAGGATGTCCAGCGCTACGTCGACAACTTCGCCGAGCTTGCCCGCGACCTGACTCAGTAGGCCGCGCGAGATGTCCGTCGCCAGACCGCCGGTGCGCGATCTCCAACCGTTGTTCGATCCGCGCTCGCTTGCGATCCTCGGCGCGTCGGCGACACCGTCCAAGTGGGGCTACTGGCTCGCGCGCAGCGCCCTGAAGGGCGTGACCAGGCGCAGCGTCTACCTGGTGAATCGCGGTGGTAAGGAAATCCTCGGCCAGCGGAGCTATCCGTCGCTCGCCGATGTGCCGCACCCCGTCGACCTGGTGGTCATCAGCATCGGCGCGGCCGGTTTCGAGCAGGCGGTCGATGACGCACTGGCGGCAGGAGCCCGGGCCATCGTGGCGATCACCGCAGGGCTGGGCGAAACGGGGCGCGACGGCCGTGCCATCGAACGCGCGGCGACCGAGAAAGTGCGCGCCGCGGGTGCTCTGCTCGTGGGGCCGAACTGCCTGGGCATCGCAGATACAGTCAGCAAGCTCGACCTCGCGTCGAGCGAGTTCGGCCCCGGGTCGATTGGCCTGATCTCCCAGAGCGGCAACCTCGGGATCGAGCTTGCGCTGATCGCCACCGAGGCCGGCGTGGGATTCTCGCGGTTCGTCTCCGTCGGCAACCAGGCAGACCTCGACGTGACGGAGCTCATCCAGTCGTATACGTCACACGATCCAACCCGCGTGATCGCCGTTTACGCCGAGGACTTTCATGACGGGAGAGACCTCGCCGAGGCGGCGAGGCGCGCGCACGAGGCGGGCAAGCCGGTGATTCTGCTTACCGTCGGTTCATCAAAGGCGGGCGCGCGGGCAGCCCGATCGCATACCGGTGCAATGGTCAGCGCTTCAGTGGCCGTTGATGCGGCGTGCCGCGCGAGCGGAATGCTTCGAGTGAGGTCTCCTCGCGAGATGATCGAGCTGGCGCAGGGCTTGCTGATGCCCCATTCGCCCCGAGGTCGCCGCATCGGGATCGTCGGTGACGGCGGCGGCCACGTCGCCCTGGCCGCCGACATGGTGATTCAGAGCGGGATGGCGCTGCCTCTCCTCAGCGACGACATTGCGGCGCAGATAGGCGCCACGCTGCCGGAGCGCGCGGCGACCCGCAACCCGGTCGACCTCGCTGGCGGCGGCGAGGAGGACTTCCGCAACTTCGAGCGAACAGTGCGCATCCTTGCGGCCTCGGGCGAGGTGGACGCGGTGCTGCTCACGGGCTATTTCGGCGGGTACAGCCAGGAGTCGCTCGACTTTGCCAGGCGGGAAACCCAGGTCGCGGTGGGGATGGCGAACGCCGTCGAGGAGATTGGGCGTCCTCTGGTTGCCCAGACCATGTATCCGGCCTCCCCTTCGATTCGGGCGCTGCGCTCCAGGCAGGTCCCGGTGTACGCGGACATCCAGTCCGCCGTTCAGGTGCTCGCTCGGCTTATCGAGCACTCAGAACAGACCCCATGGGGGGTGCCGGCCATGCCGCAATCAAACACGCTTCCGCATGCGCCCGATGGCTACTTCGAAGCCCGCAACCTGATGGCGACCGCGGGTATCGCCTTCGTCAAGGCCTCGCAGGTGGCGACCCTCGCCGAGGCCAAGGGCCGCGCGAAAGAAATCGGCTATCCGGTGGTGCTCAAGGCTCTCGGTTCGTCGAGAAAGTCGGACCAAGGGGGTGTCAAGCTCGGGATCCAGGGCGAGGCGGATCTCAAGGCTGCCTTCACCGAGATGAAAGCCACTCTCAAGCCGCCGGCCTTTTCCGTGGAGTTGATGGCTGGAGCTACGGATGGCGTCGAGCTGATCATCGGCGTCCGCCGTGACCCCAGCTTCGGCCCCGTCGTGGTCGTGGGCATGGGTGGTGTGTACGCCGAGGTCCTCCAGGACGTCGCAGTCGCGCTTGCGCCCATCACCCAGAAAGCTGCGGAGGAGCTGATCGGCTCACTGCGGGGCGCGCCGCTGCTGCTCGGGGCGCGCGGGCGCCCTGCGCTGGACGTCGCAGCGGCGGCGCAGGCGGCGGTTGCGCTGTCAACGCTCGGCTCGGAGCGGACAGACGTCGCGGAGATGGAGATCAACCCGCTCCTCGTCACGAGGGACGGGGTGCTGGCGCTCGACGCGCGGATCGTCCGGCCCAAAGGTGGCTAGAGGGATTAGCTGAGGTAGGTCGCCGCGCCTCGCTTGAACAGGCCCCTCGCGATGATCAAGCGCTGAATTTCGCTGGTGCCTTCCCATATCCTGTCGACCCGCACCTCGCGGTAGTAGCGATTGACCGGGTTCTCCGTCATGAACCCTCGCCCGCCGAAGATCTGCAGCGCACGGTCGGTAACACGAGCGACCATCTCTGAAGCGAACAGCTTGGCCATCGCCGCCTTCCCGTGCGCGACGCGTGGGTCGCCACCGCCGTCGAACTCGGCAGCGGCGTGGTACGTGAGGAGACGGGCGGCCGCGAGCTCGGTGAGCGAGTCCGCAAGCGGAAACTGCACGGCCTGGTAATCGGAGATCGGATGACCGTACGCGAC
Organism: Candidatus Dormiibacterota bacterium; assembly: GCA_003151665.1. The sequence continues at coordinate 34,087 of PLYD01000122.1, forward strand.
CCTTTCCCGCGCCCACGCACAGGCGAGATCGATCACACGCTCTGCCGTGCCGCAGCTCCGGGCTGCGATAAACAGGCGCTCTGCCGTGAACCACGCCTTGGCGCCTTCCTCTCCACTCGCAGGCACGCGATCTTCGTCTTTGACGCGGCAGTCGATGAAGCGCATCTCCGCGTGGTTGCTGATGTAGGGGTCGTGCATGAAATGGGGCAGCCTGTCGATGTGCACCCCAGGGTTGTCACGCGCTACCAAAAAGAGCGACTGTTCCTGACCGGCCCATGCCAGCACGATGAAGAAGGCCGCAATGTCCGCATCGGTGACAAACCATTTCTCGGCGTTGAGAACCCAGCTGTCGCCATCGCGCACCGCGGTCGCCCGAATGGCGCTCACGTCAGATCCGGCGCCCGGCTCGGTCACCGCCCAAGCCTCACGAGCCTCGCCGCGCATGATCGGCATCACGAACCGCTGGATCTGATTCTCACTTGCGATCTCGACCAGCTCGCGAGGGCCGCGGTCGGCGACGGCAAAGCCGAGGCCGTTGGTCGCTTTGCCTGCCTCTTCCTCGATCGCCACCTGCCCCAGCATCGAGAGGTCCTTGCCGCCGAGTCGGACCGGCATGTTGAGCATCGAGAAGCCGGCAGCTCGGGCCTTCTTCCGAAGCATCGCGACGTCGGCAGGATCAATCGCCTCCGCCTTCGCGACCTTGGCCTCGATCGGCCAGATCTCCTTCTCGACGAAATCTCCCGCACGCGCCTTCAGCTCGCGCACGTCGGCGGGAAGCACGAAGGCTGCCGGTTGAGTCGTTTCGCCGACCGTCTCCTTCACTGACCTTTTTCTCCTAGCTGTCCGTACCGTGAGTCCCGCCACCTCAGAGCAGCTTTCAACCCATCCTTGGCTACGATTCGGTCGAACTCGTGCTGCTCCGGGGTCTCGGCGGCGTTCAGGATCGCAGAAAGGTCGAGATTGCTGGCGACGGCGCTCCGTAAGCCCATCGCCTCATACGCGCGAACCAGCGCGAGCTTGGTCAGGCGCAGGATGGGCAGGGGAGTCGGCGCAATCTTCATCACGAGCTCTTCGACCGCAGCCTCCAGGTCCGCGGGCTCGACCACGCGGTTGACGAGGCCGCACCGATGGGCCTCGTCGGCGCTCATCGTGTCGCCGGTGAAGAGCAGCTCGTTGGTCTTCTTCTGGCCGAGCATGAAGGGCATCAGCAGAGCTACAGGCCCGGATCCATACCGGATCTCCGGCTCGCCGAAGCGTGCGTCGGTGGTCGACACGATCATGTCGCACGCCATCGCGAGCTCGCACGCGCCCGCCAGGCACCACCCCCTTACAGCGGCGATCGTCGGACGCGACAGAGCCCACAGCTGCATCGCCAGCTCGACGTCAACGGCGAGCACCGATCGCCACTGGTCGGCCCCGACTATCTTGTCGGTGACCTCTTCGGAGATGTCATACCCCGCGGAGAAGGCGCGGCCGGCCCCGGTAACCACGACGACCTTTACCCTCTCGTCGCTCTCAACTTCGAGCAGGCGCGCGCGCAGCTCGTTGACCATCTCTCCGTTCATCGCGTTCAGCTTCTCGGGACGATTGAGCGTGAGCCAGGCCGCTGGCCCTCGACGTTCGAGCAGCACGGTTTCGCCACTCATGAGCCCACCACCAGCGCATCCACCGCCACCGCACCATTTTGGTCGACGATCAACGGGTTCACATCCACCGCGGCGATCTCCGGGTGCTCGACCGCGATTCGGCCGAGGGCGACGAGGACGCCTGCGATCGCTTCAAGCGCGGCCGGCGACAGCGCACGCGAGATGACGGTGGCATCGCCAACCAGGCGCCGCGCCTCTTCGATGGAGATCGGCGCAATGCACGCTCGCACTCCGGGCAGGCGCTCGATCGCCGTGCCCCCAAGGCCGACGGCCAGCACCGGGCCACAGTCAGGGTCTCGTGTCATCCCGCAGAAGACCTCCAGGTCGCCGCGGAGCTCAGCGGCGACCAGCACAGCGCCGCCGAGATGGTCCGCCGCTCGGCTGACGGCGGCTTCGTCGACAAGTCCAAGGATCACGCCGCCCTCCCGGCTCTTGTGCGCGGAACCTTCCCGCTTCACGACAACTGGAAAGCCCAGGTCGGCCGCCACCCGCGCGGCTTCGCCCGCGTTTCGGGCGCGGCGGCGGGGTCCGACGGCGACACCGTAGCGCTCGAGGACCAATCCCGAGTTGTATTCGGTCAGCGCTCCCGGCTTCATCAGGTCGCGCAGGTCGATCCATGGCGGGCCACTGGCTGCAAGCGGATGCCTTGGCGTCCAACCTGCCACCGCCGCGAGCGCCCGCATCGCGTTGCGTGAACCTCGAAGCATCGCCACATCGCGCTCACGCGCGAGCTTCGCCACCGAAGGTGTTGGGTCGCACGCCTGGACCGAGGCGATCGCCGGGAAGATGCCCGTTCCCTCCACCGCATCGGCAAGGGCACTTGTGATCAGGAGCGCGTTCGCCGCCTCCGGCTCGCCGAGGAACTGTGACTGGTCGACTTGCGCGACCAGGATGTCGATCTCGCCAGATCTCGCTAGCAGCTGAAGCGTTCCCGGGAAGACCCGGTCCACCTCATCGATCGCCCACGCGTCGACGGGGTTCTGAGGCGCCAGATAGTTGGGGAAGGCATCTGTCAGCCTGCGGGCGAGGTCCATCGAGAGCGGCTGGAACGGCAACCCCGCCGACTCCCCATGGTCCGCGAGCAGCGCCCCCTCGCCGCCAGAGTTGGTGACCCCGCCCAGCCGCTTGCCCAACGGCCTGCGGCGGCGCCCAAGCACCTCGAGCACCTCGACGAATTCTGGGTAGTCCTCCACCTCGATCACGCCGTACCCGCGCAGCAGCGCGCTGAAGGCCTGGTCGGAGCCGACGACAGCGCCGCTGTGGGCCAGCACCGCGCGTGCGCCACCTGCCGACCTACCCACCTTCAGGCAGACGACTGGCTTGCCCGCGTCGGCGAGGAGCTCCAGGGAGGCTGCGAACGCCGATGGCCGCCTGACCGATTCGAGGAAGAGCCCTACCGCCCGGGTCCCCTCGTCGGCGGCGAAGAGCCGGCAATAGTCGGCAACGTCGGTCACGTGCTCGCCACCCGACGAGATGACGCAGCGAAAGCCGACCCGCGGACCGAGCGCGACAAGCGCTTCGCCAATCGACCCCGATTGGACCACCACCGAAACATGGCCCGGCAGAAAGGTGGGCGGCACGGTGCCAATCCAGAACGACGCCGCCTGCGGCACTGCGACACCCATGCAGTTGGGACCGACCACGACCGCGCCGGACTCGAGTGCGCGCTTGGCGACTCGCGCGGCCACAGCTGCGCCTTCGGCACCCGCCTCGTTGCCGAGACCCGGCACGATGAACGCTCGCACGCCGGCAGCCAGGGCTTCGTCCAACGCAGCTTCGATCCGCCGGTGACCGACCAGAAGAAAGACGAGCTCCGGGGCCGGTTGAACCTCACGGATGGCGGCGAATGTTTTGAGACTGCCTACCGCCGTCTCGCGCGGATGCACAGCCGCGACCGGGATTCCCTTGCCGGTGACGTTGTCGATCACTTCGGGCGCACTCCGCTCGGAGACGCCGACCAGTGCCGCGGAGCGAGGGAGGACCAGCGGCCTTACGTCGGGGCGCGCCGCCGCGGTGTCGAGCGTCGCGCCGCGTTGATCGCGATCAGGCTGCACTAGGACCGGAGAACCCGGCCATGCTCGGGCAGCCATCCGACGCTGACCTTGCTGCCGCGGGCGAGGCGGTGGTCGCTGGTCGCTGTGTGAACGTTGTTCTCGATCGCCACCAGCCGCAAGCCGGGCGCCAGCTCGACCATGTACTGGGTCGCGGTGCCGAGATACACGGTCTCGACGACCGTACCTTCGACGCTGACCTGGCCGTCCACTTTGGGACCCAGTCGCAGCTTCTCTGGTCGGACACAGACAAAAACTTTCTCGCCCACGGCGATGCCGGCATCGAGAGCAGCGGGAATGACTTGCCCTGTTTTCAGGCGAACGCCATGGTCCTGCACCTCGCCTGATAGCAGGTTGGAGATGCCGATGAAGCCTGCCACGAAAGCATTCGCGGGCCGCTCATAGATCTCCTCTGGCGATCCGCACTGTTGGAGCAGCCCTTCATTCATTACCGCGATCCGGTCCGACATCGTTAGTGCCTCTTCCTGGTCATGCGTGACATATATGAATGTGATCCCGACGGTTCGCTGGATCTCTTTGAGCTCGATCTGCATCTGTTTCCTCAGCTGCAGGTCGAGCGCGCCGAGCGGCTCGTCCAGAAGAAGCACAGCAGGCAGGTTGACCAGCGCGCGCGCGAGCGCCACCCGCTGTTGCTGTCCACCAGAGAGCTGACGGGGCTTGGCGGTTGCTTTTGGCTTGAGACGAACCAGCTCCAGCATCTCGCCGACCCGCTTCCGGATCTCCGCCTCCGGCACTTTGCGCCGCTTCGGACCGAAGGCGACGTTGTCCCACACGCTCAGGTGTTCGAAAAGGGCGTAGCTCTGGAACACTGTGTTCACATTTCGCCGGTAGGGCGGAGTGTTTTCCACCGATCGGCCCTCGAGAAAGACAGAGCCTTCGTCAGGTTGTTCGAAGCCCGCGATGATGCGCAGGGTCGTGGTCTTGCCGCATCCCGACGGGCCGAGCATGGAGAAGAACTCGCCGCCTGCCACCTGAAGATTCAGGTGGTCGACCGCGGTCACCTGGTGGAATCGCTTGACGACTCCGTCGAGGCGAACTGTGACAGCGTGGCTCGAGCTCATTCGCCCAGGAACGCCAGGCGGGCGCGCTGCTGCCTGGCGTAGACCGCGAGCGCCAGTAGGACGATGCTGATCGTGACGACCATCATCAGAGTGCCGACCGCGTTGATCTCGGGAGTGACCCCGAAATGGATCATGGTGTAGATGCGCACCGGCAACGGAGCTACTCCGGTGCCGCTCGTGAAGTAGCTGGTCACGAAATCGTCGAACGACATCACAAACACGAGCATTGCGGAGGCGATGACCGCCGGCCAGAGCAGCGGCAGGGTGACCAGACGGATGGCTTGCAGGTTCGTCGCGCCCAGGTCGAGTGCGGCCTCCTCCACCTCGGTATTGAAAGAGACCAGCCGGCCTCGGACGATGATCGTGACGTAGGCGATCGAGAACGTTATGTGCCCGAGGATCACGGTTATCAGAGATAGGGAAAGGCCCAGCTGATAGAAGATCAACAGGAGGGCGATCGCGGTCACGATCTCCGGGCTCACCAGGTTGAGCAGCATGAGTACGTCAGTGGGCCGGTTCAAACGGGAACGGGCGCGCACCAGTCCGAACGCGAGGAGGGTGCCCAGCACAGTGGATACCACCATGGTGACAAGAGCAATTTCGACGCTGGCCGAGATCGAATCCTTCATGGCCGGGTCGTTCAGGAGCTGTTGATACCAGGTGAGGCTGAAGGATCCGAAGATCTGCGTCGAGCGCTTCGAGTTGAACGAGAACAGGAGGACGACCAGGATTGGCGCGAAGAGATACACGAAGACGAGCGCCGTGAAGATCGTTAGGAACCGCGGTTGGTCGAACGCCCGGCGCGGCCGTGGACGCCGCCCCGTGACCACAGCCGGTGGTGCGGTCGTGCCGGCCGCCGGCCGCTCGATCACGGCGGCCTCGGCGCGATGAATAGAGGGGTACTCGCTCACGACATCATGTCCGCCGGCCTTGATGCCGACCGTAGGTAGAAAATCATCAGCACCGAGAGTAGAGCCATAAGCGCGAGGGTGAGAACGGCCCCGGTGGGTGGGTCGCCAGCACCTGCGAACTGATCCTGTATGACGTTGCCGATCATGAATGTGTTCGCGCCGCCCAGGATCTGCGCCGTCGCGAAGTCGCCCACCGACGGTAGCCCGACCAGGACGGCGCCGGCGACGACACCCTGGACGGTGGCGGGCCAGGTGACGTGCAGGAAGGTCCGAAGGGGTGTGCCGTATAGGTCCTTGCCGGCCTCGATCAGTGCCGGATTCATTCGGTCCAGTGCCGCATAGATGGGCAGGATCATGAAGGGAAGGTAGTCGTAGACGAGCCCGCCGATCACCGCGAACGGAGTGTTCAGGAAGATGACCGGCGGGTTTCCGGCGAACCCAAACGCGCTCAGCATCCCGTTGACCACGCCCTCATCGCCGAGGATGACGAACCAGGCGTAGATGCGCACGAGGTAGTCGGCGAACCAGGGCAGGATGATCAGGACGACCAGCAATGTGCGGAAGCGCCCGCCGAAGCGCGCGATCATATAAGCGACCGGGTACCCGATCACCAAGCAGAGGCCGGTCGTCGCCACGGCGTAGAACGCCGACCGCACCAGGACCGGGAGGTAGATCGGGTCGATGATGTTCAGGTAGTTCTGAGGGTGCCAGCCGAAGACCACGCGGCCCAGGAAGTCCGTGGTCCCCAGCGACACTGCGACAACCACGCCAAACGGGGCAACGAACAGGAGGACCAGCCACAGACCGCCAGGCAGGAGAAGAAGGCGCCAAAGCCGGTTGGCGGTCACTTCACGCGGCTTCCCGATTGTCTCCCGCCGGTGGCTTCAGTACTTGATCTTTCGCCATTCTTGCTGCCAGAGGTACCTCTTGTCCCCGGTCGGTGCGATCTCGCGGAGGCCGTTGATGGCCTGGTCGAGCGTTATGTTGAGGACAGGGTATTGCTTGCCGATCGTGCTCTGGTAGGAGGCGAGGCCAGCAGTCGTCACTTGCGGATAGCCGAAGTAGGCCACGTTGGCAACGGCGTTCTCGGGTGCGAGCATCCAGTCGATGAACTTGAGCGCGGTTCCGGGGTGCTTTGCGTTGCTGGGGATCACGAAAGTATCGTTGCCGGTGGGCACGCCTTCCTTGCATGTCTCGAACTGGATGTTCTGCGGGTCGTTGACCTGCGAGATCACCTGGTAGACGTCGCCCGACCAGGCGTGGTGAATCCAGGCTGTGCCGTTGACCATGTTCGTGATGTCGTCGGTCTCGAGGCCGCGCAGGGTCGACTTGATCTTCAGCACCTCGTTCACAGCCTGGTCGAGCTGGGCCTTGTTGCCGGAGTTGATGTCGTCGCCCAGGCGGAGCAAACTCATGCCCAACACTTCCTGGTAGTCGTCGAGCAGGAACATCTTGTCGTGGTGCTGAGGAGCTTGTAGCCAGAAGTCACTCCATGATCCGGTCATGCCTGAGACCTGATTGCTTCGCCACATGATGCCGGTCGTCCAGATCGCATAAGGCACCGAGAACGTGGCTTTGGAGTCGTACCACGGGTCGTTGAAGTAGGTCGGGACTTCGCTCCAGTTGGCCAGCTGCGTGTGGTCGATGGGAAGCAGCGCTCCGGCCTTGATCATGTTGTCGACGTAGTCCATCGTGGGAAAAGTCAAGTCGTACGATCCGGTGCTCAACTTGGTGATCATGTCCGTCATGTTGTCGAAGTACGGAGTACTGACCTTGACGTTGTAGTGCTTCGCGAACTTGTCAATGGTGGCCGGGTCCATGTACTGAGACCAGTTGAACAAAACGAGGTCGCCGTCGATCTGGGCCGTCGGGTATTTCAACGGGGTCGGGCTGCCGCCTGCGACCGGACCAGGTGATGGTGAAGCACCGCAAGCTGCTGCAAGCCATAGCGCGGAGCCACCAAGCCCCAGCGCCGCACCAGCGCGGAGGAAGTCGCGACGGTTGAAGTCCCTCTTCCAGACGTCCGACGCCATTTGTTTGCCTCCCCGGGAGATGCCGCCTTTCGAAGGCGACCATAGGCCAGTGTAGGCGCCAAGCTAGTCCTACGAGGAGGCCTTGTCAATCAAGCGCACGGCCGGATCGGGACCTTGTTCTTGCGGGCCGGCCAGCCACGGGACTAGAGTTTCGAGGGCGCCCCACGGTCAAACGGTCAGTGATGGAGGTCGAATGGTCAACGCTTACGACGCGATAGTCATCGGCGGGGGCCACAACGGGCTGGTGGCGGGCGCTTATCTGGCCAAGGCGGGGGCTCGCGCGGTAGTTCTGGAAGCCCGGCACAAGACAGGTGGAGCAGCATCGACGGACGCCCCTTGGCCGGAGGCGCCCGAGTTCAAAGTCACCACGTACTCCTACGTGATGAGCCTCATGCCCGACACGATCATCCGGGACCTCGACCTCAATCGTCACGGCTACAAGGTCTACCCGATGGGCCCTTATTTCCAGGCCTGGCCCGACGGGCGCTCGCTGATGCTCTTCGCTGACGACGCCAAGCGCAACTACGACCAGGTTGCGAAGTTCTCCAAGAAGGATGCCGAGGCGATGCCGCGGTGGGACGCCTGGCTCGGGGACCTCGCGAAGGTCATGGGACCGCTCCTGATGACGGTCCCGCCGAAGCTGGGATCGATGAAGCCTGCAGACCTCATCTCCCAGGCGCAGCTCGGCTGGAAGCTACGTGGCCTTGGCCCGCGCAAGGTCGGCGACCTGACCCGGCTGATGACCATGAGCATCACGGACCTCCTGGGCGACTGGTTCGAGTCGGAGGAGGTCAAGGCCAGCCTCGCCGTCAACGGCATCATCGGCACGTGGGCAGGGCCGGACGGACCGGGTACCGCATATGTGATGGCGCACCACTCTATCGGCGACGTCGGTGACGGTCACCTGGGCAACTGGGGTTTCGCCGAAGGTGGCATGGGCGCGGTCGCAGACGCCTGCCGGCGATCAGCTGAGGAGCTCGGAGCCACAGTCCGGACCAACGCGAGGGTGCAGCAGGTGCTCATCCGGAACGGGGAGGCCGAGGGCGTGGTCCTGGACAACGGCGAGGAGCTCAGGGCTCCCGTCGTGGTGACGGCGTGCCATCCCAAGATCACGTTCCTGAAACAGATCGACCGCAAGGAGCTGCCCCCCGAGTTCGTCCGTGACATCGAGAACTGGAAGTGCCGGAGCGGCGTGGTCAAGATCAACCTTGCTCTGGCAGAGCTACCCAAGTTCAAGGCTGGACCTGACGATGGCGGTGACGAGCACCTCACCGGCTCGGTTGAGCTGTGTCTCTCAACGGATTATGCCGAGACCGCGTTCCAGGAGGCGCGGTCCGGGATCCCTGCCACCCGACCCTTCGTCGACGGGGTGATTCCAACGCTCTTTGACAAGACGCTCGCCCCTGAAGGCAAGCACATATTTTCGATGTTCACCCAATATGTGCCCCACGAGTGGAGCGAAGCTCCGTACCGCGAGGAGCTGGAAGCGTATGCCGACCGCGTTATCGACTGCTACACCGAGCTGGCACCCAACCTCAAGGGTTCGATCCTCCACCGGCAGGTGATCGGGCCTTACGACATGGAGCAGGAGCTCGGGCTGATCGGTGGCAACATCTTCCATGGCGAGCTGTCCGTCGACCAGCTGTTTCACATGCGGCCGGCCCCCGGATACGCTGACTTCCGGACGCCGATTCACGGGCTCTACCAGGCGAGCTCGGCGTGCCATGCGGGCGGCGGCGTCTGCGGCGTGCCCGCGTACCTGGCTGTGAAGCAGATACTCAGCGACAGGAAGTTGAAGCGGAACGGCGCGAAGGCCAAGGTGGCGAGCTGATGAAAACCGTATCGGCGCCCATCGACCCCAAGCTGCTGGAGGGGTCGCTTGCGGAATTCAGGGACAGCTACACCCTGCCGGGAGAGGCCTACACGTCACCCGAGCTCTTTGCCTGGGAGATGCGCAATTTCTTCGAGCCCACGTGGGTATGCCTTGGGCGAACGGAGGGTTTGATGCGTCCGAGCAGTCGGCGCGCCGTTCGGGTCGGCGCGGAGTCGATCCTCTTGACTCGCGATGACGCCGGAACCTTGCGAGGCTTCTTCAACATTTGCAGGCATCGCGGCCACGAGCTGTTGCCGGTTGGGGCTTCGGCGGAAGGCCCATTCATCCAGTGCCCGTATCACGGCTGGACGTACAAGCAGGACGGGTCCCTGAAATCGGCGCCGCTGCTCGGGCTGCGGCCCGGGTTCGAGGTCGCCGATCACCGGCTGACGCCCGTGCGGGTCGACGAATGGGAAGGTTGGGCGTTCGTCAACGTGTCGAGTGACGCGCGCCCTCTCAAAGAGCATCTTGGGAACCTGGCCGGCGATATGGCTGCCTGGGCCCCAGGCGAGATGGTCGAGGTGGGCCGTATGGACTACTTGGTCAATGCCAACTGGAAGCTGATTCACGAGAACTACCAGGAGTGCTACCACTGCACCGAGATCCACCCGGAGCTGTGCCGGGTCAGCCCGCCGAGGAGTGGCCTCAACCTGGCCGCGACCGGCATGTGGATCGGCGGGTGGATGGATCTGGTGGAAGACGCTGAGACAATGTCGCTCACGGGCCAGGGCGGCGCACCGATGCTGGCTGGGCTGTCCGCAGAGCAGCGCCGACGCGTGTACTACTACGCCCTGTTTCCCAACCTGTTGATCAGCCCCCACCCGGACTTCGTGCTGAGCCACCGCGTGGAGCCGCTATCCCCGACCGAGACACTGGTCGAGTGCCGGACGCTGTTTCCGCGAGCGGTGGTGGAGAGCGAAGGATTTGATGGGTCGTACGCGGGCGATTTCTGGGACGTCACCAACCGCCAGGACTGGGCAGCATGCGAGTCAATCCAGCGATCGACCGCGTCGAGGGGTTTCAAGCCGGGGCCGATCTCCGAGATGGAGGAATCCGTGTACCAGTTCTTCAACATGGTCGCGGCAGGGTATGTGGACGGCCACATCAGCCCTCCGAAGAATCCGGTGGTCCTGGCCAAGCCGCAGCGATGAAATCGGCCGTCGATGCCGAGTTCCAGAAAGCAGAGCTGGACGGCATGATCGCCCAGGCGCGATCCGCGCCTGACGGCTATGCGGCCGAGGTGCTGAGAAGCAACCTTCTCAGCGTGGGCCTGTACCTTGTGCCGGCCGGCGGCAACGACGACCAGGAGCCGCACAACGAGGACGAGGTCTACTACACGGTGCGCGGCAGGGCCAGTCTCAGGGTGGGGACTGAAGACCACCCGGTGAAGCCCGGCACCGTCCTTTTTGTGCCGGCGCTGGCCACCCATTTCTTTCATGACATCTCTGAGGAGCTTGTCCTTGTCGTCTTCTGGGCGCCGCCCGAAGGATCGGTTCAGACGGACCGCACCGCCTGATCGTGTGAGGAGGGAGATTCGATGAGCGAAGCCACACGCGTAGCCACCAAGCAGGAACCCAACAGCAGCACGCTCTACTTCGGGCCGTGGTACCGGAAGTCGCCGTATTTCGAGGCCACGCTTCGGCACGGCTGCTCCGCCTACGACATCTACAACCACATGTACCTGCCGTCGTACTTCCACGACCCGATCGAGGAGTACTGGCACCTCCTCAAGCACGTGACGATCTGGGATGTCGCGGTCGAACGCATCGTCGAGATCACTGGGCGAGATGCCTTCGAGTTCACCAACTCGCTCACCTGCAGAGACCTCGATCGCTGCGCCGTGGGACAGTGCAAATACGCGCCGATCATCGACGAGAAGGGCGGCATCATCAACGACCCGGTGCTGCTGCGACTGGGCGAGAACCATCTCTGGCTGGCGCTCGCGGACAGCGACGTCCTGTTGTGGGCCAAGGGCGCGGCACTCAACTCAGGGCTGAAGGTCGAGATCAAGGAACCAGATGTGGCGCCGATCCAGATCCAGGGCCCCGACTCCGAGCTCGTGATGGAGGCGCTTTTCGGAGATGGCCTCAGCGGCCTCAAGTACTACTACTGCATGGAGACCAAGCTGGGCGACATCCCGGTGGTGGTCAGCCGTACCGGGTGGACTGCGGAGGTCGGTTACGAGATCTATCTGCGCGACGGCAGCCGCGGCGACGAGCTCTGGGAGCGGGTCATGACGGCCGGCAAGCAATTTCAGATCATGCCGATCGCGCCTTGCGAGGCGAGACGGATCGAGGCGGGGATTTTCAACTACGGGTCCGACATGCGGTTGGAGAACAATCCGTTCGAGGTCACGGGCTTGGAGCGGCTGGTCGAGCTCGACGGCAAGGGGGATTTCATCGGGAAGAAAGCGCTGGAGCGGATCAAGGCGGAAGGCGTGAAACGAAAGCTGGTAGGTATCGAGCTCTCGGGCGATGCGCTCGCCGCCGAGCTGGTGGCCTACTGGCCGGTCTTCCATGACGGGACGCGGGTCGGTCACGTGACCGACGCGATCTACTCGCCACGACTCGAGCGCAACATCGGTTACGCCTGGGTGCCGATCGAGCTTGCGGTGGCGGGGACCGAGCTCGATGCCAGGGCGCCGGCCGGCGCGCTCGACGCACGGGTGGCGAACCTGCCGTTCATCGATCCCAAGAAATCCATCCCGCAGGGCAAGCCGGTGACAGGCGGGTGACCGAAACCACCAGCCAGTCCATCCGCTCTCCGTTTCACAGAGCGCATGCCGAGCTGGGCGCGACGTTCATGGAGGAGGGCGGCTGGTTCTGGACCGAGAGCTTCGGCGATCTCGATGCCGAATATCGCGGCGTGCGCGACGACCTGGGCGTGTGGGACGTCTCGCCACTGAACAAATGGAGCTTTCGAGGACCGGATGCGCTGAAGGCCGCCGAGCGCCTGCACACCAACAACGTTGCAGCGCTGAGGGTGGGGCAGGTGCATTACGGCGCGTTTTGCGACAGCGACGGGCTGATGGTCGATGACGGCACTGTGTTCAAGTTCTCCGACGACCGCGCGTGGGTGATGACCAACGGGCGCGAGCTGGAGGATCACTTCGCCGAGGTCACGCGCGGTTTGAACGTCGACATCGAGTACATCGGCCTGGACCTGCCTCACCTCGGGCTGCAGGGGCCGCGGTCCCGCGAGGCGCTTTCCAAGGTCTGCAGCGCCGACATCTCCGCTCTTGGATACTTCCGCTTCATCACGGAGCCTGTGAAGGTTGGCGGGGTGCCCTGCTGGGTTTCGCGGACCGGCTTCGGCGGCGAGCTGGGGTATGAGCTGTTCTGCAAACCTGAGAACGCCGAAGACCTATGGAGCGTCGTCATCGATCGTTGCGGCGCCATGCCTTTTGGCGTCGAGGCGATCGAGGTCCTGCGGGTCGAGGCCGGCCTGATCGTCACCGACTATGACTACCACCCGCACGAGCGGACACCCTTCGATTTCTCCTTCGACCGCCTCGTCGCTCTTGACGGCTCCGATTTCAACGGCAAGGCTGCGCTGGCCAAGGTCGCCGAGAAGCCGCCGCACAGGTTCAAGACTCTGGTCCTTGAGTCGGACGAGCTCCCGGAGTACGGCGCGGCCGTCACCAGCGACGGCGAACCCGCTGGCACGCTGACCAGCCCGACCAGGAGCCCGCGATTCGGCCAGATCGGCCTCGCCATCCTGGATGCGCGCTACTCGGACATCGGTCAGATGCTCGAGGTTGCCTTTGGCGATGGCACCGTACCCGCGAAGGTGGACGTGTTGCCGATCTACGATCCGCAGAAGAGGCGTCCTCGCAGCTGAGCGACCTGCGCGATGCGATCGTGTCCAGGCTTGGCCGGTTCGAGCGCGTAGTGGCGCCTGAGCCGCTCGTCTCCGCGGCGGTGGCTGTCGTGGTCATCGAGAATCGAGAGGGCCAAGCGTGCATACCAATGTTCCTCAGGGCCGCCGGCCTGGCGAGCCACCCTGGGCAGTTCGCACTGCCTGGGGGCAAGCTACACAGCGGCGAACCGCCCGAAGCCGGCGCGATTCGAGAGCTGAGCGAGGAGCTCGGCCTGTTTGCCGAAAGCGACGCGGTCATCGGATTGCTCGACGACTACGACACGCAGTCCGGCTTCACGATCACGCCGGTGGTCATGTGGAGCAGCTCCGCGGCCACCGAGCTGCTGCCGTCCGTGGCCGAGGTGGCCGAGCTTTTTCTGCTGGAGCTGTCGGATCTGCGTCGGGCCGTGGAAAGCGCGGAGAGTGGCGCGTCGCGAGCCTTTTGCCTGGAGCTTCCATGGGGTCCCGTCTACGCCCCGACTGGTGCGATCCTTTACCAGTTCAGCGAAGTGGCGCTCGATGGGCGCGCCACACGGGTGAACGACTTCTATCAACCACCCTTCGCCAGGCGGTGACCCACGCCGTCCGCGTACCGCGTTCGGGTATCGTTGGCTGCAGTGAGGATCCTTCTGACTCGTCGCCTCGCCTTGGACCTCGGTCGCTGCTCATCAGCGATCTGTACGGGCTGATCTAACTAACTCCGCCCGTTCTCCCGGCCGTGCCCGGGATCTTTGTTCCTCTCCTCACTTCTCGGCATTCCCATCCGCCATCGAATTTTTTGGAGGTTCACGTAGATTAGCGTTACTGAAGAGCTGCTTCGCAACAACGAGAGTTACGTCAAGTCCTTTACCAAGGGCGACCTGCCGCTGCCGCCGGCCAAGGGCGTCCCGGTGCTTGCCTGCATGGACGCACGTTTGGACGTGCATAAGATCCTCGGTCTGCACGAAGGCGAGGCGCACGTCATCCGAAACGCGGGCGGGGTGGCGACGGACGACGCGATCCGGTCGCTGACCATCTCGCAGCGGCTTCTCGGCACGACCGAGATCATCCTGATCCACCACACGGACTGCGGCATGGTCACGTTCAAAGACGACGACGTCAAGAGCAAGATCGAGAAAGAGGTCGGGATCCGGCCCGCCTTCGCCCTGGAGGCTTTCGCCAGCGCTGAGGACGACGTCAAGCAGTCGATCGCACGCATCGAGGCCAGCCCGTTCATCCCGCACAAGAAGAACGTGCGCGGATTCGTCTACGACGTCAAAAGCGGCTGCTTGAACGAGGTTCGCGCCGCCGCCGGAGTTCGGTAAGTCTGATTAATAAGTGGGCGCTCGGCTTTCCGGGCGCCCACTGTGTCTTAGATTGAGGGCATGGCGCATGCCGAGCGGTACGGTCCAGGCGAGACCGCTTCAAAATTCGATCCGGGTGACTTCATCCTCGCCCACCGGCACAACCCGATGGCGTGGCTCATCACGCTTGCACAGAAGTTCCGGTTCGGGGGACCTGATGCGGTCTACGCCCACTGGAGCCACTGCGCGCTGATCGTTGACGAGGGCGGCGCGTTGGTCGAGGCGGAGACCACAGGAGTCAGGCGCAACCCCATCTCCCGCTATACCCAGGACACCTACCACCTCGTCAGGCTGGGTTCTGAGTTCTCGGCTGAAGGACGTAAGCGGGCGGTTGACTACTCGAACGCCGAGGTTGGACAGGGATTCGGTTATATCTCCGCCTTCGGGGCGATGATCTTTCTGCTCACCGGCGTACCCCTGAGGCTGATGCGTCGGAAGCACCGGATCTGCTCGGGCCTGGTGGTCCGAGCGCTCCAGCAAGGCGGTCTTCTGAAGGGCGCCGACCCGGACCTGATGCTCCCGGCCGACCTGGCGAAGATCTATGGAGTGCGATGGGACGAAGAGAAGGGCGAAGCGAAAGATTCCCCTCCCCGCGAAGCTGGCGATGCCGCGAAAAGGCCCTGACAAGACACCTTCGTTAAAGGCTGGCGGCTCACCGCCCCTTATCCGGCTCGACTACCTGTACGTGCCAAGCTCGGACGTCGCCAAAGACCTCGAGTGAGGCGAGCTCGGCTTCGCGGTCGAGGGCATGGGGGCGCGGGTGGCGATGGTCCGCTTGACCCAGGGCCCACCACACATCCTGCTGACCGACCACCTCGACGGCGATCGACCGATCCTGATCTACCGAGTCGACAATCTGGATTCGGCGCTCGCGCACCTGAAGTCGTGTGGCTGGAAGAAGGCGCAGACGCTTGAGATCCCGATGGGTCCCTGCTGCTCCTTCACCACAGCGGCCGGCCACCGGATCGCCGTTTACGACCTCAGCCGCCCCCAGGTTGCCAATCACTTCCTGGGCCGTCGGGATCTCTGACTCACCGGACGCTGCTTTAATAACCGGGAGAGTGCAATGAAGGCATACATGTTCATCAACGCTTTGCACGGACAGTCGCTGAACGTGACGACGACGATCAGGGGCGTTCCGGGCGTTAACGCGGCGGACGCGATTACAGGCGACTACGACGTCGTGGCGACAATCGACGCCCGGGACCTGGCCGAGCTTAGAGACATCCTGGCGGGCGTCCAGGCGGTCGTCGGGGTCATCAAGACGACGACCTGCATGGTGCTCGCCGACTGAAGGCGGGCACGCCTCTTGTGAGTGAGCGACTGGACAAAAGGTAGCCACTCCAGGCACCATAAGCGGACGATGAGCTCGGATCCACGATCCGGCCAGCTGCTCCTTACGTAGGCGAGCGCCCCCGGCGGGTGCTCGCGAGACCTCCTGCGTCTAGTCGACCCAGGAGGTCTTTCATTTCTCCCAGATCNNACCTGCGGGACGGCAACCAGGCGCTCATCGACCCGATGGACGTCCACCGGAAGCGGCGGCTCTTCGACGTGCTGATCAAGATGGGCTTCAAGGAGATCGAGGTCGGATTCCCTTCGTCATCGCAGCCCGACTTCGATTTCGTACGCCTGCTCATCGAGGGGAACCTGATCCCCGACGACGTGACCATCCAGGTGCTGACGCAGTCCAGGGACGAGCTGATCGAGCGCACTTTCGAAAGTGTCGCCGGCGCGCGCCGGGCCATCGTGCACCTCTACAACTCGACGTCCGCGCTGCAGCGCCGGGTGGTATTTGGTCTCGATCGGGAGGGCATCGTCGGGATCGCAGTCCGAGGCGCTGAGCTGATCAAGCGTTTGGCCTCGGACCAGCGGTCGACCGAGTTCGTGTTCGAGTACTCGCCTGAGAGCTTCACTGGCACCGAGCTGGACTTTGCCAAGGAGATCTCGGAAGCGGTGATCGACGTCTGGTCGCCGACGCCCGACCGCAAGATGATCCTCAACCTGCCAGCGACCGTCGAGATGAGCACGCCCAACATTTATGCGGACCAGATCGAGTGGTGCCACCGGAACATCAAGTCGCGTGACGGCTTCATCTTGAGCGTGCATCCGCACAACGATCGCGGGTCCGCCGTCGCGGCCACCGAGCTTGCGCTGATGGCTGGGGCGGAGCGGGTCGAAGGGACGCTATTCGGCAACGGCGAGCGCACAGGCAACGTCGATCTGATCACGCTGGCGCTGAACCTGTTCAGCCAGGGCGTGGAGCCTGAGCTCGACATCTCGAACATCGATGAGCTGCGTCGCACGGTCGAGGCGTGCAATCAGCTGCCTATCCATCCGCGACATCCGTATGCGGGAGATCTCGTCTACACGGCCTTCTCCGGTTCGCACCAGGACGCCATCAAGAAGGGAATGGAGGCGCTGGCCGCATCCAAGAACGAGGTCTGGGAGGTGCCGTACCTGCCGATCGACCCCCATGACGTCGGCCGCACGTACGAGGCGATCATCCGCGTCAACAGCCAGTCAGGGAAAGGCGGGGTCGCCTACATCCTCAAGAACGACTATCACCTGGACCTCCCGCGCCGCCTACAGATCGAGTTCATGAAGGTGATCCAGGGGATCACTGACACCACGGGCAAGGAGATCACCCCCGAGGAGATCTGGCGCGCCTTCGAGATCACGTATCTGGGCCCCAAGTCCGCGCTCGAGCTGATCGAGACCGACACCAGCGACCACGCAGGCACCGGGTCGGACGGCACGAAGCTTCAGGCGGTGATCCGAGCCGGCGGGG
>PLYD01000230.1 GCA_003151665.1 Candidatus Dormiibacterota bacterium
GCTCAGTGTCGCCGCATACCGACCGGTGCGGCAACTACTGTGGCGCAGTGAGTCCGCTGATCAGCGCTCACCGAGGGTCGTGCGGCGTCGCCGGGCTGCCCGCCGACGAGCGTTACGACCGCGCGATCGCGCTCGGCGTCGACTACGTCGAGCTCGATATACGACGCACTGCGGACGGAGCCTTCGTCAACTACCACGACGGTGTGACCCCGACTGGACGTGCCACGAGCAGCCTTGCTTACGCGGACCTGAAAGCCGAGCTCGGGGGCGAGCTCCTCACGCTCGCCGAACTCCTCGATGTCGTTGCGGGCCGGGTGGGCCTCCACGTCGACCTCAAGGAGCCGGGTGACGAGGGCGACGTCGTGCGGACCCTTCTTGCCCATAAGGCGGGCGCGCGCTTCGCCATCACCACGGGAGAGGTCGAGTCGATCCGAGCCGTCAAGGAGCTGTTTCCGGGCGTCCAGGCCGGACTCACCCTCGGCACGGACATGAGGGATGCGCACGCCTGGGCGACGATGACCGAAAGGCTCGCCGAGCTCTTTCCGGGACCCCGGTTGAAACGCTCTCACGCGGATTTCGTCGCCGCGCACCAGCAGCTCGCGCGCATCCGCCTGCTTGGCTATTGCAAGCGCAAGGGGCTGCCGGTCTGGGTCTGGACTGTTGACGAGACCAACGAGATCGCTCGGTTCATGGCCGACGCGCGGGTGACAACTCTCGTCACCAATCGGCCAGACGTAGCGCTTGGTTTCCGAGGCGTCAGGAAAGTTTGATATCGGATTGGCAGCAGAAGAACCCGAAGTCAGGCGACCAGCGCAGAACGAGGGGCGGCGCGGCAGCGGTCACCCGGAAGCACACGTTCGTTGGCCCGAACGTGGCGCCGTTGCTGAACTCGTGTCGGCTCCATGTCTGACATCCGGGCGCATCGGTGACCAGGCCGGAGCTGTGCAGCTTCGAGTCGATCACCTGGAGGTCTTCTGGGGACGCGTGAGTGGCGCTGCTCGAATTCTTGAATGTGACCTGCATGCTCACGAGGTCGCCATCGACCTTCAGGTTTGAGACCCACAGCGTGAAATCCTGGACGTCGGCGCAGGGAGCGGGGGAGCAGTTGACGGCAGGAACTGCAGCGCTCGGCGTTGGGTTGCGAAAGGTGACCTGCATGGCCAGGAACGCGGCAATCGCAAGCAACAAGACAAGAAGGAGAGCGGCTGCCGCTGCCCCGTAACCGAACAACCTCCGCCGCGTCACGCGGTTCAAGCGAGGAAGGTCCCAAGCGATGGCGACCGGAGCAACCGCCTCATCCGAAGCTCGACTCTACAGCCCATAGCCGACCTGCATTTACAATGCCGCCGATGAGAGACCGCGGTGTCCAGCCTGCTGATTCGAGGCTTCGTCCTCGGCTTTGTGGTTGCGGCGTCGCCGGGCCCCATCTTCTTTCTGTGCCTTAGGCGCACTCTCACTCGCGGCTGGCGGACCGGACTCGTCTCAGGACTTGGTGTCGCCACCGCCGACGGGCTTTACGCCGGCCTCGCAGTATTCGGCATTGGCGCCATCAATTCTGTGCTCGTGGATGAACGGTTGTGGCTCACCTTGATCGGGGGCGCCGCCCTGGTGTTGCTTGGCATACGCACGGTCGTGAGCCGGCCCAAGAACGATCCGGCGGCGACCCTCGACGGCGCTGGGCTGGCTGTGGCTTACGCCTCGACGCTCGGGCTTACCATCACCAACCCGGCGACCATCATCTCTTTCGCCGCCCTCGTCGCCTCCCTTGGGATTGGTATCGGCGACGGCTACCTACCCCCAGCCCTGATCGTGGCCGGCGTGTTCGCGGGCTCAGCAACCTGGTGGTGCATCGTGGCCGGCGTCGGGGCGGGGCTGAGGGCTCGGGTGACGCCGAGGGTTTTGAGAGGCATCAGCGCTTTCAGCGGAGTGGCGATTGCCGCACTTGGCGTGCTGGCCATCCTCTCGACACTGGAGGTTGAGGGAAGTCTTGGTGGCTGAGCGCGGTATTCAGTGATGACGTGACCGACTCGAACACACGCACGAGAACGGTGACCTGGACGGATCCGCTGGCCGCACTGCCTGCTGCGGCGGGCATGTCAGGCCTCGATTTCATGAAGGCTGTCGTTTCGGGAGAGCTGCCTCCGCCTCCGATCATGAGCACGATGGGCATCACCGGGGCCGAGGTCGAAAAGGGCAAGGCCATCTTCCGCGGCGAGGCGGGCGAGTACCTCTACAATCCGATCGGCGTGGTGCATGGAGGTTTTGCGATGATGATCCTCGGCTCCTGGCCCACGGCACCAGCACCTGCATGATCATTCCGAGATGAGCGAGAAACGCGCGGGCGGCAAGCGGTATGTGATCCACGTTGTTGACGTCTTCACGGACAAGCCCTTGGCAGGGAACCAGCTCGCCGTGGTCCTGGACGCTGAAGGAATTCCAGGCGAGGTCATGCAGCGCATCGCGAAGGAGATGAACATCTCCGAGACCGTATTCGTGCTTCATCAACATCCGTCTCGCGTATGCGCACGAAGGAGACATACCATCGTCAATCCAGGTCGGCGGGTCGGTGGGCGAGCTGGCCGGCGGCTGGTAGCAACGAACAGATGAAGGTCGACAGCTACCGATTTCTCCCGCGAAGCTTCCGCTCCTATTACGAAGGACGCGGGCCGTTTGCCGGCGAAGACAAGCTGGTGTGGGCTCCTTTTGAGAAGCGCCTGCAGGAATCACGCATCGCCCTGCTCACTTCCGCCGGCCTGTACCTGAAGAGATCCCAGCCATCTTTTGATGTCGAGCGCGAACGTGCCAATCCCGAATGGGGTGACCCCAGCTGGCGTGCGATTCCGGCCGCCTCAAAGGCGTCGGACCTGGGAGTCGCCCACCTACATATCAATGACGTGGACCTGATCGCTGATCCCGAGATTTCTTTGCCTGCACATCTTCTCGAACGGCTGGCGGCCGATCGAGTCATCGGCAGCGCCGCGACCGAGCACGTCTCGGTGATGGGCTATCAGGAGCGAACCCTCGAGGGCTGGCGCGACACGACTGCCGGCGAGGTGATCGCGCACCTGAGGAGTCAGGGCGTGGACGGCCTCATCCTCGCTCCCGCTTGACCCGACTGCTGCTCGAACGTGCCCGTGCTGGCACGATGGATCGAAAGGGCCGGAATCCCGACGGTGGTCGTGACGATGATGCCGGCCTTGGCTGAGGAGCGGCTCGCGCCGCGCGTGGTTGGTGTCGAGTTTCCCTATGGCCACTCTTTTGGGATGCCGGGCGATGAGTCGATGCGGCGTCATGTTCTCGAGCTGGCGCTGCGCGTCCTGGCCGGAGCGGGCGCGCCTGGCACCAGGGTCGACCTGGACGTCGAGTGGCCGGTCCCGCTGCGTGAGGCTTACCGGGCGTGGCAGCCGAAGGAGGCGAGCCCCATCGTCAAGGTGCTGCTGGAAACGGGCCGGCGCCCAGGTTAATACGTACTAACGTTGCAGGGTTGGCCGGGGGTTCCCTCTCATAGTTTTTCGAGCTTGATCGAAACGGAGTTGATGCAGTAGCGCAGGCCGGTCGGCTCGGGACCGTCATTGAACACGTGGCCCAGATGCCCTCCGCAGTTGGCACACGTGACCTCGGTCCGCTCCGTGAAGAGGCTGCGGTCGACATGTTCGGCGACAGGCGCGTCCTCGGCAGGAGCGTAAAAGCTTGGCCAGCCACAGTGGGCGTCGAACTTGGTTTCCGACTCGAACAGCTTGGCGCCACAGCCGGCGCAGAGGTAAACACCCGGGGTGGTGGTGTCCCAGTACTCACCTGTGAACGGTCGTTCTGTGCCCTTCTCGCGCAGCACGTGGTACTGCGTGGGGGTCAGGTCGCGCTTCCACTCCGCCTCGGACTTCTTCACCGATTCCATCTTCTTCACGTCTCTACTTTGCCACTTTCCAATCGCCGGCAAACCGCGTATTGCGGTCGGCCTCCTGTACGCTGCAAATAGACATGGCCACGCGTAAGAAACCGCTGCTCGACACGACCAGTCCCGAAGGCAAGCGCGTGCAGAAACGCCTGGAGAAGGAGCTGATCATCTGGCTTGCAACCGGCGGCCGCGATGGCCGGCCGCACGCGGTGCCAGTGTGGTTTTTGTGGGACGGCAAGTCGTTCCTCATCTACTCACTGCCAGGCCAGAAGGTCAACGACATCGAGGCCAACCCGAAGGTCCAATTGCATTTCAACACGACCCCTGACGGCGACGATGTCGTCCGCATCGATGGCGAAGCGACGCGTCTGAAGCGGCATCCCCTTGCACACAAAGTCCCGAGCTACATTCGCAAGTACGCGCGCCTGATCAAGGGCTACGACTGGACACCCGAGAGCTTCGCCCGGCAATACCACATCGCTCTTCGGGTCCAGCCGACCCGACTCCGCACCTGATGACACACCCGCTGCGGTTTGGCATGAAGCTGTCCGGCCAGGACACGACGGTCGAGGCGCTTCGCACCGTGTGGCGCCTGGCCGACGAAAGCGGATTCGACCACGTGTGGGACTTCGACCACCTCGCGTCCATCGGGCCCGGCGGCCCCGACCGCCCGGTCTACGAAGGTTGGGCGCTGCAGGCCGCGATGGCGGAGGCCACCAAGCGCGTGCGAATCGGCTGCATGGTCACCGGCAACACCTACCGCAACCCCGCGCTCCTGGCCAAGCTCGCGGTCACTGTCGACCACCTGTCCGGCGGCCGCCTCGAGTTCGGCGTCGGCGCCGCCTGGGCGGCCATCGAGCACTCCATGTACGGGGTCGAAGGCCTCGACCACCGGGTTGGGCGGCTAAGCGAGTCGTTGAGAATCATCAAATCGTTGTGGACCGAGGAGCGGACCAACTTCGACGGCCGCTACTACAAGATGACCGACGCGATCGCCAACCCCAAGCCGATCCAGAAACCGCATCCACCAATCTGGATCGGAGCTTCGGGTCCTAGCACGATCCGCCTCGTCGCCCGGCATGCCGACGTGTGGAACATCGGCGGTGGCGAGCCCGACCGGGTCTCAGAGCTCATCCAGATCCTCGAGGAGGCCTGCACCGCAATCGGCCGCGACACGTCGGAGATCCGGCGCTCGATCCAGCTGCGGTGGGACGGCGGCGATGCCCCAAAGCTGGTCGAGCAATGCGCCCGCTATCACGAGCTTGGCATCACCGAGCAGATCATCTACCTGGACGGCGAGCACCCGGACGTGGTCGCGGCAAAGCTGGCCGACGCCCTCTCCGACCTGCGCAATATCGGGCGGGTGCGGAAGTGAGAGTTCCGCGCGACAATTGCCGTTGATTCAGCAACGTTGAAAGGGGAGGTAGCCATGGCCGACAGCGTCTACAGAGTGACCGAGCTGGTGGGGACCAGCAGCACATCGTGGGAGGCGGCCGCGAAGAGTGCCGTCGAAACTGCATCGAAGTCCCTGCGTGATCTCCGCGTCGCCGAGGTCGTCAGGCAAGACATGACCATCGAAGACGGCAAGGTCACCAAGTACCGAGTCCGGCTGAACGTCTCGTTCAAGTACGACGCCCCACCAGCCAAGTCTCGAAGCCGCAAGTAAACAACCACCCCGGCACCTGCTTCGGCTGGTGCCGGGTCCTTTACTTTCTACTAGCGCGGCAGGGTTGACCGGGGTTCCCCCGGCCATGACTTTGTTTTTCGGCGCTCCCAATCGTGGCGTGGAGGAACTAATTCGTCGATAAATGCAATCCCGGGAAGGAGAGCAACCGCGTCGGCGAAGCCGACCCGGCGACGAGAGGGAACAGTCTGGTTCTCTGTCATATCTATGGCGCTGATGCCGCCATCAGCTGGCAGCCCGCTGCCTTCATCTCCTCGAACGCGCGCTGGCCCGCTTCCGGGCTCGCGGCGCCGCAAAGGTTGACGAGGACCCGGACCTGGAACTCGTGCTTTCGCGCGTCGAGCGCGGTGGCGAGAATCGTGTACTCGGTGATCAGGCCGCAGATGTCGATGTGATCTACGCGCTGCTCCCTGAGGACGTCAACCAGCAGGTGACCGTGTATATCCTGCGCCTCGAACGCCGAATATGCGGCGGCGTGCCGGCCCTTGTCCACCACGGCCTGGATGATCTTCTCCCTGACCAGGTTTGAGATCGGGGTGCAGAGAACTGCCCCAGCTGTCCCTTTGACGCCGTGCGGCGGCCAGGTCTTGATGTAGTCAGGCTGGTCCGAGAAGTGGTCGGGGGGATCCTCATGGAGGTCGCGGGTCGCCACGATGAAGGCGTACTCGCTGCGGAAGTGGCGGATGTGGCGCGCGACGTGGGCCACGACCTGGGTGCCGCCGGGAACGGGCAAGGCGCCCCCCTCCACGAAGTCGTTCTGGAGATCGACGGCCAACAAGGCATTCCTCATATTGGCGACTCTCCTCCCCCTAGACTGCCCGTATGCCTTCGGTGATCGTAGCGGGCGCGCGCACTCCTTTCGGCAAATTTGGCGGAGCTTACAGAGATGTGACGGCGGTCACCCTTGGCGGCCACGCCATCCGGGCGGCCCTGGAGCGCAGCGGAGTGGCTGCCAGCCAGGTCGATTACGTGATCATGGGGCAGGTTCTCCAGGCCGGCGCCGGCCAGATCACCGCCCGCCAGGCGGCGATCGAGGGGGGCATTCCCCAGGAGGTTCCCGCAATCACCATCAACAAGGTGTGCCTGTCGGGGCTGAACGCCATCGCGCTCGCGGATCAGCTGATTCGCGCCGGCGAGGTGGAGGTGGTGGTCGCGGGCGGGATGGAGTCGATGTCGGAAGCTCCTTACCTGGTGCCGAAGGCTCGCTTTGGCGCTCGCATGGGCAACTCTGAGATGGTCGACTCCATGGTCCACGATGGCCTCTGGTCGACCTTTCTGAAAGAGCACATGGGGGCGAGCTCGGACGACGTCAACCGCGAGCTGGAGATCAGCCGCGAAGAGCAGGACGCCTGGGCCGCGCGCTCGCACCAGCGAGCCCAGCGCGCGTGGGAAAGCGGCACGATGGCGGGCGAGGTGGTCACAGTGGCCATTCCGCAAAGGCGAGGAGAGCCGGTAAAGGTGGAGCGTGACGAGGGCGTGCGCCCTGGGACCACCGACGAGTCGCTCGGCAAGCTGTCGCCGGCCTTCCGGCCAACAGGCACCATCACTGCAGGCAATGCGTCGCAGATATCGGACGGGGCAGCCGCGGTCGTGGTCATGTCAAAGGAACGGGCTCGCGCGCTCAATCTGAAGCCGCTGGCGGAGATTGTCGCCCACGGGATGAGCGCCGACCGGTACGCCTGGTTGCACACCGTGCCGGCGCTCGCGCTGAACAACGCGCTGAAGAAGGCCGGGCTGGCTGCTGGCGACCTGGACCTGGTGGAGATCAACGAAGCCTTTGCGGCAGTTGCACTCAATGCGACCCGCATGCTCGAGTTGGACGAGGAGCGCGTCAATGTCAACGGCGGGGCGGTTGCGATCGGCCATCCGATCGGGGCGAGCGGCGCCCGGCNNCAGCAATCGTGAGTGATCGGAGGGTTGCGCCTTTCGGATCGTGGGCGTCGCCGATCACCATCGAGCTGCTTCTCAACGGCACGGTATCGCTCGGCAGGGGCATTTCGCGCTGGGATGGCAACGATCTCTACTGGACCGAGCTGAGGCCGACCGAGGCCGGCCGCCAGGTGATCGTCCGCCGCAGCGACGGCGCCAACACGGACGTGACGCCGGTCGGCTTCAACGCACGGACGCGCGTACACGAATACGGAGGCGGCGAGTTCGCGGTGAGCGGCGGAACAGTGTGGTTCGCCAACTTTGACGATCAGCGCATCTACATCCAGGAACGCGACGGCGCCCCGGTTGCGATCACACCTGCTGTCGATGTCCGGCACGCGGACCTGCTCGTCGATGCTGAGCGGCGGCGAATATTTGCAGTGCGCGAAGATCACACGACCGGCGCATCCGAAGCCGTGAACACGCTGGTCGCATTGGATTGGAAAGGCGATCGCGACGCCATCACTGTTGCCGGCGGCAACGACTTCTACTCTTCGCCCAAGCTCAGCCCGGACGGTAAGCGCCTTGCGTGGCTGACGTGGAAACATCCGAACATGCCGTGGGACGGCACCGAGCTCTGGGTCGGCGAGCTCGACGCTGACGGCAATGCGATCTCCNNGAGCTGTACTTCATCTCGGATCGCAATGACTGGTGGAACATCTATCGAGTTCGCGGCGAGTTCGACGAGCCGGTCTGCCGCCGTGAGGCGGAGTTCGGGGTGCCGCAGTGGGCATTCGGAATGACCAGGTACGGCTTCGCCGGCTCCGGCGAGATCGTATGTCTGTACTCGGAGGCCGGCGGCACGAAACTGGGGCTCCTCGACACGGCAACCGGGAAGCTGAGGCAGATCCAGCTTCTATATACCGACCTCCGAGGCGTCGTTGTCAACGACAGGCGAATGGCGACGGTCGCCGCGTCGCCCACCCTCTCAGAGCGGGTCCTCGTCGTCGACGTCGACAGCGGCGCCCAGGAGGTCGTCAAGGTCTCCAATCCGGCGCACATCGATCCGGGCTACTTCAGCGTTCCGCAGGCGATCGAGTTTCCGACCGAGGACCCCTTGACGGCCCATGCGTTCTACTACCCGCCCAAAAACAAGGATTACGAGGGCCCGCCGGGAGAGCAGCCGCCACTGGTCGTGCACAGCCACGGCGGCCCGACCAGTGCGGTCGGCTCCAGCTTCGACCTCGAGTTCCAGTACTGGACGAGCCGCGGCTTCGGCATCGTCGACGTCAACTACGGCGGGTCATCCGGTTACGGGCGCGCATACCGCCAGCGCCTAAACGGCAATTGGGGCGTGGTCGACGTCGACGATTGCGTCAACGCCGCTCGCTACCTCGTCGGCCGTGGCCTCGCAGATGGCAAGCGGGTCGCAATCACTGGTGGCTCGGCCGGTGGATTCACGACGCTGGTCGCGTTGACGAAACGTAATTTCTTCAATGCCGGCGCGAGCCATTTCGGAATCGGCGACCTCGTCACATTCGTCAAGGACACGCACAAGTTCGAATCGCGGTACCTCGACACCCTCGTCGGTCCTTATCCGGAGCGAGCCGACCTGTATCGCGAGCGATCCGCCGTCAACTTCGCCGACGACCTCAACTGCCCGGTCATCCTGTTCCAGGGGCTCGAGGACAAAGTCGTGCCGCCGAGCCAGGCCGAAGAGTTCGTCGCCGTATGCGAGAGGAAGAAGCTGCCGTATGCGTATCTGCCGTTCCAGGGTGAGCAGCATGGTTTCCGCCAGGCCAAGAACATCAGGCGCTCGATCGAAGGCGAGCTCGACTTCTATTCGCAGATCTTCGATTTCGCTACCGCGGATGAGATCGAGCCCGTGGACATACAGAACTTCGGATGAGCGAAGGTAAATAATCACTGGGATGTCGGCGTGGCGGAATGGCAGACGCGCCAGCCTTAGGAGCTGGTGTCCGGCTGGACGTGGAGGTTCGAGTCCTCTCGCCGACACCAGACTTGTTGACCATCAGGTGGCCTAGAGTTCACTTTTCATGGCGAGCGGGTTGACATGAGCAGCAATGGCAACGGTCAACACGTAGGCGGATACCGCATCCTGCGCGAGATCGAGACCGACAGCCTCGGCGTCGTCTACGAGGCGGAGCACCCGCGCCTGCACAGAAAGGTCGCATTACGAACGATAGAAGCAGCGGTTGCTCGCGATGTCAGCTTCTCGCGCCGCTTCATGCTCGAGCTCCGGTCATACGTCGCGCTCGAGCATCAAGCGATCCCGCGCCTCTACGAGCTTGCGTACGAGGGTGATTCACCGTACCTCGTAACCGAGATGATCAATGGGCGCACTCTCGACTCGGTGTTCGGTGACGGTGTCCGGTATGAGCCGTTGGGTGTGATCGGTTTGCTGCGGCCGATCGCAAGCGCGCTCGATTACGCGCACAAGCGTGCCACTGTTCATCGCGACGTCAAGCCCGCGAACATCCTTCTTGCCGATGACGGCCGCACGCTGTTGACGGGCTTCGGCCTGGGCATGGT
>PLYD01000296.1 GCA_003151665.1 Candidatus Dormiibacterota bacterium
GAACGCAACGGCTCCCGCAATCTCGTCAGGCATCCCGATCCGGCCCATCGGATTGGAGGCCAGGACCCTCTCCAGGATGGCTTGGTTCCCCCACAGCGCCTCGGCGAAGCGCGTCTTCACGAGGCCTGGGGCGACAGCGTTGACCCGAACCTTGCCGCCCAGCTCCCGCGCGAGCTGCCGCGTCAGCATGATGACCCCCGCCTTCGTGATGTTGTAGACACCCAGGCCTAAGCCCGGCCTCAGCCCGCCGATGCTGGCGACATTGACGACAGCGCCACCGCTCTTCTCCATCGAGGCGTCGTACACGAGCTTGGTCAGCTGGAACACGCCCCGGAGGTTGACCTCGAACGTCTTGTCCCAGGCGCCTAAGTCCGCGCCAAGCACCGGCCCGAAGTAAGGGTTGGTCCCCGCATTGTTGACGAGGATGTCGATCCTTGAGAAGCGCGACATGACCTCATCAACAAGATGCCGGAGGTCCTCCGTCTTGCCGGCGTGAGCCGCGATCGCCACCGTCCGCTCGGGAAACCTGGCGTTGATTCGCTCAGCCTCAACGTCTAGATCCGCCTGCTTGCGGCTCGAGAGGACGACCTGCGCGCCCTGCTCAGCGAGCGCCTCGGCGATCGCGCTACCGATGCCGCGGCTGGCGCCCGTGACGACCGCGACGCGCCCGTCGAGGCGAAATCGGTCGGCCGGTGCGGCGGCGGAGTGTTCTGACACGGCTGATAGGATAGGCCGACCCATGGCTACGATCTCGGGGAAGGCTGCAGAAGACATCCTCGAGCGAATCTTCCAGCCGGCGACGAAACCGACGGCGAGAGACCAGGCCGAGGAAACGCTGCGTCACCCCAAACGGCTCGTCTATGTGGCGATGTCGAACAAGGTCTTTTACTGGCGCACACACATCCAGAAGTTCGTGCTCGATTCGGGGATGGTGCCGGTCAGCCCCTTCATGCTCTTCGACTACTACCTCATGCACACCGTCTCCAAGGAGATCGTCCGGGAGGCGATGAACAACCTGCTGGCCCGATGCGACGAGGTATGGATCTTCGGGCACATGTCGCTTGGTGTGAAAGTGCAGGTCGGGATCGCCAAGCGAATGTCCAAACCGGTGCGCTATTTCGACATCTCCGAGCTACCGGTCGCGATCGTGCCGATGAGCGAGGAAACCGCTCAAGAAGAGACGTAGGAGCTAGCCGGCCACCCTTCGATACCAACGCTCTGGGTCGGCCAGCTCGTTCAGCTGCGGCATCTGGTCCGGTCCCTTCCAAGCCAGGTTCAGAGCGCTCATACCGTGGGCGTCGTAGACGGCGCGGCAAAAGGCCTCGCCCTTCTTGTACTGCTGGAGCTTCAGGTCGAGGCCTGTCAGCTTCCAGATCAACTGGTCGAGCACGCTCTTGTTGGAGCTTCGCTTTCGATAGGCCCCCTCCAGCTCGGCGAAGCCGGGAAGCAGCGTGGCGCCGAGCTCGTTCATCACGAGGTTGCTGTAACCCTCGATCAGCGACATGGTGCCCTGCATCTGCCGCATCACCTTCCACTGCGACGGCAGGACGCCCGCAAAAGCTGCAATCCTCGCAGCGGGCGAGATCTTCTGCGTCACGGTGTCGAGGAGGACCCGCATCGACTGCTCCATGTGCTCGCGCAACCATGGGTGGGCGGCGAACTGCCACGCGTGGGTCATCTCGTGGAGGATGAGCCAGCGCCTCAGATCATCGTCCGGAAGCGTGGCCGCGTGGCCCCAGTCATCGACGTTGGTCTCCACCAGGTAAAGGCCGGCATCGTCGATAGGTTCCACGCCCATCAGCTGCGGGTCGTACTGGCCGAGGACGCGGCGGCCCAGGAAAGCGAGCATCAGCGCCATGTAGTGGTCGAGCCCTGTGCGGCCAAAGTCGACGATCAATGAGTTGGGGAGCCGACCCTTGTCCAGGACGGGGTCGACCACCCGCCGCATGATGCCGAGGTTCAGGTCCAGCCAGCCCTCGCGGTCCAGAGCCTGGAAGGCGGGAAGCTTCACGCCGGCGGGAAGCCCGCCCACGAATTCGAGCAGCGGCTTCTCGAGCTTGGCCGCCATCGACCGGTAGCTCTTGGCGGCGGCGGCGAGGGTCGCCGGGAAGGCCGCGGGATCAGCCAGTCGCGCCCGTGCAGTCTGGCGCACCTCGTCCCAGTCGAGGAGCAAGGAGGTGCCACCCCGAGGCTTGACGACCTCGGCGATCGCAACCGTGGCCAGCCCGGCCACAACCCCAAGCAAAGCCGTCCGCCTTCTCACGCCTTCAGCGTACGAAACCCTGACGGCGCAAGTCGAAAGCGCTTAGCGCCGCGCGGAGTTAGTAGACATATGGCCAGCTGCGGTTTCGCTTGAAGACAACCTTGCAGCCTTCACAGCGAAAGACGATCTGGAGGTGACGCCTCCCGATTGCCCCGGCATCACGACCGCATACCGGGCACGACGCCATCTCATCCTGGAACGGAAGCGGCAGGGGCTCGACCTTGATCTCTAAACGCCTTCTTTTCTTCGACATATGCTCCATCCGTTGCTGAAACTCAGCCCGCGATTGCGGGTTGGTACTTAGACGTCGAGTAGGGTCACATCCAGGTTCCTCAATCCCTCCGGTGCTTCGACTCCGGCATTTTGAAGGCGCTTGAGCAGCGCCAAGATGTAGCGAACGCCTGCGAGGTTGACTCCATGCTTCCGGGTGAGTGTCTGGATCGCCTGCAGCTTCATCACGTCCCGGCGCGAGTAGCGGCGGCGATTGGTGACCGTCCGCTTGGGCCGAATCATGTCCAGGTGCTCGTACATCATCAGAGTTCGAGGATGCGTCTCGAGGATCTCCGAAGCCACACTGAGCGTGAAAATCGGCTTGTCCAGGTCGATGCCAGAGTCGTTGGGCGACATGAACGGTGCGTCGCCGGTTTCACGATGCCTCGCCTTCATATGGATCTCGATCGGGCGGATTATACCGTTTAAGCGATTGCTGTCCTAACTTTGGGTGACAGGAGCGGTTGCAGATTCGCTAACGTCCTGAGTACCGCCGGTGCCGTGGGCGAAGGAGTTTTGTGAAGAAATGCCTAGGAAATGCTGCCAAGCAGGCGGCAAATCGTGGGTTGCCGACCTCCGTTTGGTTACCCGAAACGGGGTATCCAGGCGCCGCGGCCTACGATTACGGCATTGGCTGAATTTCCACCTCTAGACCAGGCGCTCCTGGCGGTCGAAGGCCACGTCGCCACGATCACTCTCAACCGGCCCGAACAGCGCAACCCACTGTCCGCCGTGATGCTCCGGGACCTGGCAGCCGCATTTCGGTGGTGCCAGCACGAGCCGGCCGTCCGCGTTGTCGTGCTGACCGGCGCCGGCGATCGGGCGTTTTGCGCGGGTGCCGACCTGACCAGCTTCGACGCAGGCATGACCGATCTAGAGCGTCATCGCAGTCGCGATCTTTTCGTTGACCTCTTCGCTCTGATGGCGGGTCTCGGAAAGCCGATTGTCGGGCGCATCAACGGACATGCGCTGGCGGGCGGCCTGGGTCTGGCCTGCTCGTGCGACCTCCTCGTGTCAACTGACACCGCCACCTTCGGCACGCCTGAGATCAACGTTGGAATCTGGCCGATGATGATCCAGGCCATCCTGGCCCGAAACCTGCCACGCAAAGTGTTGCTCGAGATGGAGATGTTGGGCGACCGCTGGACAGCGACCCAGATGGAGGCGTTCGGGCTGATCAACCGGGTGGTGCCTCACGACCAGCTCGACGGAGCGGTCAAGGACATCGTCGACAAGCTGGCAAAGAAGTCGCCGGTGGCGATGCGCCTTGGGCGGGACTCGTTCTACCGTCAGCAGGACATGGAGTTCAACGCCGCGCTCGCGTACCTTCACAGCCAGCTCACCCTGGTCACTCTGAGCGAGGACTCGAAGGAAGGCATCAAGGCGTTTTTCGAGAATCGCGAGCCGGACTTCAGAGGCAGATAGTGTCCAGCTCCGGAGGCCACTAAGTGAGCAATCCGCGGCAGCGTGAGCTTCGCGAAAAGGCGCTCAAGGGCGGCACTCGCTACCTCCCTAAGCTCCGGGAGCAAAACAAGCTCACCGCGCGCGAGCGTTTGGACCTGCTGCTCGACAACGGCTCGTTCATC
Organism: Candidatus Dormiibacterota bacterium; assembly: GCA_003151665.1. The sequence continues at coordinate 4,120 of PLYD01000296.1, forward strand.
GAGGACGGCCTCTTCGCGAACGTGCTCGCCGACGAGCTGCCCGCGGATGGCGTCATCATCGGGCTGGGCATGATCGACGGCCGCCAGGTCGCAGTGATGGCCAACGACCCGACAGTGAAAGCTGGGAGCTGGGGCGCTCGGACCGTCGAAAAGATCATTCGAATCCAGGAGACGGCGGAGCGCATCCGCGTCCCCCTCTTCTATCTCGTCGACTCCGCCGGCGCGAGGATCACGGACCAGATCGACATGTTCCCCGGCAGGCGCCATGCGGGCCGCATCTTCTTCAACGAGGTCCAGCTGTCAGGGCAGGTACCGCAGATCTGCCTGCTGTTCGGCCCGTCGGCCGCGGGCGGCGCCTACATCCCGGCCTTTTGCGACGTCGTGATCATGGTCGAGGGCAACGCCTCCATGTACCTGGGATCCCCACGGATGGTCGAGGTGGTGGTCGGCGAGAAGGTGAGCCTCGAGGAGCTGGGCGGAGCGCGCATGCATTGCACCGAAAGCGGCTGCGGGGACGCGCTTGTCGCAGACGACAAAGAAGCGATCGAGTTCGCCCGTTCCTATTTCCAGTTCATGCCTCAGCGATCCGGCGAGAAACCGTTGCCGGTTGCTGCCAAGGGGCCTCGCGCCGGAAAACCGATCGCCGACCTGATCCCCGCGGAGGCGAACCGCGGGTACGACATGCGCAAGGTGATCGATGCGTTGATCGACGAGGGCAGCTGGGTCGAGGTGAAGAAGCTCTTCGCGAAGGAGCTGCTGACGGGATTGGCTCGGCTTGACGGGCAGGCGGTCGGGATTCTGGCGAACCAGCCGATGCAGAAGGGCGGCGTGCTGTTCAGCGACTCCGCCGACAAGGCCGCGCGCTTCATCTGGCTCTGCGATGCGTTCGAGATCCCGCTGCTCTTCCTGGCAGACGTACCGGGCTTCATGATCGGCACCGACGTCGAAAAGCGAGGCATCATTCGCCACGGCGCCAAGATGATCAGCGCGGTTTCGGAGGCGACGGTGCCGAAGATCTCAGTCATCGTGCGCAAGGCCTACGGCGCGGGCCTCTATGCAATGGCCGGCCCTGCATTCGATACCGACTGCGTGATCGCGCTGCCATCGGCGCAGATCGCCGTGATGGGACCGGAGCCTGCTGTCAACGCGGTGTTCTTCAACAAGCTGGCGGAGCTGCCTGAGAACGAGAGGGCGGCGCGCCGTAAGCAGCTCGAGGACGAATACCGCGAGGACGTCGACCTGTACAAGCTTGCCGCCAACCTGATCGTGGACGACGTGGTCGAGCCGGACGACCTTCGCGCAGCCCTGATTGCCAGGTTCCACGCCTACTCGACTAGAACGACACCGCGCCTGGATCGCAAGCACGGAGTGCTTCCGGTCTAGATCGTCCTCGTCAGCCGGCGCGGTGAAATGGGACGGCGTAGTTGAGCACGACCACGTAGAACGTGATGCTGGCTGTGATCACAGCGACGTGAAATACCTCGTGGTAGCCGAATACACGCGGCCACAAGCGCGGCTTCTTGAACGCATAGGCGGCGGCGCCCAGCGAGTACTGCAGGCCGCCCAATGCCATGAGCAGGGCAGCCGCCCAGCCGAGCGCGGCGGTCAGCGGAACGAGCGCAACCAGTGCGAGCCACCCCATCGCGAGATAGAGCGCGGCCAGCAAGCGGCGAGGGATGCGCAGGAACGGCGCCGCTCCGGCGACTCCTGCCGCGGCACAAATCCAGATCGCAACCAGCACGACTGTGCGCCACCACCCATCGAGGACGTTGAACACAAGTGGCGTGTAGGTCGCCGCGATGAAAACGAAGATCATCGCGTGGTCCGCGCGGCGCAGCCAGTCTTTCACCCTGGGCGGCCAGTTGACGATGTGGTAGGTGCCGCTGATTCCGAACAGGAGGACCAGACCGGTGCCGTAAACGATCATCGACGCGAGCTTTGCGGGGTCGTGTCGCGTGACCACGATCAGGGCGACGAGCCCGGCAATTGACACCAGCGCCGCCAGTCCGTGAGACCAGCCGCGCAGGAGCGGCTTGGGCGCGGGTACGTCAGATGACCTCATTGACACAATGCATCATACCGCGTCATAAGAGCTTCGACGCTGCCATTCCGACGGCCAGCGTGACCACCCCCCACGAGAACGCCTGAAGAGCCTGCTCGAGGGGACGGAGCAAAGTCGCCTCGTCGAGCTCGACCGCCGAGCCGTCGCGCATCGTCACGCTCCCGCTCACCGACCTGCTGCGGCGGCGCAACAGTCGGGCGGGAGTGCTGAGGCTCCGCTGCCCGAAGGACAGCGCAAAAGCTGCAATGGCGGCGGCCACCGCGCCAATCGAGAGGCGGCCGGTCTGTGCGAAATAGGCAGTCAGCACGGGGAACGCTCCCCAGGACAGCGCGAACCAGAAGTCACCGTGCAGCTTGCCACCAAGCAGCTCGAGGTTGTACGCGAAAACAAACAGCACGCCCAAGGCGATGAAGGGCAGCAGACCGATGCCCAGCCGCGTCAGACCGGCGACTCCGAGCGCGACAGCCCCAACCAGGCCAAGCGCCGCGGCGGTCATCAGCACAGCACGCGGGATCTCCGTACCGAGCGGCCGGCCCTTCAGCTCGTCGAGCGCGTGAGCTGAGATGCCGACCGCCAGGAAGAAAGCCAGGAGCGTCGCGATCAGGCGCACGACATCGAGCTTCGGAGCGAGACTCGCCCCGATGACCACATAAGACAGGTGCCAGGCGGTATACGGCGGATGGAGCACGGCCCACAGGTCTCGGCGCCAGCCGCCAGAACGCGCCGCGTAAAACGCGGGGGCGAGGGTCTCAGGCATCACGGGTGCCATCTGAGCCTTTGCGAGCCCACATCACGAGGCCGCCGCCAACGCTCATCGCTTTGACTTGCACGCCTGCCATGCCTGCGGCCTCCCACCCATGGACGATCCGGCTCAGCGGCCATCCGTCATAGAACGACGAGATGTTGGGCCCCAGGAATCGACCGACTCGCCACCACTCCGGGCCGCCGAGAGCCAGACCGGCGGGAGGCAGGACCGTTCGCGTGTAGAGCCACCACGCTGCACGCCACGCGCGGGCCGGTGGCACGAAGAAGTCGAGGCTGGCGAGCACTCCGCCCGGGCGGAGGACTCGCGCCAGCTCGCGAAGTGTGGCCGCGGGGTCACGCACGTATCGCAAGAGATAGGTGAAGGAGACGGCGTCGAAAGTGGCATCGGGGAATGGCAGCTCTTCGGCTCGCGCGACCTGGAGCCGAATGCGCTGTTTGAGGCCGGCGGCACTAACGCGCTGACGGCCACGCGCGAGCATTGATTCGGTGAGGTCGACGCCCGTCACCTCGCCGTCCGTTCGATTGGCCAGCGCGATGGCGACGCCGGCGGTGCCGGTGGCGACGTCGAGAATGGTCTTCGGTGCAGACGATGCGATCTGCGTAACCAGCTCGCTGCGCCACCGCCCGTTTTGACCGAACGACAGGACTTCCGCCAGCAGGTCATAGCGCTTCGGCAGGCCGCTGAAGAGGTCGGCCGCAAACGCGTTCTCTGCGCCGGCCGCGGCGGGGCGAGTGCTCACGTGCACCTCAGGAGGGGCAAGAACGTGCGCAGCAGCAACATTCGACCTCAGCGTAGGCGAACCAAGTGCATTAAGGTCGGGCAATCGCATGAGCGACACCGACCGCTTTCAGACCTGGCAGCGCGACGCCCTCGCTGATCGCGACGACGGCTCCGAAATGCTTTCGCTGGGGCCTTTCCGGGCGGTGCTGTCCGCGCCAGGCGAGAACGCACGAAACGGCTGGGTCACCCTCATTGACGGAACCGCTGCCGAAGGCGAGACGCTGAAGGCGCTGACCAAGCTGCGTTCGACCTTCAAGCGCCACAAGGTGCCGCTCGAGATCGAATACAACGAGACGCTTTTTCCGAAGGTCGGCGAGTGGCTCGAAGACGCCGGGTTGAAGCTGATCGAGCGCAACTCACTCATGTCCTGCCGCCCGGAAGCTTTCAAGCCGTTCGCCACGCCGGAAGAGGTGCACATCACGCAGCTGTCATCGGCCGCGGCACCGGCAGAGCTCGAGGCCTTCCAATCCATTCGGTGGACCGACGGGGGAGAGATCGATCGCCCGGCACCGCCGGTGGAACGTTTGCGCGCCGACATGGCCCGAGCCAACAGCGTCTTCCTGCTCGCCTGGCTCGATTGGGAGCCGGTGGGCACCGGCGTCTCCCATTCGCTCAAGGGCGCCGCCGAGATCGTCGGGGTCGTCACGCGGCAGGAGCACAGGCGCCGAGGCGTTGCCGCCGCTATCACCTCGGAGCTAGTACGGCGGCACTTCGCGAACGGCGGGGACTTCGCTTTTCTCGACGCCGCCAGCGACGAAGCGGCGAGAGTCTACGAACGCCTCGGTTTCGCTCCGTTCGGCGCCAACGTGGTGTACCGATGAGACCGAATACCTCAGACGGCGCGTTGAAGTACCGGAGATGGCGATCCCTATCATGCGACTGAACGAAAAACCGGAACCCGGGCCGCAGGGCGGCACGAGCAAGCTGCCTCCGATCGTCCTCAAGGAGGTCTACGAGCAGCGCTTCAGCCGCGAGGACCAGGCGGGCAAGGAGGCGATCTGGCGTGAGCTCGGCCGCTTCCTGCAGCGCTACATCAAGCCCGACGCGCGCGTCGTCGATATTGCTTGCGACCTCGGCTACTTCATTCGCAACATTCGGGCGGCGGAACGTTGGGCGACCGACATACGCGACGTGAGCGCGGCGCTACCGAAGGACGTGCGCTTTGTGCCGGCCAGCGGCCTTGATCTCGATGAGGTGCTTCCAAACAACTACTTCGACATCGCCTTTTTCAGCAATTACCTCGAGCACCTGCCGTCGACCGAAGCAGTCCTCCAGCAGCTGCGGGTGACCCACGCAATCCTCAAACCGGGCGGGACCGTCGTGATTCTGCAGCCCAACATCCGTCTGATCGGAGGTGCCTACTGGGACTTCATCGACCACCAGACGGCGCTGACTGAAAAGAGTCTGGCCGAGGCGGCGGTCATGGCGGGATTCAAGACCAAGAAGGTGATTGCGAGGTTCCTGCCCTACACGACGAAGAGCCGGATCCCGCAGCACCCCCTGCTGGTACGCGCGTACCTCAACTTCCCTCCGGCGTGGATGCTCCTCGGCAAGCAGACCCTCTACCTGGGGGAGAAGCCGGCTTAGGCCTGGGCGTCCGTCCGGCATATCGGATCCCTTGCCAGCTCACACTGCCATGAAATCACGAAGCTAGAATCGCCGACGTGTTCACGCCGGAAGAACGGGAGCGGCTGAGTGAGGAGCTCATCGCGGCAGCGAAGGCTGACGGGCGCATAAGCGGCGTCGCGATCACCGGGTCAGCGTCGCAGGGCGCGGTTGACCGATGGTCCGACATCGACCTCGCTTTTGGGGTCGCCGATCCCGAAAGTCTCCGTGAGGCGATCAGCGATTGGACCGATCGGATGCACCGCGAACATGGAGCCGTTCACCACTTCGATGTCACACGCGGCTCGTGGGTCTATCGAGTGTTCCTGCTGCGGAGCACCCTGCAGGTCGACCTCGCGTTCGCGCCGGCTGCAGACTTCGGGGCGCTCTCGCCCACGTTCCGGCTGGTGTCAGGCACATCGGTCGACCTACCTCATGCGCAAACAGCTGCAGCTGAGGAGATGATCGGGCTGGGCTGGCTGTATGCGCTGCACTCGCGATCGTGCATCGAGCGGGGCAAGGTCTGGCAGGCCGAATACATGATCAGCGCGGTCCGGGACCAGGCCCTCGCATTGGCGGCGCTACGCCACCGCCTGCCGGCTGCACAGGGCCGCGGCTTCGACGGGTTGCCCAATACCGTCAAGTCCGAGTTCGAAGGCGCGCTGGTGAGGTCGCTGGATGTCGATGAGCTACGGCGGGCGTTTCGGGCGGCCACACACTGCCTTCTCCTTGAGGTCGGTCGCTCAGACCGAGGCTTGGCCGCCAGCCTCGACGGGCCGTTGACCGAGTTGAGTCACTAGCAGGCCTGACGGCGGTCCCAGACAGCGACGGCGGGCTTAGCGCGAGTGGTGCGCGAAAGCGAACCGCCAGAACGCCACCAGAAGCGCTCCCGTGGCGACGAATGCGGCGAGCGGGCTACCCGTCACCCGCATGGTCAGCCCGACGACGATGAGCATCGCGGGTGCCCACAACAGGCCCGCCGCCAGCTGGCGGCCAAACCTCAGGTCCCAGATCATCAGCTCCGGTTCTCGACTCCGCCCAGCTCCTGCGTCATCCAGTTCCGGTTGTGCTGGATTAGCTGCTCTCTGGGCAACCGCTCGTTGGGGTCGAGGGGAGCAAAGATCGAGTCCAGGCTCGTCGGCTGGGGGCTGCGGTCGCGAGCATTCGCCATGCCCGAACTCTACGCGCCCGCCGGGTCGCTGACTTTTGGTGCGCCTGGCAGGAATTGAACCTGCTGCCTTTCGGTCCGGAGCCGAACGCTCTGTCCGGTGAGCTACAGGCGCGCGCCGACTCACCAGTCTAGACTGCCCCCGCCGTGAACCGATTTATCAGCACCTTAGCGCTGGGCCTCCTGCTGGCCGCGTGCCAGACCACGGCGTCGGCCCCAACCCCCTCGCCGCGTCCCTCGTCGCACAACACAGTGGCGACCGCCGTCATCCAGCCGGGCGAGGTCCCGGCGAGCCTTACCAAGTGCCCCGGTTCGGGGCCAATCGCAGGCTACCTCACGGCCCTGCAGTCGAGCGACGCGACGCTCGCGGCAAGCGTCACCGGCCAATGGCAGCAGCTGCAGGCCAAAGGCGCAAAGGCTGCGGCCATCATGCTTTACGCCTACGACCCCACCGCCTGCGCGGCAGAGCTTGCAACCACGAGCAGCGCCAAATCTCTCGCCAGCTTCGTCGTCGAGTTCGGTGACGAGGGCCAGGCTGAGCGCGCCTGGGGAGCGGGCGTCCTGGGCTTCCCCACACCGGCGCCGGGCCAGGTGGCCCCGGGCATCCTGAGAGGCTCGGGTACCGGCCTCGGCGACAGCTCTTGGACTTACACCAATACCCAAGTGCGGCTTGCGTGCTGGCGCCGCTCGGTCTTCGTCTCGCTGGTGATCCTCAGCAACCTCGATCCGGGAGCCTACAAGGCGGTAACTGCTGCGATCGACGCTCGCTTAAACTGAACCGCTCGCGCCTGTAGCTCACCGGATAGAGCGCTTGCCTGCGGAGCAAGAGGCAGCAAGTTCGATTCTTGCCAGGCGCACCAGCACGCCATCTCGCATTCGAAGGCAAAGTTAGCTTGGGCACTCCAGCCCGGGTCCGACGCCCCATCACGCCCTGACGAGGTGGGCCGCCGTCAGGACTCTCCTTTCTTGAGTTCCTCGTCGAGCGCCTTCCTGAACTCCTCCACCGCTCGGCGCGATGCTTCTCTGAGCGCGGGGCCCTGTTCCGCAGTGAACTTGCGAGCGACCTCGCTCATTTCCTTGGAGAGAGTCTTGGCATGCTCCTGGATGATGGGTAGTGATTGGCGCACGACTTCCTGGGCGGCCTCGCTCAACTTGCGGCTCGCCTCCTGCGCTGCTTTCTTGAGCTCGTCAGCGTCGTTGCTCATCACTTGATCCTCGTGTTCTCCGCCGCCGCGACTTTCTGGCCGGTTGCCGAATCGAGGTTGATGATCCCGAGGATGACCATGAAAGCCTTGTTCTGCCACACCGCGATGTAGAACGCCTGATTCAAGATCGTGGTGCTGAGCACAATCGAATTCGTACCGAGGCCCGTTTTCGCGCCTTCCACCACCGGGGCGTTGTTCGCCTTCAGCATCGAGCGATCGATCCCAAAGATCTGTCCATTCGCATAGCCGTTTGCAGCGCTCGCCTCATCCTTGAACTGGACGGAGAAATTGACCACCAGCGGGTACGCGGCGGCGCTGAGGTTGGCGACTGTGGACGCAACGTTCCCGCAGTTAGCCACGCTGTCTGTGTAAAACCCGACCTGCGTCGCGGTCGCCCCCTTGCTCTGCGCGTCAACCCACTCGGCCATGGTCGACGTGTAGGTAGCCGGATCCTTCGTCTTGAGGTTGTCGAGGTAGGTGTTTATGCCCCCCGAGATCGAGCATTGGTGCATGGTGTTCGGGACGTCGCCTGGCTGAACGGCAACGCTGGCTGCGGTGGGCGTGCTGCTGGCCGATTGCGACGAACATGCGACCACCACCAACAGCGCCGACAGAAAAGCAAGCGACCTCGTCACGTCTTCATCTCACTCTAAAGGATCGAAACTGAACCGCCCCTCGGCGGAATCGAGTGTGGCAACATGCAAACGGCCTCGACATGGTTCACGATCTGCAGGCCGCCGCCTCTGAATACCTCGGCTGGCTTCAGCTCGAAGCGAACCGCAGCCCGAACACGGTCCGCGCATACGAGTCCGAGCTGGGCAAGTTGATTGCGTTCCTCACCGCCAACGGCCACACGCTCGTCTTGAGCGACCTTCAGCACGATGACCTTCGCGCCTATCAGCGCCACCTCGCAGGTCGCCTGAAGAGCCCCGCATCGCGAGCGCGTGCGCTCGTCGCCGTTCGCTCCTGGCTGCGATGGCTGGCCAAAGAGGGAATCATCGAGCGCGATCTGTCGAACGGCATCACGCTGCCGAAGCTCGAGCAGCGCCTGCCCAAACCCATCGATCCCGACGAGTTGATACGGCTGCTTGCCGCGCTGCCAACCGAGACGCTGGCGGACAAGCGCGACCGCGCACTGGTGCAGTTCCTCATCAGCACGGGGTGCCGCATCTCGGAAGCCCTCGCCCTGGATCGCACCGATTTCCCTCGCACCGGCAACCGGCTGGTGGTGACAGGCAAAGGGTCGAAGCAGCGGTCTGTCTACCTGACCGCCGACGCACGTTCGGCCCTGGAGGACTACCTGGCGGGTCGCGAGGACGCGAGCATGGCGTTGTTCATCAACTACGACAGATCGGTGGCCGACGACCGCGGCCGCAGGCTGACCTCCGCCGGCGCGCGATACATAGTCCGTCAGATCCGCCAGAAGCTCGGCGCCTGGTCGTTCAAGTCACCACACGTGGCGAGGCATACGGCCGCGACGACCCTGCTCGAGGTGACCGGCGGCGACGTCCGGCTGGTGCAAGAGGTGCTCGGCCACGCGAACCTGAACACGCTTCAGGGGTACACGAAGATCGTCGACAGCAGGAAGCTGGACGCCTATCGCCGATACCAGGAATTTCTGGACGGCAAGAAAGCCGGCGCCTGACTCGTCGATTCGCATTGGGAGATTCGTCGCCGCCGCATTGGCGCTGATGCTCGCTGCGTGCCTTGTGGCCCGCTACTAGACGGTCCGACTGCGCAACCACCAAACCGTCAACAACAAGAGCGCACATGCGATCCCGACCACCAACGCTGACTCGATTGCTTGAAACTCCCAGAATCGGGCCGGCGGCTGCCACTTGACCAGTTCGCCAAGATGTTGCGCTTGGAGGCACGACGACCAGGCCGACTTGGATTGGGCGTCGACCACCTGACCGCAGAGGGACTGGACCTGCTCATAGGTCAGCTGCTGGCCACTGGAGTCTTGGTAGACATAGCTGCTCGCGCCCGCTCCGCCCTGAACCACCCAGTCTTGGGCGTCGTATGGAGCAGGTCCCGACACCCACAAATGAGATAAAGGTGCGACGAAGTTGGGTCGTATCCAGGTCTGCACGGCCAAATGAATGCCAACTCCGGCGACGATGCCCGATCCGACCGCCGGTACCGTCCGGCGCCAGAGCACGCCGCTGGTAACGGTGATCGCGAACGCCAACAGCATGTAGGCGGGCGGCAGAAGTCCCTGGACGTCGAAGGATCCTGGTCGGAGCGGTCCCTGGACCTGGTTGGCAGGCTGCATCCACCAAGACGTGACGCCAGCGATCAGCGCCGTGATCGCAAGGCCGAACAGCATTGGAAGCCCAATCCGGGTGAGCGTCCATCGGCCGCGGGTCACACTTTGGGCCCAGGCCAAGCGATAGGTCCCCTGTTCCATCTCCACGGCGATGGACGCCGCCAGGACGACGCCGATCAGGACCGGAAGGTAGGTCAGGGCTCCGAGGAGCGTCTGCTGCGAACCGAAATTGTCCTTGAACGCCTGGTACGCCTGGGAACACGTGTTGTTGTCACCCAGTCCGCTGAGACAGTCGGGGATGCCGAGCGCGTTGATGTCGGCGATCATTGCCTGGCGCGTCAGGAGAAGGACGGCGGCGCCAAGTGCAAGTACGACCGCGGCCAGGGCGGCCTCGAAACGCTGCTGCCGCCAGGTCAACCAGATCAACTCGCCGCCTCAGTCGTGAGCTCATCGTCGGAGCTGGCATTGGACGAGCCCCGACTCAAGTAGGCAAGGACGATTTGGTCCAGGTCGACTGGGTAGCTCTCCCAACGCGGATCAAGGAGTGGCCCCCGCATTCGCACCAGAAGGCTGGCCTGGCGATCCGAGCGCTCGGCCTGGACTATCTCCTGAATATGGGCAATCGCATCCACCATTTCCACCGGACCGACCAAACGCTGGTGCATGCCCACAATCGTGTCCATGTCGCCTACCAGCTGGGTGCGACCGCGCGTGAGTACCACCAGGTAATCGCAAGTGGCGCGGAGGTCGCCGATGATGTGCGAGGACAGCACCACGGTCAGGCCCTGCTCCGCCGATGCCGCCATCAAAAGGCGCATGAATTCGTGGCGAGCGAGTGGATCGAGCGACGCCATGGGCTCGTCCAGGAGCAGAAGGTCGGGCATTTTGGCTAGGGCTAGGACCAACGCGACCTGCGCACGCATTCCCCCTGAGAGCGACGCCACCGAGCGGTCGAGACCGATACCTAAGCGTCGCAGGCGGCTCACTGCCATCAGCCCGTCCCAGCGGCGGTTGAGACGCGAACCCATTGTCAGAAGCTCGCCTACTGAGAAACGCCTAAAGAGAGGTGGCTCCTGGGCCGCATAACCAACCTTGGGAGCTAGCGTCGTGATGTGTGGAA
>PLYD01000090.1:0-940 GCA_003151665.1 Candidatus Dormiibacterota bacterium
ATCGCCGACATCTTCGTTGTCAACAAGGCAGACCTCGACGGCTACCAGCGGGTCGCTATGGAGCTCCGCGCCATGCTCAGCCTCAACGCGCCTGGCGCCACTGGCGGCGCCACCTCGAAGCCCTGGAAGTCGCCGATCATCACCACCGTGGCCGCTCGTCAGGAGGGGATCGACGAGCTTTGGGCGGCCATCGAATCCCACCGGCGTTATCTCGAAACGAGCGGTCGCGCACACGAGCTGGCCGCGAAGAGGCTCAAGGACGAGACGGCGGAGGTCGTGGCGGACCTGGCCCGGCAGCAGGCAAGGCTGGCGCTCGGCGAGGATGGCGCGCTGACCGAGCAGCTCCTGAGAGACGGCTCCCCGTACCGCGCTGCCGATGAGATCCTGAAGCGCATCGGCAGCGACGGCGGGAAGCGTGGGCGAGGCTGACTTCAGACCCGCCCCACATAATGGATTAAATGAAAGTTCGCGCCCGCGACGCCAAAGAGGTTTGGAAGGAGGAATTCGAGTCCAGCCCGACGCGTGACGACGGCGTCGAGACCTCGACGATCTCCGGGATCCCGCTCAAACCTCTCTACACCGCCGACGACCTGCCCAAGCGTGACGAGGAGATGCCGGGAGCCTTCCCTTACACGCGTGGCATCCACGCAGGCGGCTACCGCGGCCGGTTGTGGACGATGCGCCAGTTCTCGGGCTTCGCCACGGCCGAAGAGACCAACCGGCGCTACAAGTACCTGCTTGCGAACGGGCAGACGGGCCTGTCGGTCGCGTTCGACATGCCCACCCTGATGGGTCAGGACTCGGACGCTCCGACCAGCCGCGGCGAGATCGGTCACTGCGGCGTCGCCATCGATTCTCTGGCGGATATGGAAACTCTGTTCGACGGGATCCCGCTCGGCGAGATAACGACCTCGATGACCATCAACTCGCCGGCCGCGAT
>PLYD01000090.1:979-12166 GCA_003151665.1 Candidatus Dormiibacterota bacterium
CAGGAGCTCGCCTTCACCCTCGCCGATGGAATGGCATACGTCGACGCGTGCCTGGAACGCGGAATGCGGATCGACGATTTCGCGTCTCGCCTTTCATTCTTCTTCGACGCCCACATCGATTTCTTCGAAGAGATCGCGAAGTTCCGAGCGGCGCGCCGCATCTGGGCTCGGTGGATGCGTGAGCGATATGGAGCGCAAGACGAACGGTCTCTGAAGCTGCGCTTTCACACGCAGACGGCGGGAGTCTCGCTCACAGCGCAGCAGCCGGAGCTGAACATCGCCCGGACCGCCATCGAGGCGCTCGCTGCAGTTCTTGGCGGTACGCAGTCGCTGCACACGAATGCGATGGACGAGGTGCTTGCCCTTCCTACAGACAAGGCCGCGCGCCTTGCGCTGCGAACGCAGCAGCTGCTCGCCTATGAAACAGGTGTTGCCAACACCATCGACCCGCTTGGCGGCAGCTACTTCGTCGAGGCGCTCACCGATGAGATCGAGCGGCAGGCCGAGGTGTATTTCAAGCGGATCGAGGAGCTGGGCGGCGTGATCCCGGCGATTGAGGCGAGCTTCTTCCAGAAAGAGATCGCCGACTCGGCTTTCAGGTATCAGCAGGAGCTGGAGCAGAAGCGAAGACTGATGGTCGGCGTCAACGAGTTCACAGTCGACGACGAAGAGCCGATGGAGATCCTCAGAATCGATCCGAAGCTGGAGGGCGAGCAGGTCGCGCGGGTCCAGGAGGTGCGGCGCACACGCGATCAGGCGCGGTGCTCGAAAGCCCTGGTGGCGCTGCGAAAAGCGGCCACGGGCACCGACAACCTCATGCCTTACATCTTGGAATCAGTCCGCGCCTACGCGACCGAGGGCGAGATCATGAACACGTTGATCGAGGTCTTCGGCATCTACACCGAAAAGGCCGTCATCTAATGCCGGTCGATACGGCGGTGAGGCCGGTGCGCATCCTGGTCGCCAAAGTTGGGCTCGACGGACACGACCGCGGCGTCAAGGTCGTCGCCCGGGCGCTGCGCGACGCAGGCTACGAGGTCATCTACACCGGCCTGCGACAGACGCCTGAGATGGTCGTCGACGCAGCGTTGCAGGAGGATGCTCAGGTGATCGGGCTATCGATCCATTCCGGCGCCCACATGACCCTGTTTCCGGCCGTGGTTCAGGAATTGAAGCGGCGCAAGGCCACGGACATCGTCGTGTTCGGAGGCGGCATCATCCCCGAGGACGACATCGTTGCCCTGAAGAAGAAAGGCGTGGCCGAGCTCTTCACTCCAGGCACACCGCTCCAGGAAATCGTCGACTGGCTGCGGAAGCGCTTCCCCCAAGGAGGGGGCTGACCGCAGACCTCCGTTCGCTTACCTGCGCACGACCACAGTGCCGGCAATCTTGTCCATCCATCCCTGCTTGCGTGGATCGAACGCGACCCAGATCACGCCGATGAAACAGACAAAAAAGGACAGCAGGAGGCCGAGCCAGCGCACGACTGCCTTGCCGAGGCCGATCGGCTGCCCCGTCGCCGCGTCGACCACACGCATGCCGAGGATGCGCTGGCCGATCGATCCTCCCATGTAGGTCCACAAGCCGACGAAGTACACGAGGCTGAGCACGAGGTCGATTCCGTTTGAAGCCCGAGCTGACGCACTGCTCAGGCTGTTTACGTCGCTGTAATTGACCCCAAGCGGCACGCTGAAAATGCCACCGATGATGCCGAGGATGATGCCGTCGATGATGTAGGCGACGACCCGGATCCAGAAGCCTCCGTAGGAACCCGGCGATGCGACGGCGACCGGCGCGTAGCCGCCAGGCATCTGCGGTGGCGGGGGTGGTGCGTAGCTTGGCGGCGGCGGCGGTGGCGGTGGACTCTGCATTTTCGGATTCTCCTTGGAGATGGATTCTTGGGTCAGTACTGGAGCACGACAGAGTTGGCGACCTTGTCATGCCAGCCCTGCTTCCGCGGGTCGAAAGCGACCCAGATCCAGCCGATGTAGCAGGCCCAGGTGTTGACGATGCTCATCAGGAATCGAACCGTGGCCCGCGCGTAACCGATGGGGGCCCCGGTGTTCGCGTCGACGACCCTCAGGTGAAGCAATCTCATGCCCAGGGTGGCGCCGCTCGAGCCCCAAAAGTAGATCCAGTACGCGATCTGTACCGCCGAGGCGATCAGGTACAGAAGCAGGAAACCGCCCCCGAAGACAGCGGCCGCGGCGGCGTTTTGAGAGCCCTGGTTGCTCGAGCTTGCGCTGTTGGCAAAGACGCCGCTGGCCACGGCGAAAATACCGAACAAGACCCCAAAGGGTATGCCCAGGAGCAGGCCGTCGACCAGCCTGGCGACCAGGCGGATCCAGAAGCCGGCATACGTCGGCTGCCGGCCCTGGTACTGGGGCGCCGCGTACTGGACGGGTGCCTGTGGGGGCGAGTAGACAGACGGCGCCGAGGGCGGGGGTTGGTAGGAGCTACCGGGTGGAGGTGGCGGCGGAGGCGGTGGGTTCTGCATTCCTGAAACCTCCTGCTAGCTGGACCGGTTCGCGGAAATCGCTCTCCGCGGTATCATAACGGCGCCTCTCCACTCCGAGGCCCAACCATGCAACTGAAAGCTTCTACCCGCACGCTTCTCGGCAAGGCTTCTCGCCGTCTGCACGGCGAAGGCAAGCTCGCTGGGATCGTCTACGGCCACAACGCCACCCCAACGCCGCTGGTCCTCGATCGCCTCGAGTTCCAGAAGGTGTTCATCAAGTCCGGGCGAACCCACCTCGTCGACCTGGTGGTCGATGGCGACCACACCGAAAAAGTGCTGGTCCGCGAGATCCAGACCCATCCCCGCCGCCTGGGCCCGATCCACGTCGACTTTTACCAGGTGAGCCTCGAGGAGAAGATCACTGTCGACGTGCCGGTCCACCTCGTCGGCGAGTCTGCCGCTGTCAAGCGCGGAGATGCAGACGTCTTGCAGCCGATTCACGCGGTGCGGGTGGAGTGCCTGCCCACCGACATCCCGGAGGCCTTTCAGGTCGACCTCACCCCGCTTGAGGACGTCGAGTCGGAGTTCCGAATCTCCGAGCTGAAGGTGCCCAAGGGCGTCACCGTGCTCATGGACCCGGACGAGCTCGTGGTCAAGATCGTTCACCGCCGAGAGCTCAAGGTCGAAGAGGAAGCTCCGGCACTGGAGACAGCTCTCGTTGGAGAGGGCGAGGAAGGGGCAGAGGCAGGGGCGGAGGCCGCCGAGGAAGCCGAGACCGAGAAGTAGATGTCGCTTCGCGACTTCGCGTCGAGCCCGCTGCTCTACATCTTGCTGGCGGGGCTGGTCTTCGTCCTCTTTGTCGTCGCAGCGAGGTTCGTTGCACAGCAGGTGGCCGAAGCGCTGCGCCGCCGCGGGCTCCGAGAGAACGTCGTAGTCGTGGGAAGCCGTGTCATCACTGTCGCCCTTATCGTCATCGGTGCGCTTTTCGCCTTCGGCATCGCGGTGCATAGCGACAACGTCACGATCCTCGGCATCGTGGCGGCTGTCGTCATCACGAGCTTCGGCGCCCAGGACCTCCTCAAGGATTACGTATCCGGGTACTACATCCTGTTGGAGCGGAACATCAAGGTCGGCGACATCATCTCGCTGGAGCGTGGCAGCGGCGTCGTTTCAGAGGTGCGGTTGCGGGTGACCTTGTTACGCAACGAGGCCGGAGATGTCGTGATCGTCCCCAACTCGGAGCTGTTCACGCGTCCGGTCACCATTCACGCGCGCCCGGCAAGCGTGCCGGAGAAGAAGCCTAAGCCAGCGCCCCGAGCGTGATCCGCCAGAGCGCCTGAAGCTGCTCGCCGTCGATCTCCGTTTCCTCGGCCATCAGCTCGCGGATCATTTGAGAGGCTAGCTCAACGTGGATTCCTGCCGACACCTGGGTGGCCAGCGATCGCAGGTGGTACGTGTGGTCGGGCTTGTCTGTCTCGACGGCAAGGTGCGCGCTCACCTGGTCCAGCTGCACGAACTTCGCCCAGCGGGCGACCTCTGCGCTGCCCGACTCCGGCGAGTCGGAGAGGTGCAGGCAGTTGACACCGCCGAAGATGCCGTAGCGCTCGCGTAGGGATCCTGGTCGCGACTGGGCGATGCGAGTCTCGCCGAGGTCGTGGCGCATCTGTTCCAGTCCTTCGCCCGAAGCTGTGATGCGGCCGACCGCCAGGGGCAGCGCTGTCATGAAGTCCACCAGCCAGGGAAAGAAGGGCCTGCCCTGCAGAAAGTCGTAGTGGCTCTCGATCAGAGAGGCGGGCGGCTGGAACCAAGCGAGGGATTTGATCTTCCAATCGCGCTCGGTCGACAACCAGCCCCAGATGCCGGCGCGCGCGGCGAGCCGGTAAGAAGCATCGGGTTTGAAGATGAGAAGGGCGTCAGCCATAAGCCGTGAATTCTATCGTTCGGGCTTCTTGTCTCTCGCGCCCGGCTTGTAGACCTTGCGGCCCTTGAGCTTCTCTGGCATATGCACCTGGTCCGCGACGCCTCCCTCGAAGTCGTGCGCGTACTTGTAGCCCTTGCCGTAGCCCATCGACTTCATGAGGCCGGTCGGAGCATTGCGAAGGTGAAGCGGCACCGCTTCGTTGCCGGTCTGCTCAATCAGCTCGCGAGCGGCCCCATACGACGTGAGCGCCGAGTTGGACTTCGGCGCCAGGGCCAGGTACAGGGCCGCTTCGGTCAACGGAAGCACAGCTTCTGGCATACCCACGAAATGCGCGGCCTGCTGCGCCGCAATGGCGACCTGAAGCGCTTGCGGATCGGCAAGCCCGACATCCTCGGCAGCCGAGATGACGAGCCTGCGGGCAACGAACAGCGGATCCTCGCCGGCCTCCAGCATGCGAGCCAGCCAGTAGACCGCCGCATCAGGGTCGCTGCCACGCACACTCTTGATGAGGGCGGACACGATGTCGTAGTGCTGGTCGCCGGCGCGGTCGTATAGAAGGTGTCGTTGCTGCAGGGCGCTCTCGATGTGGCCGACCTCGATCGTGCCTTCACCCGCCAGGGCGGCGGCCGCCTCGAGGCCGTTGAGCGCGACCCGCGCGTCGCCGCGCGCGCTCTCGAGAAGGCTGTCGAGCGCCTCGGGACTGATCTGCGCCCCGATCTCGCCGAGGGCCCGCTCGACCACCGTCTGGAGCTCCGGTGGCTCCAGCGCCTCGAGACGGAACACGCGACTGCGCGAGAGAAGAGGCGCGATGACCTCGAACGACGGATTCTCGGTGGTCGCGCCGATAAGCGTCACCGTTCCGTCCTCGACGTGGGGCAGGATGGCGTCCTGCTGGGCCTTGTTGAATCGGTGGATCTCGTCGATGAAAAGGATCGTGCGCAGCCCGGCCCGGCGGTGAATCTTCGCCTCGGCCACTTGCTTCCGCAGGTCGGCCACACCGGCCGTCACCGCCGAGATCCCGACCAGGCGCGCCTTCGTCTCACTGGCGAGGAGGCCCGCCAGGGTGGTCTTGCCGCTGCCCGGGGGACCCCACAGGACGATGCTCGGCAGGTGCCCGGAGCGGGTCAGCTCGCGGAGGACGTCGACCACCTTCCGCTGGCCGACGAGCTGGTCGAAGGTGCGCGGCCGCATCCGCGTGGCCAGTGGAGCGCTTGGCTCATTCCCGGCGACGGGCTCCCATAGCTCTCCCTGCCCAGCCATGCCCTGATTCTGAACCCAAGTTTGAGAAGAGACGCCGCGGTCGTGCCCGGAAACAGGTTGGATTTCCCTCATATAGACTGCGCCCATGTCCACCTGCTGGTATTGCAACTCCGAGCTGCCTGACGGATCTCAGTACTGCCACGCCTGCGGGCACAGTCAGACGGACCGGTCGTCGAGTCCCCTCTTCGGAGTCGTCGACCCGGTCACCGGGATCTGGAACTCCAAGTTCATCAATGCGCTGATCGGCCAGGAAGCCAACCGCGCGGTGCGCTACCACCGGCCGCTCTCCGTGCTCATTGTTGAGCTCGACCACGCCGAGCACATCGACAAGGAGTTGGGCCACATCCAGCTCGAGGGCCTTCTGCGGGAGATATCGGACCGGCTTGGGGTGTCCGTCCGCGACACCGACACGGTCGCGTTCCTCGACGCCGAGGGACCGCCGCACTTCGCCATCGTGCTGCCGGAAACCAACGAGCAGGGCGCCACTCTGGCTGCTGACAAGATCAGGCGAGGGATCGCCGCCCACGACTTCGCGACAGGCGGCAACTGGCAGCGGATCACTGTCAGCTGCGGCGCCGCCACCATCGGCGTTATGCCGGCGGGCGAGGAAGAGGCTGGTCTTATGAACCGCCGCGAGTACACAGGCAACCTGCTCCGCGAGGCGTACCACGCCCTGGAGGCGGGCCGCTCTGCAGGCACCAACCGCACCTCAGTCGGCGCCTTCCGCTCGTAGGAGGGCGGCCGCTTCCGTAGCATCACATCTGACTTGGGATCCACTCGCGTCTATCTGATCCGTCACGCCGACGTCGAGAACCCGCGCCGCCTTCTCTACGGGCACCTCGACGGCTTCCAGCTCAGCGCCCTCGGGCGCGCGCAGGCGCTCGCCGTCGGCGATCGATTGAGCTCATCGGGTCTCAAACGGATCGTGCACAGTCCGCTCGCGAGGGCGCACGAGACAGCGGAGCTGATCAATTCCCGACTTGCATCGCCCGCGATCCTCAAAGCAGATCCCGAGCTGCGTGAAGCCGAGTTCAGCCGCTATCTCCAGGGCCTGCCTTACTGGCAGATCCCCGTCCGCCGCCCGCTCTGGTTCGTGCACAAGGCCAAGCGTGGCCTGCTGCCGGGCGACGAGGCGATCGGCGCGCTCGGCGGACGCGTGCTCGAGGTGATGAAACGCATCGCCCGCGAGCACCCTGGCGAAACGATGGCGATCGTGAGCCACGCCGACCCCCTGCAGGCCGCGTGGATCCTGCTCGACGGCCGCGCACACAACGAGCGTGAGCTGTATCGCAAGGTGGTCGACCGCGCCGGCCTGCTCCAGGTCGACCTCGAAGGGGACAAGCCCGTGGCGTGGGACTATTTCCCCCCGCCTAAAATCTCGACCCCGGCGAGCGCCGTAACCCCGTGACTACAGCGGCTGGGCGATTCCCAGACGGGTTCCTCTGGGGCACCGCCAGTGCCGCCCACCAGGTCGAGGGCGACAATCGCAACAGCGATTGGTGGGAGTTCGAACAGCAGCCAGGCCGAATCGCCAACGGCGATTCCTCGGCGATCGCCTGCGATCACTACCACCGGTACCGCGAGGACTTCGCGCTCCTGCGCGAGATGCAACAGAACGCCCATCGGTTGTCGCTCGAGTGGTCGCGTATCGAGCCGTCTCCGGGCGAGTTCGACTCGCGCCAGATACGGCATTACCGCGACGTCCTGGGTGAGCTGCGCGAGCAGGGCATGCAGCCCATGGTCACGCTGCACCATTTCACGAGCCCGCTGTGGTTCACCCGCAAGGGGGGGTGGGCGGCCTCCGGCGCGGCGCACGCATTCATGCCCTTTGTGCATCGAGTGATCGATGAACTTGGAGACCTGATCGGACTGTGGTGCACCATCAACGAGCCGAACATCTATGCCGCGAACGGCTGGGTGGTCGGCGAATTTCCCCCGGCGCATCGAGGCGACGTTGTCGGTCTGTATCAAGTCACGAGCAACATGCGGCGCGCGCACGAGCTGGCCTACAGCGCCATCAAGCGCCGCTGGCCGGATGCGCTGGTCGGTCTCTCGCATCACAAGTTCCTGATGCTGCCCGCCACGGAAAAGCGGCGCGACCTATGGGCGACGAAAACCGCGCAGCTGGCGCTAGACCGGTGGCCGGTCGCTCCGGGTCGGTTGAGCAAAGTAGTTGAAGCGCCCGCGGATTATGTGGGCATCGCCCATTACTGGGGGCAGATGTGCGCGTTTGATCCTCGCCTACCGCAGCATCAGTTCATCAGGCGCTTCAACGTCCCGGACACGCCTGTGACTGACATGGGATGGACATCCGACCCGACATGGATGCGCGTTGTGCTCAATGAGTTGAAGTCTCTCGGCAAGCCGGTGTTCGTCACCGAAAACGGGCTGGCCAGCAATGACGACGAGTGGCGTCAGCGCTACCTCAAGGAAATCCTTTCCAACGTGCAACTTGCGATCGAAGATGGGGTCGACGTTCGCGGCTACTTCCACTGGACGACCATGGACAACTTCGAGTGGGCCCGCGGCTACGCGATGCGGTTCGGACTAATCGATGTCGATCGCAAGACTCTGGAGCGGCGGATCAAGCCCAGCGGGAGGCTCTATGCCCGTATCGCGCAGGCCAACTCTCTCCCACTAGACTCAGCCCAGTGAATCGAAGGTCGGGATCGATCGCGGCGGTTGCGATAGTCCTGGGTTCCGCCTTGATGCTCTCGCTGGCCTGGGGCCTCCAGCACGCGGCCATGCAGCGGCCGGCTCTCATCGGCAATGCGGCGCCTCGGCTGACGATCCAACGGTCCGACGGGAGCACCTTGCAGGTCTCGGACCTGCGCGGCAAGCCGGTGGTGCTGGATTTCTGGGCATCGTGGTGCGTGAGCTGCGCCCTGGACCTGCCGGTCCTCGCGAGCGCCGCCAGCTCCCACCCCGGCGTCGCTTTCGTCGGGGCGGCGATGCAGGACACCGCGGGCTCGCTGCATGCGTTCGAGCAGCGGCATCCGCACCCTTACCCAGTCGGCCAGATCGTCGACGGTGACTACCAGTCTTATGGCGTCGTCGCACCTCCAGTGACTGTCTTCATCGACGCGCACGGCATGGTTGTCGCATCGTTCGAAGGGCCGCTCGATACGCCGACCATCGACCATTACCTGGGGCTCATCGCATGATCCTTGGCATGCTTCCGGGAGTGAAATGGGCGCTGTTGGGCGCGGTCGTCGCGGCCTGTGTCGCCTACCTCGTTTACTCCGCATCCGGCGGCTCGTCCGAGTACTACTTGACGGTGTCCGAGCTCCGTGCCCACGCGACCAGCAGTGACGTGCGGGTGGCGGGCGTCGTGCAGAACGACGTGCAGCGGAGCGAGGGCGGGCTCCAGGTCCTCTTCACGGAGAAGGATGGCACTGCCTCGATCCCCGTCGAATATCACGGCACGCTCCCAGACATCTTCCAGCCGGGGATAACGGTGGTCGCCGAGGGTCGATTAGGCACCGATGGCGTCTTCCACGCAAGTGCGGTCCTGGCTAAATGCCCGTCGCGCTTCTCAACGACTCCCTATACACAGTGAACCACCAATGATCGGCTACCTCGGCGCCGGCGCCCTGCTTGCGGGGCTCGTGCTGGGCGGGTTCTCAGCCGTGCTGTCCTTCTGGGCCGGCTGGCGCGAGAACCCGGTGTTCGTCCAGATCGGCCGGCGCGCCTTTTACGCGAGCGCGGCGATGATCCTGGTCGCAGCCGCCCTGCTCGAGCTCGGCCTTTTGTCGCACGACTTCTCGCTCGCCTACGTGACCGAGCACACCGACCTCTCGACGCCGATACCGCTGATCGCCGCGGCTTTCTACGGCGGCCAGGAGGGCTCGCTCCTCTACTGGGCGCTCGTGCTCGGTCTCCTCGGCAGCGCCTCGCTGGTCGCCAGCTCCTCGCTCGGGGTGCGCCTTTCCGCGTATGCCGCCGGGATCCTGGCCGCGATCGAGACGTTCTTGCTGGTGGTCCTGGTCATAGTCGCCAGCCCATTCGACCTCTTACCGGTCACACCGCCGGACGGCCTGGGACTCAATCCCGTCCTTCGCGACATGGGGATGCTCATCCACCCGCCGGTGGTGCTCGCGGGCTTCGCGTCGTTTGCGATCCCGTTCAGCTTTGCCGCCGCGGCTCTCCTGGCCGGTCGGTCGGACGCCGCCTGGATAGCCCATACCCGCCGCTTCGCGTTGATGGCCTGGGCGCTGCAGAGCACCGGGCTGGTGCTCGGCATGTGGTGGGCGTACCACGTACTCGGTTGGGGCGGCTACTGGGGTTGGGATCCAGTCGAAAACGTGGCCTTGATGCCGTGGCTCGCGACGACTGCCTACCTGCACTCATCGCAGGTCCAGGAGCGGCGAGGCAGGTTGAAGGCATGGAACTTCGCGCTCGTGATCCTCGCTTTCCTACTGGTCGTTTTCGGCACCTTCATCGTTCGTAGCGGCGTCGTGCCGTCGGTGCACACTTTCGCGGTCAGCGCCATCGGACCTTGGTTCTTCGGGTTCCTTTTCGTTTGCCTTGTGTTCTCAATCGGCCTGCTGGCGTTCCGCGCCGGCTCGCTTGCGAGTACCGCCCGCGCCGCGCCTACCGTGTCGCGCGAGAGCGCTTTCGTGCTGCAGAACCTCGTCCTAATCGGAGTGATCGCGGTCGTCTTCTGGGGAACCGTGCTGCCGCTCGTCTCAGGCATGCTCGGCCAGGAGCGGGTGGTCGGCGCCCCTTATTACGAGCGCGCGGCAGGGCCGCTCTTCGTGGTGCTCCTGGCGTTGATGGCAGCCGGTCCTCTGCTGCCATGGCGCCATGCGGGCTCCGCGTTGTTGCAGTCGCTGCGATGGCCACTCGCGGTTGCCGCCCTCGTTGCGGCCGCTTTCCTCGTGGCGGGCGTGCGGTCAGTGCCGGCGCTCCTGGCCATTCCTCTTGCCGCCGCCGCGGGGACGACGTGCCTGGTCGAGTACTCGCGGATGGGCCTGAAGCTGCGCAGATCGCGTCAGGGCTGGGCACAGGCGGCCGCCGTGGTCGTGCGAAAACGGCGGCGCTACGGGGCCTACCTTGCGCACCTCGGGATGGTGGTGCTGGTCGTGGGCATCGCAGGGTCACACTTCTGGCAGCAGGAGAAGGACATCTCCCTCATGCCAGGGGACCAGGTGTCCGTCGCCGGATACACGCTGACCTATACGGGTGCTGAGCAGAGACAGCTCGCCGATCACACCGAGCTGGTCGGCGCGATGCGCCTCGGCGACCAGACATTGGAGCCGGCGCGCGCGACCTACGCGGGGCTTGGTGGCCAGTCGCTCACGCACGTGGCGATAAGCAGCACGCCGATTGCCGACGTCTATGTCGTCCTCGCCGGCCTGAACACTGACGGCTCGGCTGCATTTGTAATTTTCGTCAACCCGTTGGTCAGCTGGATCTGGGCCGGCGGCGCGATCATCATCCTGGGCGTGATCCTGGGCAACGTGGGGGAGAGGCAGAGGGTGTTCGAGCTCCAGGTGGCGCGTGTCGCGAGCCCGTTGCCGGCTTAGATGGCGCTGATCGTCGCGAC
>PLYD01000042.1 GCA_003151665.1 Candidatus Dormiibacterota bacterium
CCGAGTCGGCGGCGGTGCCGGCCTGGTAGAGGTGATATCCGATCTCGCCCGCGCGCTCACTCGCGCTCCTTCCGTACACACGCTCCAGGGTGTCGGCCACCGCGAGGTGGTAGGCCTGCAGACGCGGCAGCGGCAGGACAGCGAGCACCCGCTGGCGCACCAGGTCGTGCCCGAAGCGGTATCGGTCCGGCGCTGCGGTGGTCAGGAAGTGTCCGCGCGTCGCCTCGTCCAAAGCCTCACGTAGCTCGTGTCCTGACAGCTCGCCGAACGCTTCCAGCAGCGCGATGTCGAAGTCGCGGCCGATGACGGCGGCTGCGACCAGCATCCTCTGCGCCGGCTCGCTCAACCGTTCCAGCCTGCGGCCGATGAGGCCGCGCACGCTCTGCGCCAGCTCGAGGTCTTCCTCCGTGAAGCTGGCCTGGACGCGCGAGCCGCCACCGAGCATGGTGTCGGAGGCCGCCATGTAAAGGAAGGAGTGCTCGACGAAGAGCGGGTTGCCTTCCGTCGCCGCCTGAATGCCGATGAGCTGAATCGGAGTCACCGGCGTCTCCGCCATCGCTGCCACCATCTTCTCGACTTCGCGGTCTGAAAGCTGTCCCAGCCCGATACGCTGCGCGCGCCGCCTGCGCAGCAGGCGCGAGACCACTGGCGTGAATGGCCGACCCGAATCGAGCTCGGATTCCCAGTAGGTGGCGGCGAGGACGATTCGGCTTCCACTGAGGCGCTCCGCCAGGTCGCGCAGGAGCAGCACGGATGCGTCGTCGGCCCATTGCAAATCGTCGAGCACGATCAGCATCGGCTTGGCGCCCTGGTAGACGACCAGGAAGTCGAAGATCGCCTTGAACAGCTGCTCGCGCAGCTTGTCGGCATTGACTTCGGTGCCAGTGACCATCCCGCGGACCTTTTGGCGCAGTGCCGGCACGAGCTGCGCCAACAGCTGGCCATTCTCGCCGACTGCATCGAGAAGGGTCTTCGCACCCGCGTTCGCGACAGCGGCATTGAGCACATCACGGAAGGGGGACAGCGGGCTCGTCGCCTGCTCCGCGCAGCGGCCGCTCAGGACGACCCAACCCTTCTGCGCGGCGTCCACGGCGACCTCGGCGGCGAACCGCGAGGCGCCAATTCCGGGCGCCCCGGCGACGAACACCATTCCGCCCGAGCCGGTCGCCGCGCGGTCCAGCACCATCCTCATGTCCAGTCGCTCCTGCTCGCGGCCAACAAATCCATCTCCTGGTCGCAGCACGGCCGGCATGGTCGTCGACTCGCCAGGGGTCACCTTGTGGATCCGCCATCGGTCGGGGAAACCCTTCAGCTTGTAAGCGCCCTTGTAGTCGAATTTGATCTCGCGCACTGGGCCGACCAGGATGCGCACAACATCGGACACGAGGATCTCACCGCCCTTCGCCTTGCCTGCGACACGTGCGGCCACGTTCACGGCCGAACCGAAGATGTCGCCTGCCTCCTCAACGACCTCGCCGGTGTTGATGCCGATGCGGATCCGGATCTTCCGCTCCGGGTTCCGCGTGCTGTACTCGGCGATCGCCTTCTGGATGTCCAGCGCGCACTCGACGGCGTAGCGGCTTGAGCCGAAGCTCACCATGCGTCCGTCACCCAGGCTCTTGATCCGCTTGCCGGCGTGCTCGAGGATCTTCTCGTCGATGATCGTCTCGTAGGCCTTCATGATCTCGTGGGCCTCGGTCTGTCCCCGGGTCGACTGCATGTCGGTCGAGCCTTCGACGTCGGTGAACATGATGGTGACGGTGCCCTCGGTCTGGCCCGCCGAGAGACTGCCGATGATGGTCTCGGGCGTCAGCGGCTGCGCTGCGTTGACTGTCTGGCCGAGGCCTTCGGCGACGTCCCTCAACAGGTCGGGAGCGGCCCGGAACCCAGCCTCGCCCTGCGGGTAGCGAACGACCTGGAGGACGCCCGCCTCGACCGCCTGTCGCAGCTCGCGGCCGGCCGACTCCTTGCTAATGTGGTTGGGCCCGGCGTAATCGCTTGCCTTGAGCTCTGCTCCCTCGAAGGCCTGCGTCACCGCGGGCGCCAGGCGGAGGTTCAAGGCCTTGCGGGTGATGAGGCTCTCGATCACGGCCTGGATGCGCCGTGTCGCGCCTTGCGGCACCGTGCCTTCGCCCTGGATGGTCGGCAGCTGGCCCGCGTACATCAACCCACCCGCCGCCATCTGGCCCAAAACACTGGACGCGCGCGCCATTGCGGTCGCGGCCTGCAGCGCCTGGTTGGCGTGGGCGGTCGAATCGCCGGCGCCGACGTAAGGGGCCGTCGCCAGCTGGCCTTGCTCCGGGGGTGCCGATGCGAACAGGGGAGGGGGCGCCGGCTGGAGGGCCTGGCCTGGGGTGTCTCCACTCGGCGCGGGCGCGGGTGCCTGGAGTTGAAGTTGAGGGGCTTGCTCGTGGACGGGGGCGGGCGCCTGGCCTGGCTGCGGAGCGGCCGCCTGGAGGTCGGCCACCGCGGACCTCGCGGCGTCGATTAGCTTCCGCATCTCCTCCTGCATCTCGGGCGTGGAGGCCATCGTGCTTGCCGGGGTTGACGGCGTCGACTGCACGGTGTGCGTCTGTTGCTGCTGCCGATCGCCTGGGCGGTCCGAGCTGAACGGCACCACCACCACCTGTCGCACCACGTTCTCGCCGCCGCCGCGCTGCCCGCTCATGAGCGGGTCCTTGACGACGGGCATCATGCTGTCCGAGCCGGCCGGGACGAAGCGCGACTTCACCGGGTCGAACAGGTCCTCGTCGATCTGGACGCCGTAGAACGCAGCCTTGTCCCGGGAGGTCGGGATGTATCCGGTCGCGTTGTACTCGAGGCGCAGGTCTGCGCCCATGCCGAGCACGAAGATGTCGCGAAGGATCGCTCCGTTCTGGTCGTAGCCGACTACCTCCGCGATTTGCGCGACCTTGCGCCTGCCGTCCGGCATGCGGGCCTGGTGCACTATGAGGTTGACGGCCGACGCGATCTGCGCGCGCACGGCTTCGAATGGGATGTCAATCGAGGCCATCATCACCATCGTCTCCAGGCGGGACAGCGCATCGCGCGCGGAGTTGGAGTGAATCGTCGACATGCTGCCGTCGTGGCCCGTGTTCATGGCCTGGAGCA
>PLYD01000275.1 GCA_003151665.1 Candidatus Dormiibacterota bacterium
GACCACCGACCTCGAAACCGAGCCTTCGACCCACGAGTGCGAATGCCCCGAACCCTGTAACTGCGACCACGAGAACGAGTGAAGAAGCCGCACATGGACCTTGTCTCGACGCCCCTGCTCCCCGAAGGCTTCAAGGTTCCCGCCTCGCGAAATGAGGAGCCCAGCAAGCGCCTGCGCCGCCTCCTCGCCACGAAGCCCTATGTCTTCGGTCCCGGCGTGTACGACCCCTTCGGCGCCGAGCTCGTCATGTACCACGGATTCGACGCGGTCTACTTCAGCGGCTATTCGTTCGCCATCGGTCACCTCGGCACGACGGACATGGACATCTATTCCTCGGTCGAGATCGCCGATGGCGCACGCCGCACAGTGAGCGCCCTTCGCAAGTTCCAGCTCACCATGGCGATGGGCGACCCCGACAAGGGCGCAGCCCCCGTCCACCTCGAGATTCCTCCAGTCGTCGTCGACATGGATGCCGGCTACGGCAACTTGTTCAACGTCCAGAGGACTGTCGACCTGTATGTGAGAGCCGGCGTGGCGGCGGCACACCTTGAGGACCAGGTGATGCCCAAGCGCTGCGGTCACATCGCGGGCAAGGCGCTGATCTCCGCTGACGAGTTCGTCGGCAAGCTGAAGATGATGCGCAACGCTGCCGACGACCTCGGCCACACGGACTTCGTGATCATCGCTCGCACCGACGGGGTGTCTGCATCCGAGGCGCCCGAAACCAAGCGCGGCATCCAGCTCGCTATCGATCGAGGGCTGCGCTACATGGACAGCGGGGTGCCCGACCTCCTGTGGTGCGAGTTCCCCACTGCTGAGCGGGGGCCGACGGAGCAGTTCTGCAGCGAGATCCGCAAGCGCTTCCCGAAGGCCCGCTTTGCCTTCAACTACTCGTCATCGTTCAAGTGGCACAACGAAAAGAACCCCATCACCTGGGCTGACCTGGGCGAGCTGGGTGTCGGCTTCATCTTCATCACCCTCGCCCTCCAGCATGCAGCCGGTCACGGCATGTCGGTCCTGCTCGACGACCTCAAGACGAAGAAGGAAGAGGGCTACATGGCGCTTCAGCGCAAGGAGTGGGATGGGGCAGACATCCCGACGAAGAGTCATCACCTCTTCACAGGCGTCCCCTACCACCAGCACGTGGGCAAGGAATACGGAGCGACACGGCTGAGCGAGGACATGGACGAGCACCTTGAAGTGTCGAAAGTAGTCTAGGGTCGATCCTCCCCGCTTCCTGCGGGGTCCCCGCGCCGGTGGTGCGCGGGGGGAGGTGCTCCGAAGCGCCGGAGGGGACGTCCAGACTTGCACCCCTCGGACGCCTCTAGACTTCGGCCTGAGGGTGATTACCTATCCATTCCGTTATATCGCGTGGCTCATCTCAAGCTTTCGCCGCGCGCTGCGCAGATCCCCCGACTACGTACTTTTCCTCCTCGAGGACGATCTGCCCGCCCTCCCCGATCCCCCACTCCCGCGATGGCAGCGCCTCTTCTCCAAACCCCGCCTGAGCCTCAAGGAACTTGGCGACCGGTTCGATCTGATCGCGCGGGAGCCAAGGACCGTCGGCGTCGTGCTGCACCTGCGCCCGGTTCCGATGTCGATGGCGACGCTGCAAGACCTCCGCGACCTCATCTCGAGGCTGCGCGCCAAGGGCAAGAGAGTCATTGCCTGGGCGCCGTTCTATACCAATGCGACCTACTACCTGGCCTGCGCATGCGACGAGATTCTGCTGATGCCGGCGGGCTCAATCCAACCGCTCGGATTCGCATCCACCGGGATGTTTCTTGGCGACGCGCTGGCGAGATTCGGTATCGAGGCCGACTTCGTACAGGTCTCGCCCTACAAATCGGCGGCCGATGTGCTGACCAAGTCGAAGATGTCGGACGAGCTTCGCGAGCAGATCACGTGGTTGCTCGACTCGCAGCATAAGGAGCTGGCGGGGGCCATCGCCCGTAGCCGGGGCGTCACCGAGCGTGACGCGAAAGCGCTGATCGACTCCTCGCCTTATTCCGACGACGACGCACGGGCTAAGCACATCGTGGACGGCGTGGTCTCCGAGGAGGACCTCACCAACCATCTCGCGAGCGGCTCGCGCGTCCAGATCGCGGCCTGGCCTCAGGCGGAGCGCACGGTGCGCAGGCCCGCACCCACGCTTGGCCGAGGCAAATACGTCGCCATCCTCCGAATCGAAGGGACGATCATCGATGGGCGCTCCGGGCGGCTACCGATCAAGCCACCGATCGACATCCCGATCATCGGCGACAGCCGCGCCGGCGACATCACCATCGTCCAGCTCGCACGACAGGTCGCAGCGGACAAACGTGCTGCGGCCGCCGTCCTTTACGTAAACTCGCGGGGCGGCTCAGCCACTGCATCGGAGGCGATGCGCCAGGCCCTCGACCAGATCAACTCGCTCAAGCCGCTGGTGGTCGTGATGGGCCCGGTCGCAGCCTCGGGCGGCTACTGGGTCGCGACTCCCGGGCGCTGGATCGTTGCCCGGCCGGGCACCCTGACCGGCTCCATCGGCGTGCTCAGCGGAAAGCTGGTGACTGGCGGCCTTTGGGAGAAGCTTCACGCCCACCGCGAAACGATCGTGTTCGGAAAGCACGCCGGAATGAGCAGCGACGATACCGCCTACTCGAAGGAGGAACGTCAGATCGTCAAGGCAGAGATCGACCGGATCTACGGCCTCTTCCTCGACGTGGTCGCGCGGGCGCGCGGTATGACACGCGAAGAGGTACACCCCATCGCGGCGGGGAGAGTCTGGACCGGGGCGCAGGCCCTTGAGAGAAGGCTCGTCGATGAGCTGGGTGGCTTGGACTCGGGAGTGCGGAAGGCGCGAGCCCTGGCCGGTCTGACCGAAGGCGCGCCAGTCCGCGAGGTGCGCGGGCCGCGCCGCTTCATTTCGCCTCAAGGAAGCGAAGGCGCGGCCGGCTACATCGGCTGGCTGTTGCAGAGCGTGGCGCTTTTGAATCGAGCGCCTGCGCTTGCGGTTGTCAACTTCATTGGCGACGAGCTCGGATGACTGAACCTGACACATCGGATGCGCTGACCGACGAACTGTTCTGGCCTGCGTACTGGCAAAATCTGAAGCTCCCAGTCGCGGCCGATGAGGCAAAGGCACGGCCGTACGAGAGGGAGATTCTCAAGGTTCTCAAACGGTTCGGCCCCAAACACGCGGGCTCCCGCATCGTCGAGATCGGCGGCGCGCCCGGCGGCTACCTCGCTTACTTCGCAAGAGCTTCCGATGATCCGCAAACATGTCGAGCTGGCCAAGCCGGGCGCCGTGATCATGGTCGGTCTGCCGAACTTCCTTGGGATCAACAAGCACGTCCTGAGACGGACACGCCCGGAGATGTTCAGCCTCAACCTGACGACTATGGATAGCCGAACGCGCGGAGCCGCTGGTCAACCTTCCGATCCGCGCCGCAGCTCGGCTGATGGACAACCTTGGTCCGGTACACAGGTGGAATTCCGGGGCGTGGAGCGGCTACGCGATGGGCGTGTACAGGACTCCGGGCGGCGACTGATTCGCGAAGCGGCGGTTAACTAGCGAGTGAGGGAAACCGCCACGGTTGACGCTCGCGCATCATCTCGTAGATGGCGTTTACAATGCTTTCGCGGTTGGGCTTGGTGAAGTAGTCGCCGTCCGGACCATACGCAGGCCGGTTCGGCGATGCGGCTAGCGTGCGTGGGGCCGAGTCGAGGTGCCACCATCCCTGCTGGATCTCCAGCACCTGCTGCATCATGAAAGCTGACGCGCCGCCGGGCATGTCCTCGTCGAGAAACAGCACGGCGTGGGTTCTCTCCAGCGAGCGGACTAGCGTGTGGTCGACGTCGAACGGGTTGAGGGTCTGGACGTCGATGACCTCTGCGGAAACCCCGAGGTCCTGGAGCATCGCAGCGGCTTCCAGCGCAATCGCGCAGCAAGCGCCGTACGTCACCACCGTCATATCTGATCCCTGCCGCAGAACCTCGGGCACGCCCAGGGGAACCGTGAACTCCCCTACGTTGTCAGGCACTCGTTCCTTGAGGCGGTATCCATTGAGCACTTCGATGACGAGCGCAGGGTTGTCCCCACGGAACAGCGTGTTGTAGAAGCCTGCCGCCTGGGTCATGTTGCGGGGCACCGCGACGTAGATGCCGCGCAGGGCGTTGAGGACGACAGCCATCGGCGAGCCCGAGTGCCAGATGCCGACGAGGCGATGTCCTTTCGTACGAATGACGACTGGCGCCTTCTGGCCCCCGACGGTGCGCCAGTGCAGGCTCGCAAGGTCGTCGGACGCGGTCTGGAGCGCGTACAGGAAATAGTCCAGGTACTGGATGTCGCAGATCGGGCGCAAGCCGCGCATCGCCGAGCCTATCGATTGGCCCAGGATTGTCGCCTCGCGGATGCCGGTGTCTGTCACGCGCAGCTCTCCATACTTCGCCTGCAAGCCCTCGAAAACGAGGTTGACGTCGCCGAGCTTCCCGACGTCCTCGCCGATCACGAACAGCCGCGGATCGCGGGCGAAGTTGGCGTCGAAGTTGCGAAGCAGCACCTGCCGGCCATCGACAGTTGGCGACTTGTCGGAGTATTCAGCCGGCACCACCGGCACCTTCAACGGCGAGTGCTCTGAGCGGCTGTAGAGGTGTGAGTTGTAGCGCTCCAGGTTCTCGCGCTCGTACTCCTTGAGGAAGCGGGCCAGCGCCGAGCGCTGGGGCGAGTCGGTGCCGCGCAGCTCGTAGAGGGCTCGGGATGCGCTCGAGATCACCTGGGAGCGGGTCACCTTCGAAGCCTCCGAAAGGGTGTCGGTCATCTCTGCGACCTGGGACGAATCGCTGCGCTTGAGGATCGCGACCAGGCGGTCTCGTTCGTCGCGTATCGGTGACTGGAACGCTTCCCACGCAAGATCGCGAGCGGCCTCGACCGCCTCTTTGTCAGCGGCCTCCCAGCCCTCGATCTGCGACTCGCTCGCGATCCCCGACTCGATCATCCAATCCCGCATTCGGGCAATGCAGTCGAACTCCTTCTCGAACTGCAAGCGCTCCTTGGTCTTGTAGCGCTCGTGGCTGCCGCTGGTGGAATGCCCTTGCGGCTGGGTTAGCTCGTTGATGTGGAAGAGCGCCGGTTTTTGCTCGCGCCTCACGCGCTCGACTCCATTGACGTAGGCCTCGACGAGGGCCGGGTAGTCCCAGCCCGGCACGACGTGGATGTCGATCCCGGGGCGGTCGTCAGGGATGAAGCCGCGCAGGACATCCGAGATCGATGCCTTGGTGGTCTCGGCCGTGATCGGCACCGAGATGCCATAGCCGTCGTCCCAAACCGACAGAGCGACAGGCACCTGCAGCACGCCGATGGCGTTCACCGTCTCCCAGAACGGACCCTCGCTGGTGGCAGCGTCACCGATGGTGCCGAAGGCGACCTCGTTGCCGTCGACTGAGAACCCGTCCTGCTCGGCCTTCAACTGGGGATTTTGGCGGTAGAGCTTCGACGCGTAGGCGAGGCCGACGAGGCGCGGCATCCAACCGGCGACGTTAGAGACGTCGGCGGTGGAGTTCGGCATGTCCACTGAGCGCAGGAACTCGCCCTTTTCATCAAGGAAACGGGTTGCGAAGTGATTGCCCATCTGGCGGCCGCCGGATGCCGGGTCGGCATCCACGGTCGCGTTGCCGTAGAGCTGCGAGAAGAAGGCACGGATGTTGGACATCCGCGCCGCCCACATGAAGGTTTGGTCCCGGTAGTAGCCGGCCCTCCAGTCACCGGGACGAAAGGCCTTGGCCATCGCCAGCTGGGCGACCTCTTTGCCGTCGCCGAAGATGCCGAACGTCGCGTTGCCGCGCAGCACCTCGGCACGGCCGATGATGCTCGCCCGACGGCTGCTGTAGGCCAGGCGGTAGTCGGCAATGACGGTCTCGGTGGCAAGAGAGAGCTTCGAGTTGCGCAGCGATTTTGCCAGCCGGACTTACCTCCCTACGCTTTTCTGTGCGCCCTGGGCGAGCTGCAAATCTACGTTAGCCCAAATTGTGTCCGGAGGCTACGCGGTAGTGGCTCGTTCCTCGGACTCGTCGTCCTCCGGCTGGAGCAGGCCTGGCCGGCTCGCCGAGAAGGCCTTCTTCATGTGCGCATACGCGTCTTTCAGCTGCCCGCGCTTCTCGAGGATCTCCGCATAGATGCCGTGGCATCGAAGCAAGCGCTCTTCGACGCCGACCGCAGTCAGCCCCTGGATCGCGATCGCGAACTCAGTGTCAACCAGCTCGTTGTCCCCCACCTCGGCCGCGATTCTGCCCAACCAGACATGGGCCTCAGCGACGTTGGCCGCTTCCTTCATTCGCTCCGCCATATCGAGCGCCTGCTCGGCAAACTGCCGGGCGGCCTGGACGTTGCCCTGGACGAGGCTGAGCTCGCACAGGCTCATCAGGACGTGGCTGCGTCCCGCCTCGAGCTTGGCCTCTTCGGCGAGCTCGAGCGAACGGTCCAGGTGCTTGTGGGCTGCCGCGCGGTCCCCCTTCGCGAGCAAGATCAGGCCCAGGTTGTTCTCGGCGCGAGCAAGCGAGGCGCGATCCCGGAGCACCTCGAGCAGGGCGATGGACCGGCCTGCGTACTTCACGGCAGCATCGACGTGTCCCGTCTCACGATAAGCCAGGCTGAGCCCGCTGTACATCCTGGCCATTCTTCCCAGATCGAACAGTGACCCTGCCGCTTTGATGGCTTCCTCGTACAACCTTATGCCGGCGTCCCAATCCCGGTTGGCGACATGCACGCTGGCGACGATCGCCAGCAGCCTGGCCTCTGTCGCATGGGGCACATGCTTGAGGCCACGGCAGATGGTCACGGCCCGCTCGGCCAGGTCGAGGGCTTCCGGATGCTGGGTCATGCAGGCGACCGTGGCCTCGGAACCCATGCACTCGGCGAGCATCAGGGAGTCGTCGACTGATTCGAAGTGGGCGTGGGCGTCGCGAAGCAACGCAGCCGCTTTGTCAGGGTGGGCCAGCTGCAAATACGCCTGGGCAAGCAGGAAGCGCAGCTGGCCCAGGCGATGCGCGGATGAGCCGAGCTTGAGCAGCTCCTCACCGTGAGCGATCGCTTCCTCGTGCCGGCCCTCGGCGACCATTGCTTCCAGCTGGATCAGCCCCGTTCTCGTCTCATCAGCGCTCCCGCTCTGATCCGCGAGGAAGAACTCGACCGACTTGTCGAGGCGGCGCGCGATGTGCTCGAGGGTGGGCAGCGAGGGCCGGGTACGACCAGTCTCAATCAGGTAGACGGCGGGGGCTGTCACGCACCCTTTGCCAACCTTGGCGAGGCTGAGGCCGGCCTCAATACGGGCCTGCTTGACCGCCCCTGGGCGGAGGTCGACTCCGGGCAGGCGCCGCTGCCCGGCACGCCGAGTTGGGCCGTCCCCGTCGGGCACCGTCACTCGCCGGCCGTCGCCGGTCTGAACCACGCTGGCAGCTTAACCGAAATTACTTAACGGCGCCACGGGCGTGTGGCATCTGGCGCGACAGGCGCCTGCAGCAGCAATCTTGGCAACGCTAGGGGTGGCCTAGTGAACCAGTGGCCATCCATCGGCGAACGCGGTCATGCCCGCGAAGAGGGCCATCAGAGTGGCGGCCATCGTGGCGACGGTGAAGACGAATCCGAACTTGCGCATATCTCTCACCTCCCAGGCCGCGTAAATGGACGCGCGCCTGCGTAAAGGCTAGAGTTAACAGACTCATTAAGCTAGTATCAGATCGCGAGCGACCGCCACCGGTCGCCTTCCGGTTCGCAGGCCCGCGGTAGAGTGCTTCCCCGCCGCGGCCTGCGCTCTGGTCGGCGGTCGAGTCCTAGCCGAAAATCAGGTGCCGGAGCGTGTCCGCGACGTGGTTGTGGTCGTTGGACTGGTCGGCAAAACCACCCCCGCCCGCTTCCGGGGCCGTCACGATCCTACGTAGGTCCTCGTCGGTGACCTCGCGCTTGTTGTCAGCGACCTCTTTGAACAGCTTCCAGGCGGCCTGGGTCTGCGCCTCGGTCAGCACCACCCCAAGCCGGCTCAGACGGTGGTGGAAGGCGTGACGCCCCGACCGCGCTGTCAAGACGATGCGGGAGTCGGCCAGGCCGACGTCCTCCGGCTTCATGATCTCGTAGTTCAGGCGGTCCTTCAGGATGCCGTCCTGGTGGATGCCGGCGGCATGCGCGAACGCGTTCGCGCCCACGACAGCCTTGTTCGGCTGCACTGGCGTGCCCGTCAGCTCGGCGACCAGCCGCGAGGTGCGGATGATCTCCGTCGGCTCAACCCGACATTCGAGGTCAAGCCGCGACTGACGCACGCGAAGCAGCATCACGATCTCCTCCAGCGAGGTGTTGCCCGCGCGCTCGCCGA
>PLYD01000222.1 GCA_003151665.1 Candidatus Dormiibacterota bacterium
TCTCCGCCGGCCGATCGCGCATGAGGCCGACCTCGAATAGGCCGCGCGCGTTGGGTGCATGGTTGTTGCGCGCCACCGCGTACGCCAGGATCGGCAACCGCATGCCGACGAAGACAAGGTCGTGGTCGCGAATCTCGCGCGAAGCCACGGCGACCATCAGCTCTTGCGGCGTGTAATCGGCGCCATCCTTACTCATCGGCGAAGTTCACCGGTGCCGATGGGGCGCTGCCCTTCACGCGCAGTGCCTCGACATCGAGTTCTTTCAGGTAAGCGGCCCTGTCGGGCACGTCGAAGACCCATCGCTCGAGCCATTCCGCGAAGCCCTCAGGGGTTCGCGATTCGGTCGCGTAGTCCCGATAAAAGGAGTGATCACGCTTGAAGTAACCCTGCACCGGAGATGGATGCGCGCCACCTGGCTCGTGCACGACCGCGACCACCTTCGTCTCGGGAAACAGGATGCGATTCGGGTCGCTCAGCGTGACGCTCTCGTCGACGAGCTCCTCGCAGCTGAGAATCACGTGCTGCGCCGCGAGCCCAGCCTCCTCGGTGATACCGAGAGGACCCCAGGCGTGCGCGCGACCCATGGCGTCAGCCCTCTGCACATGCACCAGCGCGACATCCGGGCGCACCGCATTGATATGGACGAGACCGGCGGCAACGGAGAGGTTCGGATTGGTGTCCAGGATGTCGCTCCCCAGCAGCGTGCGCGACGGCAGGCTCGGCACGTTCCAGGCTGCCGCCCACAACGCGAGCGAGATCGAGAAGTTGGTGTGGTCGTGGATCTCAATGGACCGAGGCACGCGCTCTTCCGCGGCCCGGCGGTAGCAATGGCCGAGGCCCCCCGAGACATTGCCGACCCACGCCGCAGTGATTCGGCGCACGCTGCCAGCGCCGATGAGCTGGTCGAACAACGCATCGGAGATCGGCCCGACAAGCTCCAGGTCGCGGCGCCCCTGCCGGATCAGCTCATGTCCTGCAGCGAAGGGGATGAGGGGCTCGAGGGCGGTGCCCAACGCGACACTCGCACCATCGGGGACGAAACGAGCGATGGCCTCAGCCATCGTCATCACCTTGCCCGTCACGATCTGCTCACCGTATCGCGTAACGGCGGCGGATCGCCCATCGTGCCCAGGTAGCTCTCCGCCGGCCGATCGCTCTCGTCGGCGCCCCGCTAACGCTGGCCCTGCTGGCCGGGTTCACCCAGGATCCGCGCGGACCCGAGGAGCTGAGGCGGGATGGAGATCAGTCTCGGCAAGATGCCAACGCACGATCCTAAAGCCGTACCGGATCGCGGCCTCGAGCCGAATGCGGTCGAGGCGCCCGTCGGGTCCCTTGGGGATGGCCACAAAAGAAGCGACACTGGGGTTGGCTGCGGTCATTACCGCGAGAAGGCGCTCGATCTCATCGATATCGCTCACCAGATCTGGTCGCGCGAACAC
Source organism: Candidatus Dormiibacterota bacterium (assembly GCA_003151665.1). The sequence continues at coordinate 1,440 of PLYD01000222.1, forward strand.
ATCGCGTCCACGCATCCGGATGCGCACCGGTTCGCCCTCGCGGAGGTTCAGCTTCCACTTGCCCCCGCCCGGAGTCAGCAATAGGTTGCCCTGCTTCACGTAGCTGAGCGGCTGCCGGTAGTGCTTGCCAGTCTTGCGACCGGTGAGTGAGACCAGCATCAGCCGACCACCGAGCGGCGTCGCAAAGGGTAGACCCAAAAACGCGCACATCGGAACGTTGATCACGCTCATGAACCCGGCCTGGAGGCGACGGCTGAGCGGCCGCTTCGAACCTTCTGTCGTCGCCGATCCCCTTAAGGGCGTCTGAATCACCGGGGGTGTTTCATCCATTGGTGCCACGGCTCAAGCCCTCCTGATTGCGTAGGTGGCGAGCCCGCCATCGAGGCGGGCGAAGGCGCGCGTTGCGTGCGCCCGCGCCTCCGCCACCAGCTTGGGTCCACGCCTTCCGGCCAGCGCCTGGGCTCGGACATGCATGACCAACGCTCGATGGACGCTCATCAGCGCGCCCGCAACGGCCTGGAGCTCGACGTCGTCAGGGGTAACGCGTGTGCCCTCGGCAAGGACTTGAGCGAGCGCCTGGGTGTAGCGCGCGGCCACCTCGCGCTCGCGCACCTGGAGCGCGGGACTGGAATTGATAAGGGCTCCACCACGCACGATGCGCCCTGCGGTTTCTTCCACGGCGAGGTCCTTACAGCCGTCCAGCACCGGACGCCGGAACGCCGCAAGCGCCGACTCCCCCGCCTCGCGCCCTCGGACGGCAGAGATGAGCTTTTCCTCGAAGAACTCCATTCGGCCGAAGACGAGGTCCTCCTTGCTCGGGAAGTAGTTGAAGACAGTCACTTCGGAGACATCGGCTACGCGGGCGATCTCTGCAACGGTCACCAACTCGAAGCCGCGCTTGGCGAAGAGGCGCGCCGCCGACTCGAGGATCAGTCGCCGCGTCTGCTGCTTCTTGCGCTCACGGAGCCCTAGCTCGGTTGTAACCACCACTGAAGGATACCACTATTGCTTTAGTCACCCTATGTATTTGGGACCTATATAGTTATGGTCACCTAGCGTGGCTGAAAACGTCAGCGATCACAACCCAATGACTGCCTTACGCGAGGCATGGGAGCGTCTCTTCGATCGGTTGTGGAATGTGAATAAAGGTGCTGCTGATGGCTGATGTCGCCCTGAGCACATACGGACTGACCAAGCGCTACGGGAAAGCGACTGCGGTCGACGGTGTCAACATCACCGTCCGTCACGGGGAAATCTACGGTTTCCTGGGCCCTAATGGAGCGGGTAAGACAACCACCTTGCGGATGGTGCTCGGTCTGGTCAGGCCATCGGCCGGGACGGCCGAGGTGCTGGGAACGGCGCCTGGTGACCCGGCCGGCCTGACGCGAATCGGGGCAATGGTGGAAAGTCCAGCGTTCTACCCGTATTTGTCCGCTCGAGACAACCTCGAGGTGCTGGCCCGACACGCCAATGTGCCGCGATCGCGTGTCGCCGACGTTCTTACGACGGTCGGCCTAGCAGCTCGAGCGGGTGACCGCTTCGCTAGCTACTCCCTAGGAATGAAGCAGCGGCTCGGAGTGGCAGCCGCCTTGCTTAAGAATCCCGAACTACTGATTCTCGACGAGCCCACTAACGGCCTCGACCCCTTTGGTATGGCTGACATGAACGACCTTATAAGCCGGCTTGGCCACGAGGGCAAGACGGTGTTGCTCTCGAGCCACAACCTCGCCGAGGTGCAGCAGATCTGTGATCACGTCGGTGTCATCTTCAAAGGCAAGCTGGTCGCTCAGAGCACAGTTGATGAGCTTCGCGGGTCGGCTGTGCTCGTCATCTCGGCCACGCCCATCGAGCAGGCCGAGAAGTACCTGGTCGGGCTGGTGGGGCGAGAGAAGGTTTCCGTCGAGCGGGACATCATCCGGGTCAATGTCGACGGGCACGAGTCTGCCTCGATTAACCGGCAGCTGGTGCTCGCCGGGGTCGAGGTGCACGAGCTGCGCCGCGAGGAGCGGAGCCTCGAAGAGGCCTTCATGGCCATGAGCGCCACATACGCCGGCACCCGAGGAGGATCGGATGCTCGGTAGCTACTCCGGTGAGCTGCTTAAGTTCGTCAAACGCCCTGCGGTGTGGGTCGTCGCTGGAGTGTGGCTCGCGCTGCTACTGGCTTTCACCGAGCTGTTTCCGTACATCGCGTACCGGTCCGCCTCCAATACGCAGCTGGCCGCCGGCCTCCTCCAGCCACTCCTGCCAGCTCAGCTTTCCGGACATGCCATCACCGGCTATCCCGTTTGGGGCGGCTCGTTGATTCTGGTGCTGGGTGCGCTGTGCTCGGGCTCCGAGTACGGCTGGGGCACGCTCAAAACGATGCTCAGCAACCGGCCTGGGCGGCTGACCTTTTACTTTGCCCAGCTCGCGACGCTGGCTAGCGCCATCGCGGCCCTGGTGATCGTTGCGTTCGCGCTGTCCTCTTTGGCCAGCGTCCTCATCGCGAGATCGGCAAACTTCGAACTCGACTTCCCCACTGCAACTGCGTTGGCCCAAGCGATGGCAGCGGGCTGGCTGATCCTCGTCATGTGGGCCTTGTTGGGGGTATGCCTATCGATCGTGTTTCGCGGTACCGCCCTGTCGATCGGGCTTGGCCTGGTATGGGTCCTGGCGGTTGAGAACCTCATTCGATACACGGCGTCGCTGATCGATGCTGTGGCACAGGCGGAGAAGTTCATGCCTGGAGCTGACGCCGGCTCATTGGTTGCAGCGTTGGGTGCGGCAAGCGCCAGCCAGACTGGCATCGCGGCGGTCGTCAGCGGCGCTCAAGCTTTATCCAGCGTGGCGCTTTACACGCTACTCTTTGGGGCCCTTGGTGCGGTCATTCTCGTCCGCCGCGATGTCCAGTGAGAACCCGAATCGCTCACCTGTGCGCTCTAGCGTCGTGATGTGATCTCCCGCTGGCCGTTCTACGCGTCGGTCGCAGTGCTCGGATGCGAGTGCATAGTGTGCTTCTTCGCTGGCTCCATCGAGTGGGGGCAGCGAGGAGTCATGGTCGGCGTCGACTCAGCTGAAACCGCAGAGCAGGCACGTTTTGCGATTGAGCTCTACGCGATCGGTGCGCTCAACCTTCTGGGGTCCATCGGGTTCCTTCTCCGCCGATCGGGCTGGGGTTGGTGGCTTGTGCTCGGAATGCAGGTGGGGGTTTTCGGGTTGGCACTGATCGAGGGAGTGCTCACAGATCTGGGCTGGTTTTTCTTCAGCGGTCTCCCGCTGTTGACCTTGTTCCTGCTGTTGGCGTTCCGGCAGGCCAGACTGAAGCCGCCCGTTGAGCGCAATCTGACACCTTATTTGATGCGATGAAGGAGCCGGCCTCCGCTCCAGTGGTCAAGGGCTGACACTTCTCCCGCCCTGGCCACGGCTACCGCCCTTGGCTGCCCGCACCACACCTTGTTGACAGCAATTTCAAATCGTGACGGTACGCTGCAGTTGTGATAGCGCGGATCCAATCTCACAACATCGTCAACGGGGTCGCTTTTGTCATTTGCGAATTCGCACTGATGGCTCTCATCGTGGCTCCACTCGGGGTGGCCTGGGCGTTCACCCAAAAACCCCTCTATGCGCTGTCTCTAATCATTTGAGAATCGCGGCTTCGAGCGTCTCTCTTAGCCACCGCTCGTAGCGCTCCGGCGACCACCCGCACTGGAAGACGAACTGGGCGTAGACGGCCGGCGACTCGAGCGAGTAAAAGATGTCGGTCAGGTTGTCGACTTCGGCTCCGGTTTGCGCGGCGACCGCCGTCGCCACCCGGCGCATGTTGGCACGCCTGTGCCTGCGGGCCCGGTCACGGCGCTCGGCCAGCTCAGGGTCCGCGGAGGCGGCCGCCTCGGCCGCCTCCAGGAGCGCTGCGCTGCGAACGTGGAGGGCGGCTGTGAACTTGGCGAAGAGCGTGGGAATCTCGGCGACGGGCGCCTCGACCGTCTGCCGGAACCAGTCGCGGTCGCGTAGCGCCACCGGGGCATCGTCACCACCAAGGGCGAACCCGATAGCCTCTTCCAGCAGCGCGCGTTTGTTCGGGAAGTCGAGGTAGACCGTGCGGCTCACAACGCCCGCTTCGGCAGCAATGTCCGCAACGCTGCTCGCCGCGTATCCCCGTTTCACGAATAGCCGGGTAGCAGCGGCGAGGATCCGGCGACGCGTCTGGCGCGCTTGCTGTGCGCGGGCGGCCGACCGGTAAGGCCGCCTCTTGACATCCACGTTCACACGGTTCACATTATGCCCTATTCGCTGCACAGTTCATGAAGCGAATAGGGGGCGATGAAAAGGATGATGCCGATGCCCGATCGCACTGATGATGTCTCGCC
>PLYD01000178.1 GCA_003151665.1 Candidatus Dormiibacterota bacterium
GTCACGACAGGCGGGCGGGGATCAGGCCACTGGGTCGGAGCGCTAGCACCATAAGGAAGACCAGGTGCCCGGCGAGCACGCCAAAGCTCGCATCGACCTGCGATCCGAGGACCTGCGCGAGCCCGAGGATGATCCCACCCGCCAACGTTCCCCACAGCGAGCCGACGCCTCCGATGACGACCGCCTCGAAGGCGAAGATCAGCCGCTGCGGCCCCGCCGCCGGGTTGAAGGACGAGTACATCCCGAACGCCACACCGGCGAGCGCAACTGTCGCGAAGGCGATCGCGGCCGTGACACCGTAGACGTGTCGCACGTTCACCCCCACGATGGTCGCCGCCTCCTGGTCATCGGCCGCCGCACGCACCTCCCGGCCGAGGCGTGCCCGTGATAGGAACACTTGCAGGCAGACGAGGACCACCACCGCGACCGCGAAGACGATCACCGATTCGTACCCAATCGAGAGCTGGTTGTTGACCTGGAAGGAGGCGGACGCGAGTGACCCCGACGGCAGTGATTGGCTGTTCGCCGACAGACCTTCCAAAAGTCCGTTCTGGATGACGATCGATAGCCCGAAGGTCACGAGCAGGGTGGTCAGGGGGCTGACGTCCAGGCTTCTCTGGATGATAAACCGCTGGACCAGGTACCCGACCACGCCGAAGAGCGGCGCCACCACCAGGGCGGACCAGAGCACGGGCACGTGCAGCCCGGTGATGATCGCAAGCGCGAGGTACGCGGCCAGCACGGCGAAATCACCGTGAGCCAGATTGATAACGCGCATGACCCCGAACATGAGCGAAAGGCCGCACGCGAACAGCGCATAGAGGCCGCCGAGCAGGATCCCCTGGACGATCGCATTGACCCAGGTCACGGGCAGGCCTATCCGCCTCCGCCGACGGAATGCTTGCTCAGGCCGAAGTACGCCGCCTCGACTTTAGCGGGAGCCAGGTCCCGCGGCCGGCCGCTCAGCGTGATTTTGCCCTCGAGCAAACAGTGCGCCCAATCGGACACCCGAAGCGCCTGGGTGACGTCCTGCTCGACTAAAAGAAAACTCATGCCGGTCGCGAGCAGAGCGGGAAGCATGTCGTACAACCTCTGGACGACCGCGGGTGCCAGACCTAGGGAGAGCTCATCGAGGAGAAGGATTCGCGGGTTCGCCATCAGCCCCCGGCCGATGGCCACTGCTTGCTGCTCACCTCCCGACAGGTGAACTGTCGGCCCGCGCCGCCGCTCAGCCATCCACGGAAACAGTTGGTAGACGCGATCCAGGTTCCAGGCGCCGGAACGCGAGCGGGTCGAACCGAGCTTGAGGTTCTCCTCAAGTGAAAGCGAAGGGAAGAGGCGGCGGCCCTCCGGGACCATGACGATCCCGGCGGCGACCCTGCGATGGGCCGGCAGGTGAGTGATGTCCCGCCCGTCGAGCTGGATCGTCCCGGCGACCGGTCGGTGGAGCCCGGCGATCGTACGAAGCAGGGTCGACTTGCCCGCGCCGTTGGCGCCGATCATGGCCACGGTCTCGCCCGCGACAAGGCTCAGGTCGACAGCGGACAGCGCCTCGAGCAGGCCGTAGCGGACCGTGAGGCCCTTGACCTCCAGAAGGGGCGTGTCGGTGGAGCTGGTCAGCTCGAGTTACCCTCGCCGTAGCTCGTGCCGAGGAATACCTCCTTGACGGCCGGGGTGGCGAGGACGGCGAGCGGCTCTCCGTCGCCGATGAATCGACCACCGGCCAGGCAGATCAGGCGATCCACGAGCCCGACCAGTGCTCGGACCACGTGCTCGACCCAGATCACCCCGATGCCTCGAGCGCGGATGCCCTCCACCACCTGCACCAACCCAGCCACCTCCGGCTCCGTCAGCCCTGCCGCCACCTCATCCAGCAGCAGGAGACGCGGCCCTGTGCCAAGGGCGCGCGCCAATTCAAGGCGCTTGCGCTGTAGGAGGCTCAGCCGCGACGCTGGCCAGTTTGCCTCCTCATGAAGGTGGGTTTCCACGAGCACGCTGGCGGCGAGATCGGTGGCCTCGCCGCCGCGAAGACCCGCACCACGGTGGGCAGCGACGAGCACGTTCTCAAAGACCGTCATGTGCTCGAACGACCGCGGAACCTGGTACGTGCGCGCGATTCCGAGCCGGCAGCGTGCCGCGGGGTCCAGCCGGGTCACCGGCCTTCCTTCGAAGCGTACCTCTCCCGAGTTGGGGGAGAGGTCGCCCGAGATGAGCGCAAAGAGGCTGGTCTTGCCGGCGCCGTTGGGCCCGACGATACCGACGGCGTCGCCGCCCCGAAGGGTCAGCGAAAGTGAATCTGCGACGACGATGCTCCCGAACCGCTTGGTGACGCTGGCGAGCTCCAGGAGTGGGCCGGAGCTCACGCGTTGGTCGGTACGAGTTCCCCGTTCACCGGCACGTCCGGGTTGAGCGAGTTGTCGACCACGACCATGCTGTAGGGATACGTGGTTCCCTTCGTCCACTGCACGCCGACCGGCTGCTGGATGGCGACGCCAGGCACCGGACCCTTGGTCCAGTCGAGCGGCCCGCTGATGCCCGAGTACGTGAGGGAGTTGAGCTTGGCCGCGACGGCGGTCTTGTCGTGCGGGTCGTTGACGTTGGTGAGCGCCTCGTGAGCGATCTCGAAGAGCGAATGTACCGAGCCCAGCGACGACAGCCATTGCTGGCCGCTCGATTGCTCGAAGCCGTCGGCGAGCTGCTTGGCGGTCTGCCCGGTCAGCGTGGAGGAGTACGGGTGAAAGGGCGACCACCAGCAGTCGGTCGCGATGTTGATGACCAGGTCGCCTAGGGCGGTCGTGTCGGCTGGGAACAGGAGGACCTTGGCCACGGTCGCCAGCTTCGGTTTGAAGCCCTGTTGCACCGCCTGCTTCCAGAAGGTGTTGAAGTCGGGCGGGAGCGGGCAGTTCGAGAACAGCTCCGCGTTGCCGTTCTTGAATTTCGAGATCATCGCGCTGTAGTCGGTGGTGCCGTCGGCGTAGGCGCCGCCGTCAAGCGACTTGTACCCGGCGCCCGTGACCAATGGGATGAAGTTGGAGCGGAATGCGCCGCCGTCCGAGTCGTTCGGGTACATCTCGGCGACCACCTTGTTGGTGTTCATCTTGTGCCACATGGGAAAGAAGCAGCCGGCGAACTCGTGCAGGCCGAAGAAGAACATGGTCGTGTACTTGAAGGGCTTGGTGGGAGTCGCCCCGCGACCAAAGAACCAGGACTCCCAGGGCACGATGGTCGCGACACAGGGCACGCCGTTGGCTTCGCAGAGGTTGGCCACCGGGTTGGTCACCTCAGGCGTCGACGCGCACAGCACGATATCCACTCCGGCGTTGATCAGCTCCTGGGTCACCGTACCGGCGCGCGTCTGATCCGACTGGGTGTCCTTGACGACGATCTGGACGTCATAGGTTTTGCCGCCGACCTTGAAACCGGTCTTGTAGGCGCTGGCCGCGCGGACACCATTGATGACGTAGTTGTCGCCGGTCGCGAAGCCAGCCGCCTCACCGGTCTGCGGGCTGACATAGCCGATCGTGATCTTGCCGTTGCTGCTCGTGTTGGTGCCGAGGATGCCGCAGGCATCCAGCAAGGCGGCGGAGGAAAGCCCGAGCGCCCCGGCGCCGGCCGCTTTGAGCAGGGTTCGCCGCGTGATCTCCTGGTCGAGACGATCCTGGAACCCCATTCCCCGTCACTCCTTTCGGGCTCCGCGCCCAAACACGCGCCATCACGAAGGGCAGCTCGACACTCAAGCCGCGAACGTTGGCTAAATGGTGACGAGCGACTTGGAAAGTGTCAAGGATGATCCCCGGAGTTCGATAATGCTGCCCATCGCCAACGCGCGAACCCGCCCGCAAAGACTGCTCGTCACCATCCTTGGCGACTACTGGCGTGGCCGACAGGAACCGATCCCGTCAGCTACGTTGGTGGCCGTGCTCGGCGAGTTCGGCGTCAGCTCGGCCGGCGCCCGAGCGGCGCTCAGCCGCCTGACCAGCCGCGAGCTGCTTATCCGCAGTCGGCGCGGCCGCCGCACGTACTACCACCTCACCGACCGCGCCCTCCGTCAGATCGATGCCGGGGCGAGCCGGATCTTGAGCTTCGGCGCCGCGGTCCCCGAGTGGGACGGGCGTTGGTCCGTGGTCGCCTTCAGCGTGTCGGAGTCCGATCGTCGGCTTCGCCACCTAATGCGCAATTCGCTGCGCTTCACGGGCTTTGCGCCCCTCTACGATGCACTTTGGATTTCGCCATCGGCTGACCTCCACTCGGTGGCCGATCTCTTCTGTGATCTGGGCGTCAAGCGCTTCACGCTGCTTCGCGCTGAGATCCTCCCCATCGCCATGCCGAACCTGGAGGTGGTCTGGGATCTCGACTCGGTCCGGGATTCATACCAGGCTTTCATCGAGCGCTTCACGCCGATCTGCGAGAGGCTGGCGCGCGGCCGGGTGCAGCCGGCTGAGGCCCTTGTCCACCGAACCTTCGTTATGGACGCCTGGCGTGCCTTTCCCAGGCAGGACCCCGACCTACCCCATCCGTTCCTGCCACCCGATTGGCCGCGCGCCCGCGCCCGCCAGATCTTTCTCGACGTTTACGACGGTCTGGGACCGCTGGCTCGGACCCGGGTCAACGAACTCCTCGCTGCATCGGAGTGACAAGTCGTAACCGTTCAGTCGACCTTTCGCACCAGCCGCTTCGACTTAAGATCAGACTGGGGTAGGGTCCCAGTCGGGACCACCCGGCACCCCAGGCGCACGCCGAGAGCCTGACGAAGGTTTGCCTCTAAGCGTTCGGTGGAGGTATTCGAGCCCGCAATTTCGACGAGCAGCGTGACCTCATCCATTTGGTTTACATGTCGGTGCTCGATGACGAACTCGACCACATCGGGATGCCCCCGGACGATGTCTTCCACCTGCGAGGGGTACAGGTTGACTCCACGGACCGTGAACATGTCGTCGATTCGCCCGCGGATGCCGCCCACCAGCTTGGGGAATGGGCTTCCGCAGGAGCATGGCTCGCGGGTGATCAATACTCGATCGCCGGTCCGGTATCGGATGAGCGGCATGCCCCACCGCCCCAGGTTGGTGGCGACCAACTCGCCCTCTGAAGCAGGGCGACCGTTCTCGTCCAGCACTTCGATGATGAAATCGGACTCCAGGACGTGGACTCCATCGCGCTGAGCGCAGCTGTGGCCGGTCGGTCCCAACTCTGTCATACCCGAGTGGTCGAAGCTGGTCGCCGTGTACGCAGCCTCGATCGCGGCGCGGGTGGTTGGAATGCTGGCGCCGGGCTCGCCAGCATGAATCGTTACCCGGAGCTGCGAGGTGGTGAGGTCTTTCCCGATGTCCTTGGCCGCCTCAGCCATGCGCAAGGCATATGTGGGTGTCGACAGGAGGACCGTCGCTCCAAGCTCTAGGATGCTGCGGATTCGCTGCTCGGTGGTCATCGCTGCGCCCGAGATCGCGAGTGCGCCGAGCTTCTCGGCGCCCCCAAAGGCAGTCCAGAAACCGATGAATGGACCGAACGAGAATGCGAAGAAGACCCGATCGCTCGCGGTGACCCCCGCCGCGCGATAGACATGGTCAGACCATATACGTAGCCACCACTCCCAGGACTCCGGTGTGTCCAGCCATCGCAGCGGGTGGTCGCCACTCGCACCAGAGGTTTGGTGAAGCCGGATATAGCGGTCAATCGGATAGGTGAGGATGGTGCCGAATGGAGGCTTGGCGGCCTGGTCGGTGACGAGATCGCTTTTCGTCGTCAGGGGCAGCCGCTCGAAGTCGTCCCAGCCCTGCACTTCGGTGAGCCGGGCGCGCCAGAAGGCATTGGATCGAAGCACGTCTTTGAGGCCGGCGCGCAGGCGGGCGAGCTGAAGCGCACGGAGCTCGTCGATGGTGGGCTGAGACGGGATCACGGCCTCAGCTCCAGACCGACCTCGCGACGCGACCGACGAGCTCGAGCTTCTGGCGCTGCTGATCGGCAGTGATCCGGTTGCCCTGGATCGTGGAAGCAAACCCGCACTGCGGACTCAGCGCCAGTCGCTCGAGAGGAACGAATTGGGCGGCTTCACGGATTCGAGCCCTCAGCTCGTCCTCGTCTTCTAGCGCCGACTTCTTGGTCGTGACAAGGCCAAGCACGGCGACCCGATCCTCGGGCAGATGCTGCAGCGGATCGAATCCTCCGGAGCGTGCATCGTCGTACTCCAGCAGAAAGCGATTGAACAACGTCCGGCTGAAGATTCGCGCGATCGGCTCGTAGTCGCCTTCGGCGTAGAACTTGCTCTGATTGTTGCCTCTGCAGATGTGCAGGCCAAAAACCACGCCGTGATGACCCTGGATGATTGCGTTGTCCATTTCGATGCAACGGTCGATCAGCTGTTCGGGATCGCTGCCACGCAGCCGGTAGCCCTCCCGCATCCTGGCGTCGAGGAGTGCGCCGTACTGTGGTCCGTCAATCTGAATGTACGTGCAGCCGAGGCGAACCAGCTCCTCGACCTCGCGCCGGGAGACGTCAACGATGTCGGCGAGGTAGGCATCGAGGGATGGGTACGCGCCTTTGGACTTGTCCGGGTCGTAATACGCGGCCGCCTGCTGGGCACTGAGCATGGTGACCTTGGCGGGCCGCATCGAGGTCGAGCGGACAAAAGTCCATTCCTCCGCGCACATGCTTCGCCGCCAGCGCAGTCTCTCGACCACCACCGGCCTGCGGAGAATCAGCTCCTCGCCGCTTTCATCACGGAACGGGATCGCCCAACCGCCCTCGCGGTCAAAACCGTCAAACGACTCGATAAGGTGGCCGTAAAAAGCGTACCTGCGCAACTCGCCGTCCGTGATGACGTCAATGCCCGCTTCCTCCTGCAGCCGGATGGCGCGGACGACCGCTTCATCCTCGATGCGCTTGAACTCCCTGTCGCCGAGCTCGCCACGCTCATGTCGCTCGCGCGCACCGACGAGGTCAGGCGGCCGCAGCAGGCTGCCGATCACCTCGCACCGAACATTAGCCGACAAGTTTGCAGCCACTCGAGATTGATTGGTAACGTAAGGCCTATCCATTCACGACGCAAGGTGACCGCGTAAATGGCACCAATACAGCGGCGGCGACATCGCCGCCAACTCTCTTCCGAGCCGAACGTCAATTACGTTAGCCAGGAGAAGGGCGGAGTTCATCAGCGGGGATCTCCGCCGGATGCCGCGCGGCCGCAGATGCCTTCACAGCGCGGCGAAGTCGGAGATCACCGCGGCAGACTAGAACAGTCCGCCCGGAGACGAAGCGACCCCTAACCGGGCGCGCGTCGAAAAAAGCTTGACGAGTGCGGACTAGAATCCCTCCCGCTCCGCTTTTTGCCCCTACCCGGTTTGACAGCTTCGCCGGGAGACTCGTGAGGCATCAGGAGACGTGAGACGAACGCGTCATACCCCGATTACAGGAGAGACGGCCTGGCGCGTCCCGAAACGACATGTATGGAGACTCTTAATTCCGTGTTTCACGGTTCGCCCGCCGATGGCACGACTGGGTGGTTGATTGCCGGCGCGATCCGGTAAGTGCGCTGAGGTCCACTGCTGTGGCTGTCATCTTGGCTGCCATCGCCACGACAAATGGCGGGGATGGATGGGAAT
>PLYD01000263.1 GCA_003151665.1 Candidatus Dormiibacterota bacterium
GACTCGCTCGACCGGGCCGATGTCGCCATCCTCAACACCTGCGTCGTGCGTCAGGCCTCCGAGGATCGTGTCTACGCGAAGCTCCACGAGCTGAAGGAATGGAAGACACCGGAACGCACTGTCGCGGTGACCGGTTGCATTGTCGCCAAGGAAGGTGCCACCCTCGGGCGGCGCTTCCCCATGCTCGAGCCGGTTGTGGTCCCGATCGGCGAGTACGACGACTTTGTCGCCGGCCTGGATGCCCGCTACGACTACTCGCAGGGCGAGTCGCTGCCGCTGGCCGGACGCACCGGCATCAGCCATTTCGTGCGAGTGATCGAAGGCTGCGACCACAACTGCACTTTCTGTATCGTGCCGAAGGTGCGAGGCCGGGAGCGGCACATCCCCTTCGACAAAGTCGTGGCCGAGTGCCGGCAAGCGGTCGATGCCGGCGCGAAGGAGGTGGTGCTTCTGGGCCAGAACGTCGACGACTACCGCGACCCGGACGGCCGTGGCGGCCTGGCGGCTCTGGTCGCAGCGGTGGAGAAGATTCCCGGCTTGAAAAGGCTTCGTTTCATGACCTCCCATCCCCAGGACCTCGAGCCGGAGCTGCTGGAGGTGATGGCGGCGAGCGATGTCATCTGCCGCGAGCTGCAGCTGCCGGTGCAGTCAGGGGATGACGGAATCCTGAAGCGGATGGCCCGTGGATACCAGATGCGGCATTACCGCGCGATCGTCGAACGCGCTCGCACGCTGATGCCCGACATCGGCCTGGTCACGGATGTGATCGTCGGGTTCCCGGGCGAGTCGGAGGAGGCGTTCCTGAACACCCGGCGACTGCTCGAAGAGATCGAATTCGACGTCGTGCATCTGGCCATGTACTCTCCCCGCCCTGGGACATTTGCCGCCGACCGTTTGGCTGACGATGTGCCGGCCGCCGAGAAGCTGCGCCGCTTGAACGACCTGCTAGCGCTGCAGAAATCAATCGCGGCCAGAAAGACGGCGCGGTGGGTGGGCCGCAACGTGCAGGTGCTCGTAGAAGGGCGCGACGAGCTGGGCCGCACTTATGGGCGCATCCGGCAGGGCAAGCGGGCGATCGTGCTCAAGGGTGGCGACATAGCACCGGGTGAGCTCATCGAGCTGCGTGTGATGCAAGCGACGGCTGGGCAGCTGACGGGGTTGCCCGCGGCGTGAATGCAGAGCCACGGACGAAAGCCGTGAGCTCATCAGCGAGTGCCTCGACCCCGGCCATGCGCCAGTACCAGGACGTAAAAGAGCAGCACCCGGACGGAATTCTGCTGTTCCGGATGGGCGACTTCTACGAGATCTTCTTCGAGGACGCCGAGGTCGCCGCCCCCGTGATGGGCATCACCCTCACGTCTCGGCCGCTGGGCAAGAGTGGCCGCTCGCCGATGTGCGGCGTCCCTCATCACGCGTGGCAGGCCTACGTCGGCAAGCTGCTACGCGCCGGCCACAAGGTTGTCATCTGCGACCAAATGGAGGCACCGCCGAAGAAAGGGATTGTGCGCCGCGACGTTACGCGCGTTCTGACTCCAGGCACGGTCGTCGAGGATGCGTATCTCGATCCGGCGCGACCCAACTACCTCGTCGCTGCGTGGACTCAGGGCACCGACGCCGGGTTGGCGGCATGCGACGTGTCTACCGGCGAGATGCTGCTCTGCCAGCTGCCACAAGAACGGCTCGCGTCCGAGCTCGAGCGACTGGCTCCCGCTGAGCTGCTCACGCCGCCGGCGATTGACGAGTACAAATTCGACCCGGTGCGCGGCCGGCAACGCCTGCGTGACGTTCTTGGCATCGCCTACGCGGCATCGGTCGGAGCAGACGACGCGCCGCTGGCGCTAGGAGCGGCGGGAGTCATCCTCGATTACCTGAAGCAGAACCAGAACCAGGTCGTGCCCGGCTCTCTTAGCGTCCGCACGTACTCGCCCGACGCGACGATGCCTCTCGACCCGGCGACGGTGCGCAACCTCGAGCTGCCGGCGCTGATCAACCTGATCGATCGGACGCGCACGCCAATTGGGGCACGCAAGCTGCGCTCGTGGCTTGGTGCGCCGCTGCGAGACGCGGAGTCGATCGAGCTCCGACTTGGCGCCGTCGACGAGCTGGCATCTTCCCCGACGCTCCGTGAAAGTTTGGGTCGGACTCTAAAAGAGGTTGGAGACCTGGAGCGTCTCGTATCGCGAGCGGCGCAGGGCCGGTCTAACGCTCGCGAGCTGGTGGCGCTGCGCCGGTCCCTCGAAGCGATCCCGGCCGTCAAGGAGGCGCTCACGGCATGCAACGCCCTCGCGGTGCGCTCGCTCGCGGCCGAGATCACCGACGCGCCCGACCTCGCAGCCGAGCTCGCGCGCGCACTTGTGGAGGATCCGCCGGCTGTCGCGCGCTCCGGTGGAGCAGTGCGGCCAGGCTACGACGGCGGGCTTGACGGCATCGCGGATGCGTCGCGGAGCGCGAGAGAGTGGATTGCCGGGCTCGAGGCTTCGGAGCGCAGCCGTACCGGAATCCGTTCCTTGAAAGTCGGCTTCAACAAGGTCTTCGGTTACTACATCGAAATAAGCAACGCGAACGCGACTCCGCTGCCATCCGACTACGTCCGCAAACAGACGCTCACGGGCGCCGAGCGCTACCTGACCCCTGAGCTGAAAGAGAAGGAAGCCGTGGTCCTCACTGCGCAGGAGCGATTGGTCGCGCGAGAAGTCGAAATTCTTGGACAGCTAGGCGCACTGGTGGCCGCGTCGGCTGTCGGGTTGCGAGCCACCGCGCAAGCGATCGGCTCGGTGGACGCCTTGCTGAGTCTCGCCATCGCGGCGGCGGATCTCGATTGGCGGCGGCCGGAGGTGAACGCCGGGCTGCGGCTCAGCATCAAGGGCGGCCGGCACCCATTGGTTGAGAACAGCCTGCCGGCCGGAGTCTTCGTCGCGAACGACCTGGAGCTCGACCCTGACACTGAGCAGATAACGATCCTCACCGGCCCGAACATGGCAGGAAAGTCCACCTACCTGCGTCAGGCCGCCGTCATCGTGCTGCTTGCACAGTGCGGCAGCTTCGTGCCCGCGGATCGTGCGATCGTGGGACTCGCCGACCGGATCTTCACTCGCGTTGGAGCTCACGACGACATCACCGCCGGCATGTCCACATTCATGGTCGAGATGACGGA
>PLYD01000073.1:0-1040 GCA_003151665.1 Candidatus Dormiibacterota bacterium
GCACCGCGCCGCTGACTACCAGTGATCGCCCGAACGATCCCACGACTCTCGCGCAAGCCACCTGGACCGCGAATCGCAATGTCGCCCGCCTCTTGGGGCGTGAGCGATGTTCCCGGCTGGGGCCATCAGCTCGATGCTGAGCGCGTGCTTTCAGAAGCTGCTGCCGTGGGCGAAGGCGCAATCGAAGCCGGGCCGCCGGGATTTCTTCCTGACCGCAGCGATCTCGCCAAGCCGATGCTCAAGCGCCACCGCCTTCGAGTCATCGCCGGCCCGGCGCAAGCGATCCTGCATCACCACGACATCGGAGGTCCCGAGCTCGCGTTTCTCGACGGCCACGCGAGCTGGCTTGCAGCCCTTGGCGCCGAGACCCTTGTGCTGTCGGCGGTCCCTCCGCGGGACGCGGGCAACAACCACGGCATAGTTCTGTCGAGCGCCGGCTGGGCCCATCTGCTGCACCTGATCGGCTCTGTCCAGCACGTCTGCTCGAGGCATAAGCTCCGGCTTGCCGTGCAGCCTCGCTACGGCAGCATGATCCAGGGGCCTGCCGACATCGAGAGATTGCTGGTGGGAACCGAGGCCGCCCTTTGCATCGACGTCGGACAGCTGGTCTTGGTGGGCGCCGATCCAGTGGAGGTCCTCGAGCTGGCGGCCGGCCGAATTCAGCACGTGCACCTGAACGACATCGACGAGAAGCTCGCTTTGCAGGTGCGCGAGGAGGGGCTCGACTACGCGGAGGCTGTGTCGAAGGACCTCTTCAAGCCACTGGGGACAGGAGACGCTGGGGTCGACCGCGTTGTCGAGATGCTGCGCAAGACCGGCTACCGCGGGTGGTACGCGCTCGAGCAGGACACCAGGCTGCCGTCAGCGGACGATCGGCCCCTGGGGATGATCAGCCGCTCCCTGCAGCACCTTCGGGAGCTGCTGGGCGCTCCAGCTACGGCTTAAATTCGGCGGCCGCTGGCTGACCAGTACGGCTCCCTGATCTTTCGCTTCAGGAGCTTGCCCGCGGCGTCCCGTGGCAGATCATCGACGAAATCGAT
>PLYD01000073.1:1094-5194 GCA_003151665.1 Candidatus Dormiibacterota bacterium
CATGTCGACCTGGCGGTCGCAGATGAAGTAATAACCATCGGCATCGCGGTACGCGACGTCGCCGACCGAGAAGAATCCCGCATGCAGGCTCTGGCCTGTGGCGTCGGGGCGCTTGTAGTACTCCGCGAGCCACGAGTTCCGCACCCTGAGCTCGCCCGGCTCGCCGTCTGCTACATCGGTGCCGTCGGGCGCCACGAGACGTATCTCCTGGCCTGGGACCACTGTGCCGCAGGACCCCGGCTTGCGCAGCTGGTCCTCAGGTCGCAGCACCGTGTTGATCCCGGTCTCTGTGGCGCCATAGAACTCCCACAACACCTGGCCAAGCGCAGATTCCGCTCTCTCCTTCAATGCATTCGGGCATGGCGCGGCGCCGAGCAACAGCGCTCGCAGCGATGACACATCGCGTGGTCTTCGAACCTGCGCGTCTACGAGTCTATGCAGGAGCGTCGGTGCCATGAAGCTCGTGGTCACCCGGTGCTTTGCGATGAGGTCGAGTGCATCGTCGGCGTCGAACTTGGGCTGCACGACCACTGTCGCGCCGAGCAGCTGATGCAGCGCCGTGAACAGCGAGACTGCGCTGTGATATCCCGGGCCGCACATGAGATGCACGTCCGAGTCGCTGAGCTCGAAGATCGATATGACCTGGAGGATGTTTTCGACGTTTACACCATTGGGGCGCCACGCCCCCTTCGGATGTCCCGTCGTGCCCGACGTGTAGATCATCGAAGCGCCAAGGGCTCCGACCACCGACTCGCCTGGCTGCTGGTCGGACGCCCCCCCCATCAGCTGCTCGTATCCAAGCCAGCCCGCAGGCGCCCGCCCGCCCAGCGTGATGAAGCGTCGATCGCCCAGAACTTCACTCCGTGCTGCGTCGACGGCGCCCACGTGCTCGGGCCCTGCCACCACGACAGCGGCACCTGAGTCGTTGAGGACATACGCGATCTCGGAGCCTCGCAGCCGGTAGTTGACGGGCACGCCGACGAGGCCCACTTTGCGAAGCCCGTTCGAGATCTCGAAGCCCTCGACCGAGTTGAACGACATCACGGCGACTCTGTCCTGCGCGGCGCAGCCGAGGCCGCGGAAAACGTTGGCGGCCTGGTTGGCACGGCGGTTGAGGGTTGCGAAATCAATCCTTCTATCGCCCGATATCAGGGCCACCCGGCTCGGAGCTGCAGAGGCATGCCGGGCGAGAAAGTCGACTTCGACCATGCATCCATCGTAGGTCCGGCACTCCGGCCGGCGGGGACTACCCGCTACAGAGCGTGTTGGAGCCGAGCCCGAAGGTCGACGCCGTCGCCGGGACGCTGCCCTTGATCACCAGCCGGTATCGGTGGCACCC
Organism: Candidatus Dormiibacterota bacterium; assembly: GCA_003151665.1. The sequence goes on from PLYD01000073.1 coordinate 2,434, forward strand.
ACCCAGCAGAGCCCACGATGGCGACGGGGCCCAATGGTGGTACACGACAACCGCCGCGATCGGCGGGTACTGCTGCAGCACGCCCGGTGTCGCATCCATGATCGAGGCGATCGGCGAGGTCTTGCTCGAGTCGAACTGCCACAGGTAGAGCTTTGTCAGGTAGCGACCCGCGGCGCTGTCGGCCGCCTTCGGCAACTGCGTCGCTTTGAGAAGTCCGTCCACCGCCGCCTGCGGCCCAGGCGCGGGCTTCACCGAAGCAAAGCTCTGACCCGGGATCGGGTCGGACCAGTCGACTCCCGTTACTCCGCCCCGACCGAGGTAACCCTTCACTGGCGGGGTTCCGTCCTTCCCCGAGGCTCGGTAGATCTGGATTCCACCGCTCACCGCCATCGCGAGGAGACTCGCGTCGGGGCTCCAGGCCAGCGCGTCAGCGTGAGGCAACTTTGAGTTGACCGCTCGCGGGGCGGTCACCGGCGAGGGCGTGCCGGTCGAAGGCGTGGTCGCGGGCGAGCTGGTAGCGCCGGCGATTGGCACTGTCACATTGATCGGCTCGATCACAGGTCCGTGGTCTGGCCGGGACACGGCGACAGTCGTGCCGTCAGGGCTGATTGCGATGGGGCCGTCGTCCTGGCCGAGCTTGAGCGGAAACGCGTGGAGGACGTTGGCGTCCAGGTTCAGCCAGTACCACAGGCCGGTGGCGAAGGCGCGTACTGCAACCAGGCCGCTGGCCCCCGGCGCTGCACCTTCCGTGAACAGCGCAGCCTGGGTCGGCGGCTTGGTCATCACCTTGATCCCGGCTGAAGCCTTCGTCAGGTCGAGCGCGTCCTCCTCGTAGCTCGTGCAGCACCCGACGGTCAGCGCCAGGTAGTGGCCGTTGGCGACGATGCCGAAAGGGCCCTCGCTCTGGAAGTCGTACGACGCGGCCAGCGGGGTGATCGTCCCAGCGAATGGGTCAACTTGGAACAGCCAGTCATAAGGCACCACCCCGGCTGTGAGTCTCTGCTCGGCGGGCCGGTCATCGTGGATCGTGAAATACAGGACGGGATGCGACAGTCCTGGGGCCGGCGCCCAAACGGGACCGGAGATCCTGAACGCCCCACCTACCGGCAGAGGAGCCACCACCATGGACTTGCCTGTCGACGGATCGAGCACGCCGAGCCCATTGGCCGCGACGTAGGCGATGAGACCCTGGCCCAGGGCCCCTGCCACGGGAGAGGGCGTGACCCCGGCCACCGGCGTGCTGTTGCCCCCACACGAGGCGGCCAGGACGACGAATGCGGCCGCAAGCCCCAATCTCTTGACAGGCAATGTCATCGCCACCCGTGTGTTACGCGAAATCGCCGGGGAGCGTTACGTTTGAGATGAGATCGGTATTCGTTTTGATGCTGGCGGCGCTCTTCTTCAGCGGCTGCGGCGTCATGCCCGGCGTTGTCGCCCAGCCCCCCAGCAGCCCAACCTCCAGCCCGGGCGCCGGCTTCGACGTCACTGTCACCGAGAACACCCACGCGGTCACCCTTCGGGTCGGTCAGACCCTGGCGGTCGTGCTTCATGCCAGGCCCGGGATGGCCAGCTGGACCACTGTGCGGTCGAGCGATGAGTCGGTGCTCGCACCGATCGTCAACCCGGCCGCATCTGCCGCTCGCGGTGTCACGCTCGCGGCGTTCAAGGCCATCGCCCCAGGCACGGCACGGATCGACGCCACGGCTGCGCCCGACTGCTCGCCCGGCCAGGCCTGTCCCGCGTACTTGATGGTGGTCACCATCGAGGTGACGGTGACCGCAGGCTAAGGGGGTGCGCCGGGATCTGGCTTCGCCAGGCCCGCCGCATCCAGGGGGAATCCCCCTTGAATAGAACTTCTACTGGCCTGATGCGCTCCGGATGGCCGACGCGACGGCCTCCAGCTCGGCGCGGCTCCTGGTCTCTGTGTAGTCCCTCGGGAACGTGAGGCCGAACCCGTCGTTCGGGTACCGGGGAATGACATGAACGTGGAAATGCGGCACGTCCTGAAAAGCGAGCTCGCCATCCGCGACGAACAGGTTGACGCCGCCCGCGCCGAGTGAGTCGCGGACGGTCTGGGCCATGTGGCGGGCGACTCGAAACGTACGCATCGCCGCGGTCTCGTTCAGGTCGGACATCAGAACCGCGTGCTCGCGCGGGGCCACGATGATGTGGCCGTGAGTGATCGGCTGGATGTCCATGAAGGCGACAACTGTGTCGTCCTGGTAGACAAAGGTGGCAGGCGAATCGCCTCGCAGGATCTCGCAAAACACGCACTCGTCAGCCATCGGGCAGTGCGAAGCTTAAAGTGGAGAGTCGGCCTCCGTGGGCGGCTGCAGGTGAATCGGCGCGCTTGGCGTTGCCTCCACTTGGGCGTCCAGCACTGCTATCGACGACCCCGGTCCGCCATTGGCCCTGACCTCGTCGTGCTCTTCGACATCGGAGGTCACGAGGTCCGCCTGCTCCTCTGCATGAGCCTCGCCGTTGATGGCCCCCTCTGGAAATGGGTGCTGGCCACGACGCCGGCGTCGTGCGCGGCGCTCGCCACGATGTGGCCGTGAAAGACGCTGAACCTGAGACCTGATCCCGACTCTCTGGCACGCGGTGACCACCGCGCCGACTCCGGCCACCAGGCCCTCCTGCTTCGCGTGCTCGAAGAGCGGTCCGAAGAGCTCGGGGGCGCCGCCGATCACCGTCTTGGAGTCGCCGACGATGACGAGCAGCTTCTTGGCTCTGGAGATCGCGACGTTCACGCGGTTGGGGT
>PLYD01000117.1:0-15206 GCA_003151665.1 Candidatus Dormiibacterota bacterium
GAGGTGCCGGGAATCGCGGAGGAGATGCGGCGCGCCGGCCTGGTGAGCACTCCGATGGCGGCACTGTCGCGATCGTTGGCCGGCGTACGCGGGCAGACTCTGATCATCAATGTGCCGGGCAGCTTCAAGGGGGCCACGGAGTCGCTCGAAGCGGTGATGCCGATGCTCAGCCATGCGGTGAACCTGCTGCATGGCGAGACCGCGCATTGAAGGACAGGGGGGTGCGCCGGGCGCTGGCTCTGCCAGGGCCCCGCGCCCTCACGGGGGACGCCCCCCTCAAGCTTCAATGAACCTGAACGCGGACCTCGGTGAGGGCGCGGGCGAAGATGAGGCAATTCTCGGTTTCGTGGACAGCGCCAACGTGGCGTGCGGGGCCCATGCGGGTTCGATCTCGACGGCGATCGCAACGGCGTTGCGCTGCCGGCAGCTTGGAGTCGAGGTCGGAGCTCATCCGGGATACGACGATCACGCGAGATTTGGCCGCGTGGAGATCGCGCTCTCTCCAGCCGAGATCGAAGCCCTTGTCGCCTATCAGGTTGCGGGGCTGGCGGCGGTGGTCCCAATCGCTTACGTGAAGGCACATGGCGCGCTCTATCACCGATGCCAGAGCGATCCTGCCGCCGCCGACGCGGTGGCGCGTGTCGCCAAGGCACATGGCGTGGGCCTGCTCGGCCAGCCTGATTTCGAGATCCTCGCGGCGGCCGGCCGCGCGGGCATACCCGGCTATCGCGAGGGATACGCGGACCGGCTGATGATGCCCGACGGCAGCCTTGCGCCGCGTACGCATCCGGGCGCTCTGCTGGATCCGGTCGCGGCCGCGAGACAGGCTGTTCACCTCGCGCGGTCGGGCCGCTACGACACCATCTGCATCCACGGCGACACCAAGGGGGCCGCCGCCACCGCAGCAGCTGTCCGGGCGGCGCTGCGCGACGCAGGGGTGGAAACGCGGGCGCTGGCCCAGAGGTGAGGGCCGCCAGCGCGATCATCGGCCAGCTGCACGAGCTCGTGGAGCTGAGCGAGCTCGAAGCGTTGCTTGCGGCGATCTGGGAGAGGCCTGACGAGCCGCCGATCAGTGCCGACCTGCTTAGAGCTCTGGCTCACTCGGGTAACTATGTCGCCGGCGCCCGCATCGATGGCCGCATGGTCGGCGGCCTGCTCGGATGGCTGGGAGCGAGGGCGGCGAACGAGCTGCACATGCACTCGCACATCCTTGGCGTCATCGCGGACAAGCAGGTTTCGGGCGTGGGGTTCGCCCTCAAGCAGGATCAGCGCCGGTGGTGCCTCGAGCGCAGAATCACGACCGTCGAGTGGACGACCGATCCTCTGGTTCGCCGCAACGCCTATTTCAACCTGACCAAGCTCGGAGCCAGGTCGAGCGAGTACCTGGTCAACTTCTACGGCGCGATGACGGATGGCCTCAACGCAGGGGAAGAGTCCGACCGGCTTCTGATCAGATGGGAGCTCGACAGTCCACACGCCAGTGCCGCAGCCGATGTTGGTGCAGCTGAGCCCGACCTCGAAGGCCTGGTCCGCGAAGGCGCTGGTGCCGTGCTTTCGGTCGGTCCCGCTGGTGAGCCGGTGGTTGGCCAGGCATCGACCGCGCGCGTCCTTATATGTCAGGTGCCAGAGGACATCGTCGCCGTGAGGCATGCAGCGCCCGCGATTGCGCGCTCGTGGAGGCTCGCTTTGCGAGGAGTCCTGCAGGACGCCTTCGCAGCGGGATACGGCCTGACTGGGGCGACACGGACCGGCTGGTACGTGTTGGAAAGCCTCAGGCCCGAATAAACTCACTCTATGCTCGCGGTTGGTGATAGGGCGCCCGACTTCAAGCTGCCGACCACCGGCGGCCATGAGCTCACGCTCGCCGAGGCGCTCGAGAAGCACAAAGCGCTCGTCTTCCTTTTCTACGTGCTGGACTTCACAGGTGGTTGAAGGACCGAGCTGACCGAGTTTCGGTCCAGGCACGAACAGGCGGTGGCCGACGGGATCGGCATCTACGCGATCAGCGTCGACTCGGTGTTTTCGCACGAGGCCTTTGCCAAGGAGCTCGGCGGGATTCCATACGAGCTGATTGCCGACTTCGAGCGGACGATGGTCACCGACTACGGCGTGCGGCGCGATGACGTTGCTGGTTACAAGGGGATGGCCAAGCGTTCCGTCTACGTGATCGACCACGCGGGCGTTGTTCGCTGGGCGTGGGAGCGCTCGAAGGATGAGCCGTTGCCCGACTACGACCTGGTGCTCGCCGAGGCCAAAAAAGCCGCGGACTCTTAGCCGGCACCTTCTCGAAGCGTTTCGAGTGCGGCGGCCAGCGCCCTGCGCATGGTCTGCGCTCGCTCCACTGTGATGTCAGCCAACCGCAGCTCGTCGCCCGGCAGGAGCTGCGCAGCGATCGGAAGCGATGCGCTCACGACGGTGGCCACCACCGGGTAGCCGCCAGCGGTCTGATGATCGGCCATCAGCAGGATCGGCTGCCCGCTCGATGGCATCTGCACTGCCCCTGCCACGAGCCCAAACGACAGAAGCTCGTCGCCGGTCGCGATGAGCTGCGGACCCTCGAGGCGATATCCCATGCGGTCCGAATCGCGGCCCACCCTGTAGGTCGCCTGGAACAGAAGGCGGCGACCGTCTGGATCGAGCCGTTTCAGGTGCGGTCCGGCGATGGCGTGCAGCGTGTGGTCGCTGTACTCAGGGCGCAGCTGTTCGGGCATACGATGCCCGGCGACTCCCGGCTTTCTCGCTTCTCCCGCGACGCTCAAGGTGTCGCCCGTCTTCAACGGCCGGCCCTCCCTCCCGCCTCTCCCGGCTATGAGGTTGGTGGAGAGGGAGCCCAACCAGCGGTCAGCCTCAAAGCCGCCGGCGATAGCGAGGTACATTCGCGCGCCATCGCGCCTCCCGGCGAACGTCAATCTGTCGCCCGGCCCAAGGAAGAGGCTGGTCCACGGCGGCACCGGGGCCCCGTTCACACGCGGATCGAAGTCGGCGCCCGCGATCGCGATCAGACACGTGTGCCCGGCCACGAGCGCCGGCCCGGTAAGCGTGCATTCGAGCGTGGCGAGACCGGGGTCGTTGCCCACAAGAAGATTCGCGGCCGAGTGGGCGAATCGATCCATGGCCCCACCCGCCTGAACGCCTGCACTCGCGGCGTTGGGACGTCCCAGGTCCTGCACCGTTGTCAGGACTCCAGGGCTCTCCACGAGGAGGTTCGGAATCACGATTGCGCTGAAAAGAACTTCACGCGGTCGCCGGCGCGAAAGAGGCAAGGCGGGTCGGAGTCAGGCAAGAAGAGCTTGACGCTGGTTCGCCCAATGAGATGCCAACCGCCAGGGGTGGGCAGCGGATAGATGCCCGTTTGGCGGCCGGCCATTGCCACCGAGCCGGCGGGGACCAGGGTCCGAGGCACGGCGCGGCGTGGCAGCACCAGCTCTTTGGGGAGAGGCCCGAGGTAAGCCCAACCTGCCACGAAGCCGACCAGGAACACTCGGTAGATCGGCCGTGAGTGGAGCTCGATGATCTTCTCGCGGGTCAGCTGGAGCCTCTCACCCACCTCCGCGATATCGGGCCCGTCGTAGTTGACAGGGATCCTATGCAGCCGTCCTGGCTCCGCCATTGGCGGGCGCTTGGCTGCCAGTCTCTTGATCGCGGCCGAGAGCGAGTCATGCGACGCCAGCTCTGGATCGAATTGGACGGTCACGCTGGCGTAGCCCGCGATCGCCTGGCGCACATCGCGGCGCTTCTTCAACGCGGTCGCCAGCGCGATCGCGCGCGTGTTGATAGCCGTGTCGAGCCGAGTGCTCAGCTCAGCCAGCAACGCTGCGTCGCCCAGCGGCGATATCCGCATCTCTAGATCCGCGGGCCGGGCGCGCTGTGAAGAGCGGCGCTGGCATGCGCGCTGACGAGGATCGCGTAGAAGATGCCGGGCACGATGCCCACGCACAGGAGTCCTACACAAGCCACGCCCACTGCCCACGCGGTGACGATTGCAGCGGCCGCGAGATTCCAGGTGGCGAAGTCGCGCGCGACGCTTCGAAGCGTGGCCGGTACATCGAAGAGGTCACCGGGCCGGCCGCTCAGTGCAAAGCGGTTGGTTGCATGTGGCATCAGCAGGAGCATGACAAGCCCCCACGGCAGCGCGAGGATGGAGCCTGCGGCGAGCTCGGCGTAGAGCCGCGACAGGTTGGGGTCGCTGACGCGCCAGAGATGGGCGCCGTCGATCAGCGTCGACAGCGGCCCCAGCGCAAACGCGAACGGGGCGGCGACGAGCGCAATCGCCAGCGCGACCCAGAATCCGTCAACCAGGAGCCTTCGCGATGGTCTCCACGGCGGGAGTCCGGTACCAGGATCCGTCGAAGCCGCACGGGTGGCAGCCACCGCATAGCCGAGAAGCGGTACGAACGCAATTGGCAGCAGGACGACCATCGCGAGGCCGACCAGCCACCTGGACCGCCACTCGCCTCGAAACGGCCAGGCGAACGACGCCGCAACGAGGTTCACGAGGCAACCTTAAGGTGCGCTTCCCAAATCGATAAGGCCGCTGCGCGCAGCAGCGATCACGGCCTGAAGCATGGTATGGACCTGCAGCTTCTCGATCACATGCCTGACATGCCATTCAACTGTGTGGTGCGCGATGCCGAGGCGGCGCGACATGGCGACGGTGTTGAGACCCTCGGCCATTAGGACCAGGACCTCCATTTCCCTGGCGGTGAACCGTGCGACGAGCTGCTCGCGGTCCTCGTGCTTTGCCGTTGCCAGGCGCTGGCGTGAGATGGCCTTCGCGAACAGCGACCCGGTGATGAGCACGTCGCCCCTGCCGGCCCTCCTGATCGCTTCGATGATCTGATCCGCGGTCGCGGCCTTGGTCAGGTAAGCAGTTGCGCCCGCGTCGATGGCATCGAGAAGCGCGGTCTCTGAATCATCAGCGCTGTGAAACACAATCGCGATGCTCGGAACCTCGGCGCGAATCTGGACGGCTGCAGCGGGCCCGCCCATGTCGGGAAGGTGGAAGTCCATCAGGACGACAGCCGGCTCTTCAAGTAGGGACAGGCGCACTGCGTCGGCGCCCGTTCGGGCGATGCCGCACACCGCAAGGTCCAACTCGGTCCGCAGGATTCCCGCAATTGCAGCCGCCAGGAGGGGGTGGTCCTGGACGACGAGTACCCGCAGCGCACGGGTCGGGCTGCCCGACTCGTCATTAGAACGCTCCAATTTCCATGGGCACCGGCGGATTATATAACGATGCATTCTATATTGCAACATTAAATATCGGCTCGCACTGTATTACAATCAGGGAGTTGACAAACGAGCCTCGCCGTCCAGGCCGACCACGCGATCCACGCGTTGACGAGGCCCTGCTGGAATGCGGGTTGGCGGTGATCCTCGAGTTCGGCTACCACGGCGCTACGGTCACAGAGATTGCAAGGCGAGCCGGCGTGGGTACGCCGGCGATCTACAGGCGCTGGCCGACGAAGGTGGAGTTCGCGATGGAGCTGATGGTGCGTGGGTTTGAGCCGGAGCCAATCCGAGACACCGGCTCGATTCGCGATGACCTCGTCTCATTCATGGCCCTCAGGCTGCGGACGTGGTCGACACCCTTCTTTCGGCAACTTGTGTTTCCAGCGCTCCTCGCAGGGCAGGCCGAGGGGAAATTGGCGACACAGATGCGAGAACGATTCGTCGAGTATCGACAAGCCTTGGGAGCGAGTATCAGGCGGTCGGTCGAATCCGGCGAGCTACGTGGCGACACGAACCCGGACCGCCTGATCGACCTGTTGATGGGCACGATCGCGATGCCGATGCTGTTCTTCCAAGATGTACCGGCTGTCGAGGATGCGCAATCGATCGTCGACCAAGTCTTGTCAGGTTATGCCGCGCACAACCCGGAATAGCGAGGATCGGCCATGATTTGTGACCAGCAATGGACGCACCGCCGATCGCGTGCACGCTTTCGTCTGATGACCTACGGGATCGGGAAGGGGCCTGGATGAAGCTCTTGGGCAGCCGCCTCGTGAAGCGCGACCTCGTGCCAGGAGGCATCCGCTTGAGCGCTGCTCCCGGCGCGGCGGCGGCGCTTCTCGAGCTCATCGAGCTGGAGCGCGAATGCTGCGCGTGGATCAAATTCGAGGTCCGTGACCGAGCGGTTGTCACGATGACCGCCGAAGGTGACGGCAGAGCTGTCCTCACCGAGATGTTCAAAGCCCTCTAACCTCCCAGCTCGTGCCCCGCATAAGAGGAGGTGTCGGACTCGGCCGAGTACTCGGCCAGCGCGCCCTCAATCGCGCGCTGTTGGGACGGCAGATGCTGCTGTGCCGCTCGAACCTTTCAGCCGCGAAGGCCATCGAGCACCTGGTCGGCATGCAGGCCCAGGTACCCAGCTCGCCTTACGTCGGGCTATGGTCGCGACTCGACGGTTTCCGTCCGGACGACCTCAGCCGGCTGATCTCCACCCGACTCGCAGTGCGCATGTCGCTAATGCGCTGCACCATCCATCTGGTAACTGCGCGTGACTGCATTGCACTGCGCCCGGTGATGCAGCCAGTCTTGGAGCGAGGCCTGTATGTCGGCAGCCCATTCGGACGACAGATCGGAGGCATTGACATCGGTGCTTTGCTCGCGGCGGGCAGGGCCGCCGTCGACGAGCAGCCGCGAACGACGGCTGACATGCGCAAGCTGCTGGCCAAGCGGTGGCCTGGATATGACTCCACCTCACTGGCCTACGCGGTCCGCTACCTCCTACCGATGGTGCAGATACCGCCGCGTGGCTTGTGGGGCGGACAAGGACTGCCGACCTACTCCACCGCTGAGGGTTGGCTGGGCCGTCCGCTCGGTTCGGATGCCTCGCCCGATGCAATGGTCATGCGTTACCTGAAGGCATTCGGGCCGTCCACCGTTGCCGACATCCAATCGTGGTCCGGCCTGGCCGGCGTTCGCACGGTGATCGAGCGCTTGCGACCGCGCCTGCGTACTTTCCAGGACGAAAAGGGCCGCGAGTTGCTGGACGTCCCCGGCGGGTTGTTTCCCGACCCCGAGACCGTCGCGCCGCCGCGTTTTCTTCCTGACTACGACAATGCGCTGCTATCGCACGACGACCGAAGCCGGATCATCGCGAAGGAACATCGCCGGCTGGTGGGCCGCCCCACGCTCTTGGTCGACGGCTATGCGGTTGGTTCCTGGAAGCTCACGCGCTATAAAGGCGCGGTCAGCCTTGTGATTGAGATGCTGAAGCCACTTTCAAAGGGGGACCTGAAGGCAGTCGAAGTCGAAGGTCTTCAGCTTCTCGACGTCATCGCCGCGGGTGCGACGGCGAAAGAGATCAGGATCGTCGGCTAAACCGAGGTGTTCGCTGACTAGCCGCCGGTTGGGTGCTGAGCGTGCTCCGAAGGCTCCACCTCGGGGGCCGGTCCACCGCCGGCGTACTGGTCGTTGACCTGCACGACCTCCTCGCCAGGCGCCTGGTCGCTCGTTGTCGGCTTCGCACTGGGCTGAGGGTCGATGACTTTCCGCTTGCGCCGGCTCATGGGCCAACCGTACACCGGCCGCAAAGCTCAGCGCCTGATTCGAACCTGAACCTCGCCGCCAGAGGCGGTGACCTCAACATCGCCGGCGCGCAGGCGCATGCCGTCTTCGAGCCGGGTGGCGACGATGGCGCCTTCGAAGACCAGCTCATCGAAGCGTTCTCGTCCCTTACCCGCCATCCGCACGATCACACCGGCGGGGCTGCGCCAAACGCCGTTGCCAGCGGCTTTGAAACCGCTCGGCACCAGGTCTCCGATTCGATCCGGAGTCGCGGGCGACGGTTCCACGGTCGGCCGGTTGACAGGTTTCGCCGGCTTCGCTGAATCGGCGGCCGGCCGCGGTGCCGGCTTGCGGAAGCGGGCCTGCTCCAAAGAAAGCCGCAGGAGCTCGGAGCCTTCCTCCTGTTCGAAAAACGCTGATGAGATTCGACTTGCATCTCGAGAGCGCCGAATGCAGTTGGCGCAATCGGCGTCGGTCTCGACAGCCGAGTAGGTGTCAGGCGCGAGGGTTCGCCCGCACAGCGTGGTGACGGGACCACTTCGCGGGACACGGGGGGTGAGGTGGATGCGCCCACCGCTCTTCCGACGGACCGACTCGAGCCGGATCCCAGGCACGCTCACCGCTCCGACGATAGCGCTAAGTCAACGCCTCCAACCGATGACTAGAGCAGGGACTCGATCGCCTTGACGACCTCGGCGGATTCGGGCTCGACCTTGGAACGGAACCGGCGAACGACGTGCCCGTCCTTGTCGACCAGGAACTTCTCAAAGTTCCATCCAACGTTACCGGCCTTGCCGGCGTCGTCAGGAAACTGGCTTAGGATCGCGTAGAGCGGGTGCTGGTTCGCCCCTTTCACATCGAGCTTGGCGAACATCGGAAACGTCACGCCGTAGTTGTCGCTGCAGAAGTTCTGGATGTCTTCGGCGGTGCCGGGCTCTTGCCTGAAGAACTGGTTGCACGGAAAACCGAGCACGGTGAAGCCCTTCGCGAAATAGCGATCCTGCAACGCCTGAAGGCCTCCGTACTGGGGGGTGAATCCGCACTTCGAGGCTGTGTTGACGGCGAGGATCACCTTGCCTGCGTAAGCCGAGAGGCTGGCCGGCTTGCCGTTCAGCATGGGCAGTTCGATCTCATGGATTGAGGGCGCCTGGGTTTGACTCATACGAACTTGAATTGATGCCTGGACCGCACTATTCCCGGCTCCTTGCTGCGGCTAGCGAGAACGCAGCAAGCGTTGTGACCGCGACTGCCGAAAGGATGGCGGGCGCCCAGCCGATGCCGAACCACCCGATCGCGATACCGATCGCTGGTGGGATGACGCCACCGCCCACCATCGTCGCGGGAAACATCCATGAGGTGGCTCGCGAATCGCCTGGCCTGAGCTTCGCGAGCCAGGCAAGAGCAGTGGGGAAGATGGGCGCGATGGCAAGGCCGGTGACGATGTAGGCGAAGGGTGCGGCACGTCCGCTCAGCGCCACGAGCAGTGCCACTGACGCGATGGCGGAACCGGAGATCACGATCACCGGCGGAGGCACGCGGTCGGGAATGAGCGTGGCCAGCAGCCTTCCTATCGCGAACGCGAGCCAGAAGCCCGACGTGATCGACGCAGCCTCCAACGATTGAAGCCCCACCGATTCCAGGTGTGAGGGCATCCACCCGCCAACGCCAGTCTCGACGCCGACATAAAAGATAAAAGCCACGACAAAGATGGCAACTAGCAACGCACCTCGGCGTGACCCCCCGTCGGATTCTCGGTCGCGGTCGGATTTCCGCGGAGCCACGGGCAGCCGGCCCTGGATGCCGGCCACGGCCGGGATCAGCACGACCGCGAGCGCTGCCGCGCCGCCGTACAGGGCAGTCAAGTGGTCCTGGCTGAGTCTCGAAATAAGGATCGGCCCGGCAACCGACCCAAAACCGTAGGCGCTGTTCAAACCATTCAGCAAGGCCGATCGCCTAGGCCCTTCGCTGAAGGCCACGAGCTGGTTGAGGCTGAGATCCAAACCCCCGAAACCCAAGCCGATTACAAACACCCCAACGAGGAACGCGGGCCACGACGGCGCGAGCGCCACACCGGCGCACCCGACAGCAAGACAGGCCAAAGCTGCCCAGACGAGGATTCGGCCAGAGACGCGCACCATCGCCCACATCGAGACGAACACGCCGATCAATGCGCCGGCGAAGTGAGCGCTGAAAACGCTGCCTGCCTGCGGCAGGCTTATGCCGAAGCGCGGTACGAGGTGTTCGAGCAAGGGGCCGTAGGACGCTGCCAGCACGCCTATCAGCAGGAAGGTGACGGCGATGGCTGCGAGCGCGGGCTTCGGCAGGATCACGCGATCGCCGCCGGGCGTCACCAATGACCGATCGACGACTTCAGCCATCGCAACATGGTGACGGGAATGGGAACAAGACCGCCTCGGGCCGCGCCTATCATCGATCTCGATGTGGATCAAGGTGCTGGCTTTCGACGGCGACGACACGCTGTGGCACAACGAATCGCGATTCAATGTCACGCAAGGCGAGCTGCGCGAGCTGGTGCGCGGGCACGCACCCGACGCCGACGTCGACAGCCACCTGTTCGAGGTCGAGATGCGGAACCTCAGCCTGTACGGCTATGGAGTGAAGGCGTTCACGCTGTCAATGCTGGAAACGGCGATTGAGCTCACCGACGGGCGGATTCCAGCAGCCGACCTTCAAGTCATTCTCGGGTGGGGCAAGCGGATGCTGACGGCGCCGACTGAGCTGCTCGAGGGCGTCGAGGAGGCGTTGCGGGACGCGAGTGCGCGCTACTCGCTCCTGTTGATCACCAAGGGCGACCTGTTCGATCAGGAGAGCAAGCTGGCGCGCTCTGGCCTCGGCGATCTGTTCACGGGCGTCGAGATCCTGAGCGATAAGACCGTCGACTCATACCGCTCCGTGCTGCGTCGGCGCGACATCAAGCCCGGTGAGTTCGTGATGGTTGGCAACTCGCTGAGATCCGACATCGTTCCTGTGGTCGCGCTGGGCGCGCGTGCAGTGCACGTCCCTTATCACGTGACCTGGCACCACGAGCACGTGCCGGAAGACTCGTTGCCACGCGATGGCTGGCACCGCCTGGATGCGATTGCCGGGCTGAGCCGACTGCTCGGCTCCATCGATCGCGACTAGGCAGCCCCGGTACGCGTACCCGAGCCGCCACCGGTCATGAGCAGACCGAGCCGCTCCTCTGGTGTGTCAGCAGGCTCGATGCTGACGATGCGCCCTTCGTAAAAGACCGCTATCCGATCGGACAGGGATCGAATCTCCTCCAGCTCCGCCGAAACCAACAGTACGGCAGTGCCTTCATCTCGCTCGGCGACGAGCCGGCGGTGGATGAACTCAATGGCGCCGATGTCGACGCCTCTGGTGGGTTGGGCGGCCAGAAGCACTCGCGGCCTGATGCCCATCTCGCGCGCGACGATGATCTTCTGCTGATTGCCGCCAGACAGCGTGCGCGCCAGTACGTCGATGTTGCCGGCCCGGATGTCGAACTCCTTGACCAGCCGCTTGGCCCAAGCTTTGATTGCGGAAATACGGAGCAGCATCCCGTGCCACGAAAACGCCGGAGCCCGCTGCCGACCGAGCACGAGGTTGTCCGCGATGGAGTAGGCAAGGACGAGGCCGGTGCCGCGGCGATCTTCAGGGATGTGGGCGATTCCCGAGTCGCGCTCCATCCGGGCATCGAACGCGGTCACGTCACGATCCCCGAGCAGGACACGCCCTCCCGTCGCTCGTCGTGTACCGGCGAGCACCTCGACGAGCTCGCTCTGCCCGTTGCCTTCAACGCCCGCGATGCCAAGGATCTCGCCCTGGCGAAGCTCAAACGACACACCGCGAAGCGCGGGGACGCCGCGATCCGAGCTCGCCGTGAGGTTCTCGACGCGGAACGTGACCGGCCCTGGCTCGGCCGGCTTCTTCTCCACCCTCAGCAGGACCTCCCGGCCGACCATGAGCGTTGCGATCTCCTGCTCGTTGGTCTCCTTGGTGACCAGGTGGCCGACTACCTTGCCGCGACGCATGACGGTGATGCGATCGGAGATCTCGAGGACCTCGCGCAGCTTGTGGCTGATGAAGATGATCGTCTTGCCGCCCTTGACCAGGTCGCGAAGAACGCCGAAGAGCTCGACGCTCTCCTGCGGCGTGAGCACCCCTGTCGGCTCGTCGAGAATGAGAATGTTCGCCCCTCGGTAGAGGACCTTCACGATCTCGACACGCTGTTGCAAACCGACAGGCAGGTCGCCGGTGCGGGCATCGGGATCGAGCGCAAGGCCATACCGCTCGGTCAGCGCCTCGATCTCCTTGCGGGCCCGACCATGGTCGTAGAAGGCCCCGCCGGTCACAGGCTCGCGTCCCAGCATCACGTTCTCGCCGACGCTGAAAACGGGGATCAGCATGAAGTGCTGATGAACCATCCCGATGCCGTGGGCGATGGCGTCTCGAGCCCCGGTGATGCGCGCAGGCGTGCCGTTGATCAGGATTTCACCGGCATCCGGATGGATCAGGCCGTAGAGGATGTTCATCAAGGTCGACTTGCCCGCCCCGTTCTCGCCGACCAGCGCGTGGACCTCGCCCGCGCGGACGGTGAGATCGACTGCGCTGTTGGCGATTACGCCTGGCCAGGCTTTGGTGATGCCGCGCATCTCCACCGCCGGCGCTCCTGACACTGGCTCGCTCACTCCGCACCCGGTACGTAGGGGATGCCGTCCGCGGCGGGTGGGTTGCTGCGCCCGATCACGCCGGCGAGCACGACGAGGACAAGGATGTAAGGAAGCATGCTCAGCAGGTACGGGGACACGTGGATGGTCGAGTTGTTCGCGTAGATCGCCTCACCGAGTCCGAAGATCAAGCAGGCCAGGAACGCTCCGAAGGGCGTCCACTTGCCGAAGATCATCGCCGCCAGCGCGATGTAGCCGCGGCCATCCGTCATGTTCGGCACGAAGGTGTTCGAGATCCCGATCGCAAGGAAGGCACCGGCCAGGCCGGACAGCAGGCCGCTCGTGATCACGGCGCCGTAACGGATCCAGTAGACGTTGATGCCTGCGGTATCCGCGGCGTGGGGGTGCTCGCCGACCGCACGGATTCGAAGTCCGAGACGGGTCCTGAACAGCACGACCTGGACGACAACAAGCAGGAAAAGGGCGATATACACGACGACGTTCTGCTGAAAAAAGACCTGGCCGACGAAAGGTATCTGGTCGAGAATTGGAATGCTCAGGTTGGGCAGAAGCTCCGACGGTCCCACGTGGCCGATGTCCTGCACTCCGTATATCCGCCTCACCAGGAAGACGGTCATCCCGGCGGCAAAGATGTTGATTGCGATCCCGCTCACGATCTGGTCGGCTCGGAAGCGGATCGATACGACGGCATGGATCAGGGCCATCGCGCCCCCGGCCACGATGGCCACCAGCGTGGCCAGCCAGACGTTGTGCCAGGCCAGGTCGGCGACGACCCCAAAGAAGGCGCCGGTCAGCATCATGCCCTCCATGGCGATGTTGACCACGCCGCTACGCTCCGAGATCACTCCGCCCAGGGCCGGCAGCAGCAGCAGCACTGACGCGGCCAGGGCTGCCTGCCACAGGTCGGCGGTGACAAGGAGGTGAAGGATGTCCCCAATGACCGTCATGACGTGTCCTTCTCCGGCGGCGCCCCGGTCGCTTCCGTCGCCGTTGCAGCCGCTGCGATCGCCGCCGGTGGCGTCGAGGGTGAGCGGCCGATCGCCGGTAGGCGAACCTTGATGGCGCTGAGGAAATTGGCGCCGATGCTGAAGAGGATCAACGCCTGCAGAACCAGCACGAGGCTCGAGGAGATGCCGGCGTCAGCCTGCATCACGGACCCGCCGGCATGGAGCGCGCCGAAAAGAATTGACGCGAGCACGATTCCGACGCCGCTGCCAAGGCCGAGCAGCGCGACCGCGATGGCGTCAAAACCTGTGGTGTCGCTGAAGTAAATGTCGGTCAGATTGTGGTCGACGCCGGCGATCTGAACTGCGCCGGCCAGCCCCGCGAAGGCGCCTGCGATCAGCATGGTCACGATGATCGTTCGCCGTACGCTCACGCCGGCATAACGGGCGGCGCGCTGGCTTTGGCCCACGGCTCGAATCTCGTAGCCGAGCGACGTCCGCCAGAGCAGGAACGCGAAAACTGCCACGGCGGCGAGAGCGATGAACAGCCCGATGTGAATGCGGTAAACGCTCGAGGGTAGACCGAAGAGGATCCGGTGATTGTCGTCCGGCAGGATGGTGGCGAGTTGCGCGCCCGGTCCGATTGGAGAGGAAACGGAAAAACCGCCTTGGAGCTCCAGCGGTCCGCCGATGATGAGATAACGCACGAGCCACTGCGCGACGTAGTTCAACATGATGGTGGTCACCACTTCGTGTGCTCCGGTTGTGGCCTTGAGAACGCCGGCGATCCCAGCCCAAAACGCGCCCGCTGCCATCCCGCCGAGCAACACCATGGGAAGCAGGATTGGGGCCGGCAGCGTGCTGAACTTGACTCCGATGGCTGTGCATGCAACGGCACCCGCGAGGTACTGGCCCTCCGCGCCGATGTTGAACAGACCCGCTCGGAATGGAAGCGCGACGGCGACGCCGGCCATGAGCAGCGGCGTCACGAAAATTATCGTGTTGGAAATCTGCAGAGCGGAATTCTCACCCCCGCTGCAGAGAACCCCAAGGCCTCCGCAGACCAGGCCCTGGTACGCGACGACCGGGTCGCCCCCCGTTCCGGCCACGATGAGCCCCCCGACGACGAATGCAAACAGCACCGATCCGACTGGGACCGCCAGCCCGCGGGTCAACCGTCGAAGAGGTTGCGGGATTCGTGGCCGCCGCGGCCCCGCGACGCTGACCGATGAGGTTGCCACGACTACCTCAGCGGGGTATCAGCAAGATGTGAGGGGCGGGCATACCGATGCCCGCCCCTGTCTGTTTCCTAGCCCGCGGGAATGGTGTCTGGTGGCGTCAGCGTGCCGGCCTTGATCTTGGCCATGACGCTGTCTACCTCGGTCTGAATGTCGGCCGGGAGGGCGCCTCCCGGGAAGTTGTCCAGCTGGTAGCCGGCTCCGCCGTTGACGATGCTGAAGGTCAGAGCTCCGCTCTGGAACGTCCCGTTGACGACAGATTGAATCGCGGTGTAGGTGGCGACGTCCACCTTCTTGAGGGCGCTGGCAATCACCGACGGGTCAGCGGTCCCCTGATCGGCGTCGACGCCGATGCTAAAGAGCTTCGCCTGCCCCGCCGCCTGCAAGGCGCCGAGCCCGCAGCCGCCCGCGACCTGGAACACAACCTCGGACTTCGCGGCAATCTGTGCTTTGGCCACGCTCTGGCACTTGGCCGGGTCGGTGAAGTCGTTCGAATAGCCGACCAGTACCTTGATCCCAGGGTCTTCCATTGTCGCTGCCCACTTGTAGCCGGCGATGTAGTGGTTGACCGGTGGGATGCTCACACCGCCGACGGCGCTGATCACGTTGGTTTTGCCTGGCGTCAGCTTGTCCTTCTCCATCATCCCGGCGATGACGCCGACCATGGCGCCGGCGTCCTGCTCCTTGAAGACGAGCGACACGACGTTGGGGAGCTTGAGGTCGTTGCCTTTGGCGTCAGTACCCACGCCGTCGATGATCGCGAACTTAACAGTGGGGAACTGACCGGCCACGGTGCCGACGGCCTGCTGCATGAGGAAGCC
>PLYD01000117.1:15282-16299 GCA_003151665.1 Candidatus Dormiibacterota bacterium
TCATACTGCCCGCCCCCTTCAACAATTAACCTTGGAACCAGCCGGCCGGGATCGCGAATCGCTCCCGGTTCGCGCGAGATTGTAGTCCCTTTGCGACGTCCCCGACGCCACGGAATATTGAGGAAGGTGCCAGCCGCCTGATGCAGCCGCTCGAAGTCATCGGCAGGAAGCGCGACGGTGCCGAGCACTCGCCCGACGAGATCGAATTCCTGCTTTCCGCCTACCTCAGCGGGCAGGTTGCCGACTACCAGATGGCCGCATGGCTGATGGCGGTCTGCATCCGGGGCATGACGCGCGCGGAGACGCTGGCGCTGACGATGGCAATGGTCCGCAGCGGCGAGGTGCTCGACCTCAGTGGTATCGACGGCGTGAAGGTTGACAAGCACTCGACGGGCGGAGTCGGCGACAAGGTCACCCTCATCGCCGGACCGCTTGCGGCCGCCTGCGGCGTGAAGGTGCCGAAGTTGAGCGGGCGCGCGCTTGCGCACACGGGCGGGACGCTCGACAAGCTGGAGTCGGTTCCAGGCCTCACGGTCGACCTCGAGCCGGAGCGTTTCATCCGACAGGTCAAAGAGATCGGGATCGCTGTGGCGGCGCAGTCGCCGCGGATGGTGCCGGCGGACAAAGCGCTTTACGCGCTGCGTGACGTGACCGCCACAGTGCCCTCGATCCCTCTAATCGCGTCGAGCGTGATGTCGAAGAAAATCGCCGCGGGCGCGGACGCGATCGTCCTTGACGTGAAGTTCGGCCGCGGCGCGTTTATGCCAGACGTCCAGTCCGCTACCGAACTTGCCGAGGCGATGGTCTGGCTCGGCGAGGGGGCCGGCCGGCGGACAGTGGCGCTGATCACCGCGATGGACAACCCACTCGGTCAAAGCATTGGCAATGCGTTGGAGGTCAAGGAAGCGCTCGACGTGCTCTCGGGTCATGGCGACAAGGAGCTGGTGGACGTCTCGCTTAGGGTCGCCGGCGAGATGTGCCGGCTTGCCGGGGTCTCGAAAGATCCTGCGGAGGCGC
>PLYD01000107.1 GCA_003151665.1 Candidatus Dormiibacterota bacterium
GAATGCACCGTCAGCAGCGAAACCGCATCGGTGGTGGCCGACTCCTCCGCCGCTTCACCCACTGGTAGCTCGGCATCGATCACCTGGTCCAGGTGGCGCACGAAGTCGCCGATGCCCGCGAGCGCGAGGTCGCGCTCGAAGCGCGACGCAAGCTGAAAGACCTTGCGCAGGTTGAGCAACGCGCGCGGGCTGCCGTCTCTCTGCGCGCGGAGCTCGGCCCAGCGGAGGTATCCGGTTTCTTCGAGGAGCCGGTTGAGGATGTCGGCCACCGTCAACGCGTCTCGCAACCCACCGAGTCGATCGGTCAGCTCAACCAGACGCACGGCCTGCACCGCCACCTTCGCATCCATCTCGGGAAAGCCCTCGCGCCCCGACTCCTCGAAGCAATCCCGCAGACGCATGCCGCTGCGCCCGAAGCGCCGCGCTGCGAGCCGGTACATACCTTTATCTGGCAGCCTGACGATCGGCCCCTGGAGCACCCTGACGAGCGCACCGTCGTCCATCGGGTTCTCAGTGAGCCGGAGCAGCGCGAGAACGTCCTTGATCTCCTGGCGATCGAAGAAGCCTGAGCCACCGCTGGTGAGGTAAGGGATGCCCTGGCGACGGAGCTCATCCTCGAACTCGCGCGGGAGCATGCGGATCGAATGCGCGAGTATCGCGATGTCGGAGAAGGCTCGCCCCCCAACGTTCAGCCGGCGAATCGTCTCCGCCACCGATCGGGCTTCGGTGCGCGAGTCCGGCGCCATCATCACGGTCACCGGCCGGTCGCCCGACCCGCGGGTGGCGACCAGCTCTGGCTCCGTGGCGAAATCCGGGTCGCGGCGGATGAAGTCGGTCGCGCAATCGAGGATCTGCTGGTACGACCGGCGATTGTGCGTAAGGGGCAGGCGGCGGCCGGTGAAGCGTGTGCGTATGTTCTCGATCTCCGCATCACGCCAGCCGTAGATCGATTGCTTGGCGTCCCCAACCGCCGATACGTTGCCGAAGCCGTCCGCGGCAAGCAGCCTGATCAGGTCGAGCTGAATCCTGTTCGTGTCCTGGAACTCATCGACTAGCAAGTAGCGAAAGCGCTCACGGCACCTGCGTCGAAACTCCGGCACGCGCTCGAGCGCGTTGATCACCTCGATGATGAGGTCATCGAAATCGCGAAGGTTCTCGGCGCGAAGCGCATCCTCGTAGGTCTTGTAGACGAGGTGCAGGACCCCGATCGCCTCGAGCTCGGCGTGCGCCGCGTCGCTGCCGGAAGCGCCGTCGAAAGAGGCATCCCAGTGCCGTCCATGCAGCTCGAGGGCGCGGGAACGGAAACCTTCAGGACTGATGCCGCGCCCTTTCAGCTTGAGCAGGAACCGGAGACCTGAGCGCAGGAGGTCGTCGAGATCATCCACCGAAAGGGCAGTAAACGAGTCCGGGTCCAGGGGAGCGGCGGCGCCGCTTCGCAGTCGCGCGACAAGACGCTGTTCGAACAGGCGCTGCCCGGTCTCATCCAGAACTCTCAGCTCGCGAGGCGCGCCAACGAGGTAAGCGAACTCATCGAGCAGCCGGGCGCAGGTCCCGTGGAACGTCCCGATCCAGGCCGCATCCAGGACCTCGGGACCAAGCTGAGGTCGCCGCTCGCCAAGCTCGCGCGTGATGCGCTGGCGCAGCTCCTCCGCCGCGCGGTCGTTGAACGTCACCGTGAGGATCCTGTCGGGCGCCACTCCCTGTTCGACCAGCCAGCAGAAGCGCTCGGTGGCCGTGAAAGTCTTACCAGTGCCTGGGCCCGCGGCAATCAGGAACGCCCCGTCGGGGCCGGCATGAGCCGCGGCCTTCTGCTCTGGGCTCAGCGTCATTCTGGGGGCGCCCCTCCGTACGGGCAGATGGCTGCGTGCGGGCAACTGCCGAAACGGGTTACGCAAGTGCCGGCGAGATCACGCGGTCCTGGCTCGAAGTGGCCGCCCTTGATGCCCGCGATCGCCTGCATGACCACGGCACGGCTCCGGTCGAGATCCTCAGCCGTCAGCGCCTTCTCGCGATACTCCTTGAGTCCCGCTGGTTGCCCGACGGCGAAGATGTCCTGGCGCATGTCCCTCCAGACCCAGTCCTTCGGATACCACAGGGAGAGGAACCGCGGCTGAAAGCCAAGGGCCTTGCCTTCGTCATCGACTCCATACCGGCACGCCAGGTAGTAGAGGGCCAGCTGCACGTCTGACATCTCCGGGCCGAAGTACTGCTCGTACGCATACCGCATCGGCTTGCCGGAGCCCGTTTTGTAATCGACCACCTCGACCTGGCCGTCGCCTACGTCGTTCACCCTGTCGATCTTCCCGACGATCTCCACCCCATCGAGCTCGAGGTGGAACCGGCGCTCGACGTCGAGCGTTCGCAACCGCCTGATCACCTGCAGGCCGGTGACGAACTTGATGTAGTTGCCGAGGACGGCGCGGACCTGCAGCTCCTCGCGCTTGCGGTCGAGGACGCCCTCCATCCTCGACAGGTACGGATCGAGATGTTTCACCAAGGAGGCTTCGAGCCACTCGCGCTGCAGCTCCGAGGCGAGCGGCCGCCACTCGGACTCGTGGAGATGGAAATCCTCGAGCACTTCGTGGAGAAATCCGCCACGCTCCATCGCCACCGATCGCGGCTCGTCCACCAGGCCCGGATGGTGGTTGTACCAGTAGAGGCGCGGGCATTTCAGGTAGTCGTTGAGCGTCGTAGGGCTGAAATGTCCGATCTCGACGTTCGTAGGGTTCTTGTCCCCGCCGTACGGCTCGAAGGGTTCTCCGGATTCGCGATCGGTCAGAAACGCGACGTCGAGACCCAGCGCCAGCGCCCTTCCGGCGCTGCCGTTCAACGCGTCTCGGTGCGAGGCGATCAGCACCTCGGCCTCGCGGGCGAGGAGGACGTCGCGCGGCGCCAGCCTTCCCGATGCGCGCGTGAGCTCTCGAGACTCCGCCTCGGGCTCTGCCAACCCAAGAAATACAGAAGCGCCGGCCTGCCTCAGGTAGGCATCGGCGAAAGTGATGTAGAGCCTTCGCTTGGCGCGTGTCATGGCGACGAATGCGAGACGCGCCTCCTCGGCTAGGTGGCCGTCAGGGTCGGAGGGCCACGAAGGCATGAATCCGACCTTGTAGCGCTCCAACCAGGCGCGGTCCTCCACATCCAGCAGTGGGTGCGGGCGGGCGGCAAGGGGAAAGAGGCCGTGCGCGAACCCCGAACAGAAAACGACCTCGAACTCGAGGCCTTTGGCCTGGTGCACCGTCAACACCTGAACAGCATCCCGGCGTGATCTCGATCCGCTGGCCTGGGTCGGCGCATCGGTATCGTCGGCCGCACCACTGAGGAGCGCGTCGAGCGAACCGGCGATGTCGGTCAGGAGCGGCGGCGCCCCATACAGCCTTTCGTGAACCGTCTGAATCGCCTCGAGACCTTCGATTGCAGCGCGAAGGTCGCCGATGGCTTCGGCTCGCTGCTCAGGCGCCAGGCCCAGATCGAGGAGGCGGCGCATGGCCCCGTCCTCGATGAGGATCGAGTAGGCAAGGCTCGTCAGCGGCAACCTCGAAACGCGGCCGAGCAGGCGTTGACGCGCAACCATCGCAGCGTGCAGGCTGTCCAGCTCATCAGCTGACAGGAATTCAAGATAGTCGGGCTCTGACGAAACTTCGCCAGGAGTATCGCCGCCCCAAGGCAGCGGATAAAGCACGGCATCTTGCGCTACGAGCACGTACATGAGACGGCGCACGACACGTGTCAGCGGACGGCCCTGCTCGCGCGCGTGGGCGCGAAGCCGGCTGAGCGTACGCGCACCGACGCCGCCAAGGGTCGAGGCGAGCGCCCCCTCGAAAGCGTCAGGGTCATCGGGGTTGCGCAGCGATTCGAGGTAACCCACGAGGAACCTGACGACCTCGTTGCGCGCCGTGGCCCCAGAACCTCGCACCTCATAAGGAAGGCCGAGGGCTCGCAGCGCCTCTTCGAATGGGCCTCCGAGCGAGGTGGTGCTGCGCAGCACGATGGCAAAGTCGCTCAGCCGCAGGTCCGGCGACTCCGCATGCAGGCGCTTGATCTCCCGGGCGCAGAAGAACGCCTCGTCGACCGCGTCCCCTTCGCGCGCGACGACAACCGCGGGCGAACGTGACGGATTTGCCGCGTGCAACGTCCGCGCCTGGCGGCCGGGCTGGGTCGCGGCAAGCAGCCTCTCGCCGGAATCCAGGGCTTCCTGCGAGCACCGGTAGCAATCGTCCAGCCTGTGGGTCGCGCCGCCGTAGACCTTCGCGAAGTCGTCGCTCAGCAGGCGCGGGACTGTGCCTCGAAAGCCGTAGATGGATTGGTCTGGGTCCCCCACGACCACCAGGCGGGGTCGTGCCGCGAGCGGGGCGAGAAGCTGCAGCAGCTCGAACTGCGCGGGGTCCACGTCCTGGAACTCGTCAACCAGGATCAGCTTGAAGTGCGCGCTCATCTGCTCGCGCAGCTCGAGGTTCGACTGCAGCAGCTGGATGGCGCCCGTGATGAGGTCTCGGAAGTCGACCATCCGCCCTCGTTCCATTCGTTCCTGGTATGCCTGGTACGCGGCCGCGAGCGTACGGAGGCGCTCGCTTGCGCTTGCCTCGGCCGCGAGCAAGAGGGCGGACGGGTGGACGAGGTTCTGCTTCATCAGCGCGACGAAGGTCAGCACGTCCCTGGCGAATGCGTCCGAGCGCTGCACCCCCGCCAATCCACCCAGCACGTCGGGCTCCATGTCGGCCAGGACCTTGCGCATGACGATCGACTCCTGGAAGCCGTCGAGCAGCAGGCGCTCCGGATCAGGCGAATATTCGCGGATGAGCCTCGAGCAGAAGCTGTGGAAAGTGGAGATCCACGCTTCTCCGTAGTCGTCGTTCAGGCGTAGATCGATGCGCCGCGCGATCTCGGACGCGGCGCCGTTCGAGAACGTGAGGACCAGGATCTCGCCTCGGCCCGCAACCCCCTCGCGGACGGCCTGCTCATACAGGTCGACGAGGGCGTGCGTCTTCCCGGTGCCCGGTCCAGCGAGCACGCGGAGCGGGCCGTCGATGTCGTGAATGTCCAGTGGCAAGTATTTCCCCTTGGTCGGGGGCGGGCGATCTGATTATGCCGGGGGATGGGTTTGTGGGTCAGCGCCGCCTGTTAAGACTGGAGGGCGTGGTCGATCGCTTGTAGCTCGCTCGCCGAGAACTCCCGGTGGTCGAGTGCTGCCCTGTTCTCCTCGAGCTGGGCGATGCTGCTCACCCCGATGACCGCGGAGGTGACCCGCGGGTCGCGCAAGGTCCAGGCCAGGGCCATCTGTGCCAAGGGCTGCCCCCTTTTCTCTGCGATCGCGCTCAAGGCCTTCACCTTCGCGAGGGTTTCCTTGGTGATCTGATCAGGCGACAGATAACGCGAGTGTGTCGCGCGAGATCCCTCCGGGATTCCGGTCAGGTACTTGCCGGAGAGCACGCCCTGGGCTAGAGGCGAGAACACGATGCAGCCGGCCCCCTCCGCCTCGAGCACGTCGAGCAAACCGTCGTCCTCGATCCACCGGTTCAACATGTTGTACGAGGGCTGGTGGATGAGCAGCGGCGTCCCCATTCCGCGCAGGATCGCTCCCGCGCTCTTGGTCTGCACGCTCGAGTACGAGGAGATGCCCGCGTAAAGCGCTTTCCCCTGGCGAACCGCCGAGGCAAGCGCCCCCATCGTCTCTTCGAGCGCTGTATCCGGGTCGGGTCGATGCGAGTAAAAGATGTCGACGCACTCAAGGCCCATTCGCCGCAGGCTCTGGTCGAGGCTGGCCAGCAAGTACTTGCGCGACCCGAGATCGCCGTACGGCCCAGGCCACATGTCCCAGCCGGCTTTGGTCGAGATGATCAGCTCATCCCGATACGGCGCGAGGTCGGAGGCCATGATGTGGCCGAACGTCTCCTCGGCCGACCCGTAGGGCGGCCCGTAGTTGTTGGCCAGGTCGAAATGCGTGATGCCCATGTCAAAGGCGCGAAGCACAATCTCGCGGCTGACCTCGAGCGGGCGCGTATGGCCGAAGTTCTGCCACAACCCAAGTGAGATCTCGGGCAGCTTGATGCCGCTGCGACCGCTGCGGCGATACTCGATTCGGGAGTATCGGTCTGCGTCAGGCAGGTAACTCATGCAGTTCTACAACTCTATCCGGAGGCCGTAAAGGCTTGACGCGCCACGCGATCACGCAGATGCCGACCAGGAAAGCGAGCTCCACGAGAGGCCACCTCTGCAGCGGCAGTCCGGTTCCGACCCAGCTCACATAAGGACTGGTCAACAGCCAGCCCGCTGCAACTGGCACACGCCAGGCCATAACCGGTCGCTCCTCCCACACGATCACAGAAGCAATGGCAAGCAAGCAGAGGTCGGATGCATGCAGGTATGGGACCGCTATCAATGAGCCGAGGATGCCGGCCGCGAGGACCAGCCCGGGCGAGCGGCGAAGTCGGAAAGCCGCAACGAGAACAGCGACGATGATGACGACCCGCAACGCAGCGATCGCCGGGCCCCGAAAGCCCAGCGCACGCTCGAGCGTCAACGCGTCGGCTCCGGTTGGCAACGAACCTGTGAGCTGGCTCCAGTAGTTGAATGCGCCGTCACCTCCCACTGTCAGCAAGGCGACTACCGCCAGGACGGCTCCGACCGAGGTCAGCGCCGCGAAGGCTCGTACTCGACCCGCCGCAAGCACCGCAAACGGGACCAGGAAGGCGGTGTTCGGCTTCAACAGCAGCAACGACAAGGCGACGCCTGCCGCAACATTTCGATTCTCTCTGAGCAGTCGCCACGAGATCGCCATGCCTGCCGCCACCAGCGGCACCACCTGCCCCACGCGGACGGCTTCCAAAACCCACCACGGAGCGACGGCTGCCGCGACCAGGATCCAACGCTCGAGACCGCGGCTCGAGGTGGCCCAAGCGAGCGCGCCGATAAACACCGCGAGCGTCAAGGCCGCCCAGACGTAATAAGACACCGAGTACGGCAGCGCCACGAGCGGCGTGACCAGCCAGGCCACTGTCGGTGGGCTCAGGAAGGGCTGGGCTATTTCGCCGGGGTCCAGCTGGAGCTGGGCCACCGCTACCACGCCCTGGTCGTAGATATGCGACCAACCCTGCGTCAGCCCAACCACGGCGGCAGCTTTGTAGGTGTGGTAGTCGATGCCAGGCGGCTCGTGACGGTAGATGAAGTTCGCGAGAATGGCGATCAGAATTGCCACGAGGGCTAGCGGCGGAAGCAGGCGCCTCGCTCGGCTCACCGCTTGACGTTACAGCGCGCATATAGTCGGACGCCATGGCGTTCTTGCCGGCAGCCCGCCAACCCGGCCCTCGTCTGTGGGCAGCGGCGGTCGCGGTGGTGGTCGTCGTGGCGCACGTTCCGGCGTTCTTTCATCGGCTCCTGGACGGCGACGAGGCGATCTACGGCTCGATCGCCGCGCTCATGAATCTCGGCGGCCGGCTTTATGCCGAAGGCGGAGTCGACAACAAACCGCCAGGGATCTTCTGGGTCTATGCCGCGACCTTCCACGTGGCGGGGACCTATCAGATGACAGCGATTCATCTCGTCGGACTGATCGTCATGCTGGCAACCTGCAGCCTTCTTTTTGTGGTCGGCCGATCGCTGTACGGCGTGCGGGCCGGACTGCTCGCGGCCCTCATCTACGGAATTCTCACGGCAGCCGGCAACCCCAGGCTCCTGGCCTCGAACACCGAGATCTTCATGATGCTGCCGCTCACCGCCTCCTTCCTTCTAACGCTGCGACGCCAGTGGCTATGGTCCGGTGCGCTTCTGGTGGCGGCGGGCGCGTTCCGGCAGGTGGCCGCCGTCAACCTGCTTCTGGTGCCCCTCGCAATCGTCCTAATGGAGCCGCCGCCCAAGCGGGTACGCGCGTTTGCCTTGTTTGCCGGCGGTTTGGCCGGCGCCGTGCTGCTGGCTGCGGCATTGCTCGCTGCGACAGGCTCGCTCATCGGATTCTGGGACTGGACGATCCAGACGCTGTACGGGTACGCGACCCTCAACTGGACGCCCTCCCTTGTCTGGATGCGCGCACAGGACAGCGTGGTTCCGTTCGTGCTCTCGGCGGTGGTGGTCTGGGTGGCCGCCATTGCGTTCGCCTGGCGGTGGAAGCGCCTGCCGCCCGCCGCGCAGCTCATCGTGGCGTGGCTGGCCGTCTCGATACCCGGATCGCTGGCCGGTGGCCACCTTTCATGGCACTACTTCATCCAGGTGATGGGCCCTCTGGCGCTCCTCGCGGCATTCGCCATCGACAGGGCGCTGGACACCTCGCGCAGGCGCTGGGTGACAGCGGTCGCGATCGCGGGTCTCGCGCTACCCATGGCCGGTTGGGGCGTGTTCGACCTGGTCGCAGACCCGCTGACCTATGACTTCAGGGCGCCCGTTCCAGCGCACGAGGCAGTCGCCGCCTACATCCGGGCCCATACGCGAGCGGAGGATCGCGTCTTTGTCTGGGGCGACTGGCCCGCTCTATATCTCGAATCCGACAGGATCATGGCAAGCCGCTTTCCCGGCTTCCTGCGAGGCTTCGCCCGCGGCTCGGCGCTGCCACCAAACAACTGGGACACATCTGCGGCCGTGTGGCCGGCCCTGCAGGCAGACCTCATGCTGCACCCGCCGGCGCTCATCGTCGACACCGCGGCCTCCGCGAACTGGAGCGACTTCTCGATGTACCCGATGAGCACCTATCCGGTGCTCGCTCAGTTCGTCGCTGCNNGCGAACGTACGCAGCAGCCCCGCCCTCGAAAATGAACGTCGGCGTGCCAAAGACGCCGTAGTCGGCGACTGCAGCACGATGGTCGCGCTCGAGCGCCGAAACGATCTCGGGATCAGCGATGTCCTTGCGGAAACGAGCGAGGTCCAATCCCGAGTCTTCGGCGATCTGCTCGACAACTGCGATCTCGTCGATGTCAACACGCTGCTCGTGGCGGGCTCGGAGCAATGCCATGTGGAAGTCATCGAATGCGTTCTGACGTCGTGCGGCTTCGGCAGCCTTGAAGGCAAGGCGCCCGCGCGCCTCCGAATCGCTCGCGTCCCAGACGGTGAATCCCTCAACCTTGGAATTCACCTGGATGAGCGAGAAATACCGCCACCTGATGTCGAGTGGTCTTACGCCGGAGTCCTTGACGTTCTTAAGCAGGACCGAGGCTCTGAACACGAACGGGCAGAGGTAGTCGTAGAAAACGTCGAGCTGCCGGACCGATGTGGGGTTCACGATTGGTTCTACCGTTGCCATGATCTCTAAAGCTCCAACGCGGCTTGTGCTCACCCGTATTCCAGACACGTGGTCATGGATGCACCCGGACCTGCTGAGCCGGGTCCTGCCATTTGCCCTGGTATTTGCTGCCGTCTACGTTCTCGCGTCGCGACCGTCGTGGTTGGGCGTGGCACCCGGCCGGATTGTGGATCAGCTCGCTTTCGGCGTGGTGGCGGCGCCGATCATGTTCGTCGCCGCGATGCTCGCCCAGCTGTGGCTCGCGCGGCGACGTGGCGCGCTGAGTGCGCCCGCGGATCGGGCAGATGCCTGGTTTCAAGCGGGTTTTTACACCCTGAACGGGCCGGTCGAGGAGGCTTTCTTCAGGGGCCTGGTCCAGGGAAGCCTCGGCGCTGCGTTCGGTGCGCCGGTCGGTTTGGTGATTGGAACGGCGGCATACGTCCTCTATCACCGGCTGGGATGGCCCTGGATCGATACCCTGGCCACGGCGCTGGTGGGAGTGCCGCTCGGGCTGGCGTTCTGGCTGCTCCCGGGACCGCCATCGCTCGTCGGGGTCTCGATCGCGCACATCGCGGCCACCTGCGGCTTCCTGGGCCCCGGCCCTTACATCCTTAGAAAGCTGAAGCTGGTCTAGACCTGGCGACGGCGAACCGCGACGTAGACCAGCGTCGCCATGAGGACGACGAGGAACGCCCACCAGATGATGTCGGTCAGGTCGGACGCGCCGGGCACGTTATTCAAGAAATCTGCGACGGTCGGCCCGCCTTGGCCCTGGGGAATGGATTTGGCGAAGACGTCGTACTCGGCCTGCGCCAGCTGCCTCTTCGCGTCACTCATCAAGTTGTGTGGGAACAGCCAATACGCAATGTCAAGACCGGCCTTGACCCATGCGTTGTCACCGAGACTCCCCGACACCAACACGGAATGGAGAAGGACAACGTAGAAGGCGACGCCGTTATAGACGAAAGCCACGACTGCCGCGATGATGTTGTTCATCCAGGCGCTCAGCGCGAGAACGATGAGCATCAGCAGTGAGGCATTGGCGACGGCCGCGACGGTTTCCACCCACAGCGCTCCCTCCAGGCCACCACCGAACAACGTGGCGATGAGCCTGGTTTCAAGGCTGAGCACACCCACGATCACAAACATTGCGACGAGGGCGGCCAGCACCTTGCCCGTGGTGAACGCAAGCCGCGAGACCGGCTTCGAGAAGATTCCGACCGCCGATCCCGATTCGAGGTCGTGATAGATGGCCGTCATGCCAATCGCGAACGCGATCAGTAGTGCAAAGAAGCCGACGACGTCGATGAGCTGGCTTACATACTGAAGCTCGGTCAAACGGTCCAACGACGCTTGGTCGGGGGCGATTGTTCCATTCGGACCACTGAATGAGATGCTTGCAGGGCTGACCGTGGCTGCGATCTTGAAGGCGGCACCAATTACGGCGATGCCTACTGCACCGATGATGAAGAAGACAAGCAGCAGCCGACGGCGAGAGAGCTCGACCAGCGTGTAACGGGCGACCGCGAGGGTGCCCTTCACTGATTTTCCTTGTCGGTGATGAACGATGGAAGGTTGTCGCTCTTCGGGGGCGCGGAAGCCTGCACCAGCTCGACGAAAACATCCTCGAGGGTGCGGCCCTCGGGCACGACCTCGGCCATCGTGCCCTCTTTCAGCACGTGTCCTTTAGCTAGGATCGCGACCGTGTCGCAAACCAGCTCGACCTCACTCAGAAGGTGGCTGTTAAGAAGGACCGCCACACCGCTGGCTTTCAACGATTCGATGAGCGCTCTGACGTCGCGACGGCCCAGGGGATCGAGGTCGGCAGTGGGTTCGTCGAGGATCAGCAGCTTCGGCCGGCCCAGGATCGCTTGCGCGATGCCGAGGCGCTGCTTCATTCCCTTTGAGTACTGGCGAACCTGGCGCTTTTCCTGGTCGAGTCCGGCAAAGGCAAGGGTCTCGGGAATCCTGCGTTTGCGCTCCCCTTCGTCCAGACCGAGCAGGCTTGCAAAGTAATCGAGCACCTCACGGGCCCGCAGGAACTTTGGGAAGTCGGGATCTTCGGGCGAGAAGCCAAGTTGGGCACGCGCTGCGGGATCGCCGGGCTTGGACCCGAACAGGGAGATGGCGCCACCGTCGGGCCTCAGAAGACCGGCAATCATCTTGACCACGCTGGTCTTGCCGGAGCCGTTTGGACCCAGCAAGCCGAAGGCCTGGCCCGGCTCCAGTGCGAACGTGACACCGTCCACGGCCCACGGATCGCGGCGCCGGTACCGCTTGCGGAGCGCCTCGACGCTCACCACCGGTGCCATCAGCCAGCCGAATATACATGCGAGTGACCAACCTCGACGATTTGCAACGGCGGACTCTCGTGTGGGCCGGGCTGGCCGTGATCCTCACCGCCTTCGACGGCTCGGTGCTGGTTTTGGCCCTGCCCGCAATCGCGTCCGACTTCCATGCGCAGATTCCCGGGCTGTCCAATCTCGGCTCGGTGCTTGCGCTTGGCTCACTGGGCGCGCTGCCTCTGGCGACGCTGGCCGACCGCTTTGGACGCCGGCGGCTGATCGCTATCGGTGTCGCCGGGTTCTCAATCGCGAACTTCGCGAGCGCCTTCGCGCCTTCGCTAACAGCGCTCGCCCTCATTCGTCTCGTCGCTGTCTGTTTTGAGGCCATGGTCGGTGGCGTGGCCACCGCGCTGATAGTCGAGGAGGCGCCACCCGGTCGTCGCGGCCAGGCGGTGAGCGTTCTGGCCGTGCTGGCGGGGATCGGCGCCGGCATCACTGTCGTCAGCTACCCGTTGTTGGCGCCGCACTGGCGGTGGCTGTTTCTTGCCGGCGGTGTCGGTCTGCTCGCCGCGCCTGCAATCTGGCTTCGGCTGCCCGAAGGCCGCACCTGGTCGAAGGTTCGGCCAAGTGGCTCCGCACTTCGCCTGCTGATGGGTGGGCCCTGGCGGCGGCGCATCCTCGTTCTGTCGGCGACCACAGCTCTCCTGGCCGTGCTCCTCGAGCCGGCGGGCCTTCTTTTTACAGTGTTCGCCAGCGACGTCCTCCATATGACGCCAGTTGCGATCAGCACGCTGATCGTCGCATCGGGAGTTGCCGGCGCGGTGGCCTACCTCGCCGGCGGCTACTTGAGCGATCGATTCGGGCGCCGATGGCCAGGCATCGGCCTGGCAGCCTCGACAGCCGTGGTGACGAGCCTCAGCTTTGCCACCGGGATCGTCGGGTTCGTCGTCGGCAACGTGCTGTGGAGTGCGATCGCTAGCGCGTCCACCCCAGTGTTCGGCGCGTGGTCGGCCGAGCTGTTCCCGACGCGGGCCCGGGCGACCGCCGAGGCGACTGTTGGGGTGGCGGCGGCAGTTGGCAGCGTCGTCGGCCTTCAGGTGGTCGGCCTGCTGTCGCTATCGCTCGGTCTGGGCCGCGCCCTCGAGCTGGTCGGCGTGGCCGCGGTCGCGGGCGCCTTTTTGCTTTTGTTCCTGCCCGAAACCAAGGAGGCCCCTCTACCTGACTAGCGTCCCACTACAGTTTCCGAAATGGACCGCGCGAGGGCAGTGGTCGTCGGGGGCGGGATCACCGGGGCGAGCGTCGCGTACCACCTCGCCAAGGCGGGATGGCGCGAAACGGCCCTGGTCGAGAAGGATGAGCTGACCAGCGGATCGACCTGTCATGCGGCGGGCCTCGTCACCCAGTTCAACCCGTCGCCGACGATGATGCGATTCCGCCGCTACAGCATCGAGCTGTACGAGGAGCTCGGCGTTTTCGAGAAAGTTGGCGGCCTGCGCTTTGCATCGAGCGGCGATCAGTTGAAGGAGCTGCAGCGTGGTGTCAGCCGCGCGCGCGGAATCGGCCTCGACGTCGAGCTCATCTCGCCGGAGGAGTCCGCACGCCTGATGCCGGCGATCACCACGCGCTCTCTCTACGGAGCGGTCTGGGTTCCGAGCGACGGCCATCTCGACCCACACACAGCCACCCATGCCCTCGCGTCGGCGGCGCGAAAGCTTGGAGCGACCATCCTCACGCACCACCGCGTCACCGGCATCGAGCTGACCGACAAAGGTGCGGTCAAGGCGGTTCAGACCGATGCCGGCCGCATCGAGGCTGACGTGATTGTGATCGCGGGCGGCATCTGGGCGCCACAGATCGCCGCCATGGCAGGTGCGTTCATGGTCTCCACCCCGGTTGACCACCAGCATGCGGCCCTGCTCGCAGTCCCCGGGCACGAGCTGCCTCACGACATGCCCTGCTTTCGCGACCCCGACAACCTCATCTATGGCAAGTCCGAGGCGGGCGGGGTAGTCCTCGGCGGCTACGAGGCGAATCCGGTCGCGCGCTGGATCGACGGAGTGCCCTGGGATCATGCAGGCACCTCACTGCCGCCTGACGAGGCGCGCTTCGAGCCGCTGCTGGCCGGCGCTGCGCGGCGCTTCCCGTTCATGGGCGAAGCCGGCATCGTCAAGCTGGTCTGCCATCCCGACGCGATGACCCCCGATTCCAATCCTCTTGTTGGTCCAGTTCCAGGAGTGCGGGGCCTTTACATGGCCGCTGGCCTGTCGCTCAACGGCTTCGGCGGTGGTGGGGGCATCGGGCGTTCGCTCGCGGAGCTGATCACTACCGGCTCCTCGGAGCTCGACCTTCACCCGTACCGACCGTGGCGATTTGGACCCGTGCATCGAGACCATCGCTATGCAGCCGAGCTCTCGCGCGAGGCCTATCGGTACTACTACTACCTGCGATACCCGCTCGACTCCGACGAATGGGGCCGGCCGCGCCGGACCAGCGCGCTGCACGAGCGGCTGCAGGACGAGGGCGCCGTCTTCGGCGTCAAGCACGGATGGGAACGTGCCGACTACCTCGAGCCCGGGCGTCCATGGCGCCGCGCCGGCGCCGACCAGCGACGATTCGGCTGGACGCGACCGCCGTACTTCGATGTGCTGGCGGAGGAGCATCGGGCATTCCGCGAGAGCGTCGGGATCATCGACATGACGTCGTTCGGAAAGATCGACCTCCGTGGTCGTGGCGCGCTGGCCCTGCTTGAACGCGCGGCGGGAAATCGAATCGACAGGCCGGCAGGCTCGGTCGTGTACACGCAGCTGCTGGAGAAGAACGGCGGCATCGCCGCCGATGTCACGGTGACCCGTCTTGCCGAAGACCATTTCCGCGTCGTCACCGGTGCCGGCTACGTCAACAGCGACCTCGGCTGGCTGCGAATGCAGCAGCGCGATGGCGACGCGCCGGTCGACCTGAGGGAGACCACGGACGAGCTTTCGGTGATCGGCCTCTGGGGCCCGAACGCACGCGACGTACTCGAGCGCGTGACCGCAGCCGATGTATCGGACGAGGGTTTTCCGTTCATGCAGGCTCGCCCCCTGCAAATAGGTGGAGCGTCCGCGCTCGCGCAGCGTGTCACATATGTCGGCGAGCTCGGTTGGGAGCTCTACGTCGATCCGGGTTGGGCGGTCCAGGTCTGGGATCGCCTGATGGCAGCCGGGCGCAAGTACGGCATCCGGCCTGGCGGATACAGGGCGCTGGACTCGCTGCGGATGGAGAAGGGCTACAGGTATTACGGAACCGACCTGACCCTCCTCGACAACCCGTACGAGGCCGGGCTCGGCTTCTGCGTGCACCTGGACAAGGGCGAGTTCAATGGTCGGGATGCGCTGGTGGCCGCGCGTGAGGCCGGCATCAAGAGGCGGCTCCGCACCCTGGTTGTCGGCGATGACGAGTACGTGCCGATCTACGGCGGTGAGGCGGTCCACCGCGCCGATGGCGTGGTCGGGCGGGTGCGGAGCTGCGCGTACGGCTTCACCGCGAAAAGGAATCTCGCTTACTCGTACCTTCCCGTCGAGATCGGGCCGGGCGGCCAGGTCCAGGTCGAGGTGTTCGGCAGCCTAGTGCCGGCGAGCGTGACGGCGGACGCCGTGATCTCGCGGCAGGGCGCGCGCCAGTGAGATCTCGTGTCGATGAAGCCGTCGGGCTGGTCTTGCTGTGGAAGGGCCAGGATGTCAAGGTTTCGCAGCTGTCAGGTGGGCTCACCAACGAGAACTACCTGGTCGAGGCGGGTGGGCAGCGCTACGTGATGCGGATTCCTGGACAGTCGACCGAGCTGCTCTCGATCGACCGCGCCAACGAGGTGTTCAACACGAAAGCCGCCGCCACCACCGGCATCGGTCCGCGAGTTCTGGAGCACATCTCGGCTCTGGACGCGATCGTGCTCGAGTTCATACCGGGCGCGACGATGTCGGCGGCTAGCCTGCAGTCGAACGAGATGGCCTCCCGGATGGCTGCGTCGTTTCGCCGCCTGCACGGCGCGCCCCGCTTCCTCAAGGACTTCAACATGTTCAGGCTGATCGAGGAATACCTCCGCATCGTCGACGAGCACGGAGTGACGATCCCTCCCGGCTATCGCGACCGGCTGGCGATGATCGCGCGGATCGAAGAAGCAGTCGAGAGCGGTGCGCTGCCGGCGGTGCCCTGCCACAACGACCTCCTCTGCGAGAACTTCATCGACGACGGCGCCGCCCTTCGCGTAGTCGATTACGAGCTCAGCGGCAACAACGACCCTTGCTTCGACCTGGGCAACACGGCCCAGGAGGCGGAGTTCGACCAGGACCTGCGCGCCGCGCTTTGCGCCGCCTACTTCGGCCGCGCGGACGCGCGGCAGCTGGCGCGGATGAACCTGTTCGCCTTGATGTCGGACGTGGGCTGGACCCTGTGGGGCGCCATCCAGGCCAAGATCTCGGCTGTCGATTTCGATTTCCGCGCTTACTACAACACGCGTTGGGAGCGCGCGATCGAGGTGCTGGACTCGGACCGGCTCGCCGGCTGGATGGCCCACGCCCGAGGCTGACCCCGCCGGGCAAAATCAAATTGACGGAGCACCTTGCCGGTGTTACGGTTCCCGCGGTATATCGGCCGCATATCGGTCGGTCGACGCGAGGGGAGGAGTCAGGGGTTTGGCTTCGGAGGTCAGGCTGGACAGTCGCGTCACCACGCCGCAGGTGGACGACATCACGCCCAGCCTCGCGGTCGTAGAAGCTCCGGAGGCGGTGCGCTCGCAAAGCGAAGCAGCCTACATGCGCATCAGGGACCGGATCGTGTGCCTCGACATGGCTCCCGGCTCGGTCGTGAACGAAGCGCGGCTGCGCGAGGACCTTGCGATAGGCCGCACGCCAATTCGGGAAGCGCTGCAGCGCCTGGCGCTCGAGAACCTGGTCAAGTCGATTCCGCATCGCGGAACTTTCGTGACCGACGTGAACATCACCGACTTGGCCCGCATCACAGAGGTGAGGGTCGTGCTCGAGGGCCATGCCGCACGGCTGGCCGCCGGGCGACTCGCCGGCCAGGAACGTGTGGCGATCCAGGAGCTGCTCACCCGGCTCGAAGGGCGCGGCGCCGCGGATCAACGAGAGCTGATGCGCCTCGACCAGCAGATTCATCGTCAGATCTATCGCGCCGCGCGCAACTCGTTTCTCGAGAGCACGCTGGAGCGGTACCTCAATCTCAGCCTGCGACTCTGGTATCTCGTCGTGGATCAAGAGGTGAGATTGCGCGAGGCAGTGGCAGAGCACGTGGAGCTGCTCCGCGCCGTGCTGGCGGGCGAAGAATCGCTTGCTGAGGACAGCATGCGGCGGCACGTGACCGGCTTCGAGCGAGAGATTCGGCGGGTTCTGGTGGAGCGATAAAAAATGTCCAAGATCTTCTTCGCCACCGACCTGCACGGCTCCGAGATGTGCTGGCGCAAGTTCCTCAACGCGGCCAAGTTCTACGACGCCGACGTCCTGATCTGCGGCGGGGACATGACAGGCAAGGCCATCGTCCCAATCGTCCGGGAGAACGGCCACTTCACATTCACGCTCGCCGGTGTGGAGCAGGCGGTGGGCGCCGAGCAGGTTGGAGAAATCGAAGCCAAGATACGCCGCAAGGGCTACTACCCCCTGCAGATGAGCGTCGAGCGGCTGCATGAGCTCGACCAGGACGAGAAGATGAGGGCCGAGACCTTTCAGCAGGTGATGCTCGAGGGCGTCGACCGCTGGATGGGCATGGCCGCCGACAAGCTGCGAGGAACCGGGGTGCGCTGCTTTGTCTGCCCGGGCAACGACGACGAGATGGAGGTCGACGATGTCATCCGCCGCTCCGATCTGGTGGAGCTCGGCGAGGGCAGGATGGTGGAGATCGACGGCTTCACGATGATCTCGACCGGATGGTCCAACCACACTCCGTGGAACACGCATCGCGAGGAGACCGAGGAACAGCTTGGCGAACGGATCGAGACGATGGCCAAGCAGGTTTCGGACCCTTCGCACGCGATCTTCAACCTGCACTGCCCGCCTTACAAATCAGGCCTTGACGAGGCGCCGGCCATCGACGACGACCTGAGGTTGCTTCACGGCGGACGCGCGCTTCGACCCGTCGGCTCGACCGCGGTACGCGAGGCAATCGAGAAGCATCAGCCTCTTCTATCCCTGCACGGGCACATCCACGAGAGCAAGGGCGCCATAAAGATTGGCAAGACGCTCTCGATCAATCCCGGCAGCTCATACGAGGAGGGAATGCTCATGGGAGCGATCATCCAGCTCGATCCCAAGAAAGGCATCAAGAGCTACCAGCTGGTCAACGGATNNCGGCCGGGACTGTTTCTAAGGAATGCGACGGGGCTCGTCAAAGCCTGGTCGACATTCGACGCTTTCATCTACTCGTTCTGGTCGATAAACCTGATCACACTCGGGCTGTACGGCATGTCATTTGTGTACACGGTCCCGGACGGCCAGCTACTCGCCGGGATCCTGCTCTTCGGCGTGCTTGTCACTTTCCTGGTCATCACCTACGCGATGTTGGTGAGCGTCATGCCGCGCACGGGCGGCGACTATGCGTGGCAGAGTCGCGTCCTCGGCGGAGGACTTGGTTTCGTCCTGTCGATCACGGGATGGTGGTTCACCCTGTTCCTCTGGACGCCCATCTACGCCAACATCCTCGTCGTCCAGTTCTTTGCTCCGCTCGCCTACACACTGGGCGCGACCAGCGTGGCCACGTGGTTCGTCAGCCCGATAGGCATTTTCGTCTCCTGCCTGATAGTGCTCGCGTTCGTGAGCATCGTCGTCACGATGGGCATGGAGACCTACGCTCGGATTCAGAAGGTGTGCTTCTGGATCGGCCTCGTTGGCCTTGCCGTCGTCTGCGGCCTGCTGCTGGTCTACAGCCAGAGCGACTTCCAGAACGCCTTCAACCGTGAGGCGACGAGCCTTTTCAATGCGGGGCCCAACGCCTATCAGGGCACCATCGACGCCGCGAGCAAGACCTTCGGGGGCTCGAGCTTCGGCACACTTTCATTCGGCCCTGTGCTTCTTCTCCTCCCCTGGCTGGCCTTCTACCTGCTGTGGCCCAACTGGGGCGCGACGCTTTACGGCGAGGTCCGCGGAGCCAAGGACTTCCGCAAGCCCTTCTGGAGCATGTTCTCGGGGCTGTGGGTCACGGTGGGCCTGGTGGCGGTGGTCGTGCTCCTGATCAACAAGACCATCGGCTGGAACTTCTATCAGTCCGCCAACGCCGCTTATTGGAACAACCTTTTCGCGGTCTCGGGCGCCGTCGCCCCGCCGGTTCCCATCTGGCCGTACCCGGTGATGTTCGCTGGATTCCTCGTCAACAACCACCTGTTCCAGGCGCTGCTGATCATCGTCATGGGCCTGTGGTTCTTCGGCTGGGCCGGGACGCTGTTCCTGTCCTCGACCCGCGTCATCTTCGCTGCGGCCTTCGACCGCGTGCTGCCGGCTTGGGCGGCCAACATCTCGGCCAAGCGCCGCGTTCCCTATGGCTCGCTGATCTTGATGATCGTGCCTTCGATCGTGATCAGCGCCATCTACGCGTACAAGCCCTCGTTCACCAGCGTCTTTCTTGACGCCACCGCCGTCCTCGCCTTGACGTTCTTCGCGACCACCGTGGCGGCGATCATCCTGCCGTGGCGGCGAAAGGATCTCTATGACGCCTCGCCGATAGCCAGCTGGAAATTCGCGGGGATACCGGCCATCACCATCGTCGGGGTGATCACCGGCGCGTTCCTGCTCTTCATGCTCTGGGAGTGGTCCTTCAACTCTGCCGACCTGTACGGCACCACGTTCCGGTCGACACCAAACTCCGTCTATTACTTCCTCGCGACATACATCGTCGCGGTCGTCATTTACGTCGTGGCACGCATCGTTCGGAAGAGCCAGGGAATCGACCTGGCCCGCATCCACCACGAGATTCCGGTTGAATAGAGGCGCAACAACGGCCGCCGGGCTTCGGTCCGGCGGCCGAGCCTTGTAAAGAAATGCTGGAACACACACTTCGCACCTATCAGAGCCCAACCCGCCTCGTGCAACGCTTGGGCGCCATTCGCGAACTCGGCAACGAGGCCGTGCTGCTCGGAATTCGCCGGCCCATGCTGGTCACCGATCCCGGCGTCAAGGCCGCCGGCCTGCTGGACACCGCGCTCGAAGCCCTGCGCGGCTCCGACGTCGAGCCCGTGGTGTTCGACCGAGTAAAAGCGAACCCGGGTGTTGAGCTGGT
Source organism: Candidatus Dormiibacterota bacterium (assembly GCA_003151665.1). Next base: position 19,744 of record PLYD01000107.1, read on the forward strand.
CGACGCCGGAGCGGCCGAGTATCGAGCCCAGGGCTGCGACGGCCTGGTCGCCATCGGCGGCGGCAGCTCGATGGACACCGCCAAGGGCATCGGCGTCGTCGCCGCCCACAGCGGCAGCATCCTCGACTACGAATGGGGGCACAGCCCGCTCACCTCGCGCATCCCGCCGATGATCGCTGTGCCGACCACTGCCGGCACCGGCAGCGAGGTGACCCTCTGGGCCGTGATCACGGACCCGAAGCGAAAGATCAAGTTCAACGTCGGCGGCACCCCGAACATCGCCTCGTGGGTCGCGTTGATCGACCCCGAGCTGAGCGTTCGGTTGCCGGCGGCGGTGACTGCGGGCACAGGCATGGATGCGCTCGCGCACGCAGTCGAGTGCTTCACGATGGTCTACTACCAGCCGTTCACCGACGCCGTCGCGCTCATGGCGATGGAGTACGTCGCCCGCTACTTGAGGGTGGCCTTCTCGCAGGGTCAAAACCTGCAGGCGCGCTATTACATGAGCGCTGCGGCGATGCTGGGCGGCCTTGCATACGGCACCGACTCGGCGGGTGCCGCTCACGCGATGAGCCAGAGCGCCGGCGGCGTCCACGACGCGCCTCACGGCGCGCTCACCGCCCGCCTGCTCGGCCCGGTCATGGAGTACAACCACGCTGGCGAACCGGTGCGATTCGCCCGGATGGCGGAGGCTTTCGGTCTCGACGTGCGTGGAAAGCCGGTATGGCGCGCCGCGGAGATGGCGGTCGAGTACGTGCACCAGCTGACAAAGGACGTCGAGATCCCCAGCCTGCAGGAGCTCGGCTTCGCCGAGGACGAGATTCCAATGCTCGCGGACAAGGCGTTCGCAGATCCGCAGACGATCGGCAACCCGCGCGACGTCGACGCTGCCGCGTATCGCCGGATCTATGCCCAGGCGTTCGAGCTTGGCCGCCATCGCGCCAACGCGAAGGCGTCGAAGTAACCCCTTTGGAGAAGTGATATGACAGTCGACGTGGCCAGGTCGGTGCGGAAAATGTTCGTCGACGGTAAGTGGGTCGAGTCCGAGAGCGGGCAGACGTTCGATGCGGTGAGCCCCGCCACCGGCGAAACCATCGCGTCGGTGCCGAAAGGCACGCGCGCCGATGCGAAGCGGGCGGTTGAGGCCGCGCATAAAGCGCGACGGGCGATGGCCGACCTAAAGGGCTTCGCGCGCTCCGCGCGGCTGCACCGGATTGCGGACTCGATCGAACAGCATCGTGAAGAGCTCGGACACCTGCTGACGCTTGACCAGGGCAAGCCGATGCACGCCGAGGCTCTCGGGGAGGTCGACGAAGCCGCCGAGTACTTTCGCATTGCCGCCGAGGACCTGAAGCGGCTCGAGGGCCGCGTTATCCCCTCTGCGAGCCCAAGCAAGCTGGTCATGACCCGCCACTACCCGCGGGGCGTCTACGGGATCATCACCCCCTGGAACTGGCCGCTGACCATGGCGGCGGAGCTCATCGCTCCGGCACTGGCTGCGGGCAACACAGTGGTTTGGACTCCGGCCTCTTCCACGAGCGTCATCTCGGTCGCGCTCATGGAGTGCATAGCGGAGGCCGACTTCCCGCCCGGGGCGGTGAACCTCGTGACAGGCCCGGGGGCTGAGGTCGGGGACGAGGTGGCCGGCCACCCGTTGGTCGACGGCGTCGGTTTTGTCGGTTCGACCGAGACCGGGGCCTCGGTAGCGCGCCGAGCGGCTGGCAAGCACGTGATGCTCGAGCTCGGCGGCAACGGCCCGATGGTGATCTTTGCCGACGCCAACATCACCCGGGCGGTCGAAGGCGCGATCGTCGGCTGCTACCTGTGCGCCGGCCAGAGCTGCACCGCGGGCGAGCGGATCCTGGTCGAGGAGCCGATCCACGACGAGTTCGTGGCTCGTCTCGAGGAAGCGACGCGCGCACTACGCCTCGGCGACCCGTTCGCGGCCGAGACCACCTTGGGGCCGCTGAACAACGAAGGCGTGGCGACCAAGATGGACGAGCACGTCGCAGACGCTCTGGAAGGCGGAGCAAAGCTGGTGCTCGGAGGCAAGCGCGCCGAGGGCTTTCCAACCCGGCTCTACTATCCCGCCACGATCCTCGACGGCGTCGTGCCGTCGATGCGAGTCAGCAAGGAGGAGACGTTCGGTCCAATCGCGCCGATCATCAAGTTCCACGACGAGAAGCAGGCGCTGGCGATTGCCAACGACTCTCCGTACGGGCTCCTGGGCGCGGTCTACACCCGCGACCTCTCGCGCGCCCTCCGCTTCGCCGACAACCTCGAGATGGGTTGGGTGAACGTCAACGAGTCCACCAACTACTGGGAGGCGCACCTGCCGTTTGGCGGCCGCGCTGGCAAGCACAGCGGTATTGGGCGCGTCGGCGGCCGTTTCGCCCTCGAGCAGATGACCGACCTCAAGACGATCGTGATCGAGGTCGATGGCGGGTAGCGGCCCGCTCGAGGATCCGATAGCGGAGGCCGAACGGATCGCATCGGCTGCCGCGGCGGCACGGGTGGGCGTGAAGCTGATGGGCGGAGCCGGCATCCATCTTCACTCGCCGAGCGCACACCGGCCGCCGCTGCGGCGAAAGTACGGCGACCTCGACTACGCCATCCCCAAGCGAGATAGGAAGGCTGCGCTCTCATTGTTTCCGTCGCTCGGCTACGAAGCGAACGAGCGGTTCAATCTGATGCAAGGAGACCGCCGGCTCTATTTCTTCGACAACCTGCACAGCCGCCAGGTCGACGTGTTCATCGACTCGATCAGGATGTCGCACGTTATCGACCTGCGCGACAGGCTGGATCACGACGGCCCGTGCGCGACCCCCTCCGACCTCCTGCTGAGCAAGCTGCAGATCTACGAGATGAACCGCAAGGATCTGATCGACCTCACCGCGCTGCTCCTCGACCACCCTGTCGCAAGCAATGATGTTGAGGCTATCGACGCCGCCT
>PLYD01000068.1 GCA_003151665.1 Candidatus Dormiibacterota bacterium
TGTGTTTTTCAGGGGCATGTAGCTAAGCCTTCCCGCGCATCCGTTCAATCGGCAATTCGACTAAGGCGCGCCATTGTTGGCGTAGCGCTATTCCTATTGGGACCCTGTGACGTACCCCTGCCACCGGCTTGGTCGTGCGCTCCATCACTGCGGTGCGGAAGTCGCCATCGAACTCTGTCATTGCGCGGGCCATGTCGGCCGGGCCAAAGTGGCAGTCGCTCGCGCCGATGGGTGCGCCCAGGCGTTGGCGATTCGCTTCCCAGAATTCATGCAGCACCTTCCTGCGCATCGCGCCGATCGGCACTGTCGACAGCATCTCGATGGCGTCCACGCTTTGCTTTTCGATCAACCGCCTGAGCATGCCTGGTTGGATCGAACCGAAGTACACCGGCATGAAGGGGTGCGGCACCATGACCAGCCCGCCCTGTGCGTGAATCGCTGCGACAGTGTCCTCGAGCGACATGCCGCGCTTGATTGGCTTTTCCAGGAACCACCCCACGATGTGGGTCTGCGCCGGCCACGCCGTGGTCACCTCCTGGCCCGCAACCACCGTCAAACCCGCCGCCTCGCCTCGTGCTTGCGTTTCCATGACCGACGCCATGGTGTCGTGATCGGTCACTGCAATGAGATCGACTCCAGCTTTCACGGCGGCATCGACCAGCTCGGCCGGCGTGACCATGCCGTCCGAGGCTGTCGTGTGGCAGTGAGGATCAGCCCGCGCCAACTCTCAAGCCTCGAACAGCGCGCGCAAAAAGGCTTCCGGGTCGAAAGGGGCGATGTCGTCGATCCCCTCCCCCACTCCAACCAGCTTGACCGGCACGTCAAGCTCTGCCTCGATCGCGATCAGCGCGCCACCCTTCGCGCTGCTGTCGAGCTTCGTCACCACCAGCCCGGTCATCGGGATCGCCTGGTTGAAAGCGCGCGCCTGGACAAGGCTCGTCAGCCCAGCCGTCGCATCCAGCACCAGCAGCGATTCAAACGGTTGGTCGCCGAGTGCTTTGGCCGCGACTCGCCCGACTTTGGCCAACTCTTCGATCAGATTTCGCTGTGTCTGCATACGCCCCGCGGTGTCGACGAGCACGACGTCGCTGCCACGCCCACGCGCTGCCTGCAGTCCGTCGAAGACCACCGATGCCGGGTCGGCGCCCGACTTGCCCCCAAAGCTCTCGACACCCGCACGCTCCGCCCACGCCACCATCTGCTCGATCGCGGCGGCCCTGTACGTGTCGGCGGCCACCACCAGCGGCTTGTGGCCTTGCCCATTCATTCGGTGGGCGAGCTTGCCGATCGTCGTCGTTTTGCCCGCACCGTTCACCCCGTAGAGCAGCACGCATGCAGGCCGCGCACGCAGGTCGAGATCCCGCGGCCTGGATGACATCATCGGGATGGCTGTCGCCACCAGCGCCTCAATCGCTTCCTCGGGCGTACGCGGCGCTCGCTTCTTTACGCCGGCAGTGAGGCGGGCGGCCATCGCGGGGCCGAGGTCCGCTGACACGAGCAGCTCTTCCAGCTCCTCGTAGTAGCTCGGCGCCAGCGGCGGGCTGAGAGCGCGAAGGCCGGCCGCGAGCGCGGTGCGTGTGCGTCCGGTGACCCGGCTCCAGACGCTCGCGCGGGTTCCCTAGCCCGCCTGGGCGGTGCTGGCGCTTCGAACGGCCGGCTTACGGATGTCCTCGAGCCGCACCGACACCAGGTGAGACGAACCACTTTCGTCAAGGTGAATGCCGTAGAGGCTCGAGGCGTGCGACATCGTGACGTGGTTGTGTGTGATCACCAGGAACTGACGCTGCAATCCGAGCTGCTCGAGCATCTCACCAAACCGGCCGACGTTTGCATCGTCGAGGGCTGCGTCCACCTCGTCGAGAATCGTGAAGGGGCTCGGGTTGACCTCATCGAGCGCGAGCACCAGCGCGAGCGCGGCGAGCGACCGCTCACCAGACGAGAGAAGCGTCACATTCTGCAGCCGCTTGCGGGCAGGCTGCACGAGAATTTCGACTCCCGACCGCGGACCGTCATCCCCATCGGCATGCTTCAGGGTCGCGCGGCCGCCTGGGGCGAGCTGCGAGAAATACTCGTGGAAGTTCGCGGCGACCGCGCCGAACACCGCCTCGTATCGCGATTCCTCCTCCTCTCTCAACTTGGCGATGAGCTGCTCGAGATCCGCACGGGCCGCGGCGATGTCGTCGAGCTGCGTGCGCAGCGTCTCGAAGCGCTCCTCCAGCTCGCGGCACTCCGCATCCGCCAGCGCGTTGGTGGGACCAATCTCCTCGAGCCTGCGCTCGAGCGCGCGCATCTCTCGCTCGCGTGCCTTGCCGCCCGGAACCTCTTCCGGCGCCACGCCGTCCGGCATCCGCGAGCGAATCTCGTCCATCCGCGCCAACAGAAGCTCCGCCTCGCGCGCCAGCAGCTCGAGGTTCCCCTCCAGCGTGCCGGTCTTGAGCCGGGCCTCCATGCGTGCCTCATCCAGCACGCCCAGGCGCCGGGCGCCCTCTTCCAGCTCAGCCTCTTCCTCCGGCGATTCGCCTTCGGCATCGACCAGCGCAGTCCTCGCAGCGTCGGCCGAAGTCTTCAGCCCTGGCAAGATCTCGAACGCCGCCGTCGCCAGGCCTTCGGCCTCCGCCAGCCGTCTCGCTCTCTGGTCGGCGGCCAACCGCAGGCCGGCGACGTCCTCCTCAACCGCACGAAGCTGGCGGCGCAGGTCCTCGACTCGATCGCGCCACCGAGCCCTATCGAGCTCCGCCTGATGCGACGCAGTCCTATGGGCGCCGAGCGCCTCGAGGTGGATCTCGAGCTCTCGTCCCACCGATGCTGCCCGCTCCTCGGCTCCTATAGCGATCCGCTCGAGCCCTGGAAGCCGGTCCGCCTCCATCTTCTCCTCGGCTCGAGCAGCGTCCATCATCCGGATCGACTCCTCCAGCTTCGTAGCTCCGGCAGCGCGGGCCCGCAGCTCTGCCAGCGCGGCCTCCGCGGCCTTGAGTCGGTGACCGGCGGCTTCGCCCTCCAGCATCCTGGGCTCGAGCTCCGATATGCGCCCTTTCAGGCGTGAGCGGCGGGCATCGATCTCGACGCGAGGGTCGGAGCCGGCGCGAACCAGCCCGTCCTCTCGATAGACGCCGGACAGCGTCACGTCTCTACCGACGACCACATGCCCCAGAAGTCGCTGAGCCAGGAGCTCGTACCCCTTTCGGACCATGACCTGATCCATGAGCGAGCCAGGCTCGGAAGCGCCGGCCGCCGACCCCGGGTACAGCACGGTCCGCTGGGGCTCGGATGGCGGCGCTGCAGCCCTCGCGGCGCTTGCGTCCGCAGCGACCAGCACGTCCACCAGGGGGCCCAGCGCTGCGGACAGGGCGGCCTCGTAGCCGTCAGCGGGTGTGATCACCTCGCCCAGGCGGACCAAGCCCGGAGCGCTGGCCGGGCGAAGAGCGTCAAGACCTTCCAGCTCGGAACGCAGACGCCCGACGGCGATCGCCGCGGCTTCTGCAGCGTCCGCTGCCTCCATCTCGATCGCCACCGCCGCCTCGGCGCCCGGGATCTGTTCAGCGGCAGCCGCCAGCGCGGTGTTCCGCGCCACCTGCTCCTCGAGGAACTCGCGCCTGGTGCGAAGGCCGGCCACCGATGAGGTCGCTGCGGTGGCGGCGCGTCGCGCGCCCTCGGCCTCGCGACGGGCTTGCTGCAGCACCGCCGGGTCGAGTGCGGCCGGCGGCGGAGGGGCCTCGGGCACCGCCTCTAGGGCGGCCCTGGCCTGCTCGAACTCCTGGGCCAGCTGGGTTTGGAGGGCTGCCGTGGCCGCCGACTTGGTCTGGTTGCTTGCGTCTTCGTGTCGCATCGCTTCGGCGAGGGCGCGCTGCCCGTTGGCGCGTTCCTCGGCGAGCTGGAGGGCGTGCTCCGCGGCCGCCAGCTCGAGCCCGAGCTTTCCCAGCTTTCGCTGCCTTCCGAGGCGCCGGTCCTGGGCCGCTTGAACCTCAGCCCGCGCGGTCTGGAACTCGTCCTCTGCCGCCTTGGCCAGCTCGCGCGCCTCTGCCAGCTTTCGCTCCAGGGATTGCGCCTGGCCGGTGGCGCGGCGATGCGCATCACGGGCCTCGCGCCATTCCTCCCACACGATGCTGCCTCGGAGCAGGTCGAGCCTCGCCGCCGCCTCGGCTCCCTCGCGGGCCGCCGCCGCCTGTGCCTGGACGATCTCGAGGCGCGGTTCGATCTCCGACCTGAGATCCTCGAGCCGTAGCAAGTTCTGGGCAAGCTCGGTCAGCCTTTGGCCCGCTTCCTGCCGCCGCTGCTTAACGCCGCGCACCTGCGCCGCCTCCTCCAGCAACTGGCGGCGCTCGGCGGGCGAGCACACGACGATGTTCTCGATGTCGTGCTGGTCGATGATCGCGTACGAGTCGAGAGTGAGGCCGGTCGACGATAGAAGGTGGATCAGATCGCGGCGGCGCACGCGGCTGCCGTTGAGGAAGTAGTCGCTCTCACCATCGCGCTCGACGCGGCGCTTGATCGCAACCTCGTGGTAGTCGACGGGCAGGCGGCCGGCAGTGTTGTCGAAGACGAGCGTCACCTCGGCGAAGGACGACCTTGAGCGCCTTTCGCCACCGACGTAGATGACCTCCTCCATCTTCTTGCCTCGGAGGTCGCGGGCGGTGCCTGCGCCGAGCACCCACTTCACGGCGTCGACGATGTTCGTCTTGCCGGAGCCGTTGGGCCCGACGATCGCGGTCACGCCGCCCTCGAACCGGATCTCGGTCGGCCGCGCGAAGGTCTTGAAACCCAGCAGGTGCAAAGAGCGGAGGAACAAGTTCGGTTTAGGGTATCAGAGGGGGCAGATTTAGGGGTCGACCCGCGGTGGCATACAACCTGTGGATATCTTTATTCGATTGGCTCGCCGAACTGCCGGCTCCGCCTCGGCGCCGGGGGTGGCGGCTCGGGTGTCTCTGCCACCGGTTCGGAAACCGCTTGCGCTGCTTCGTCCGGCACCGCCTCAGGCTCCACGGCGGGAGGCTGCGAGGCAACCCCACTCCCATCCGGTGGCGGCAACGCTGCGACGCGAGGAGTGCGTGGAGCACGCGGGGAGCGCGGGCGCGGGGTCTTCGCGGGCTTCGCGACGATCTTTGCGCTCGACGTGCCAGTCAGCTTTTCCAGGGCGATCCGCGCGGCCTCCTGCTCGGCCTCCTGCTTGGTCGGGCCGTGGCCGGTGCCCAGCGGCTCAGCGCCGGCAAAGACCACCGAGGTGTATTCACGATGGTTGCCGACCCGCGCGCCCTCGCTGTCATAGAAGGGCGTCTCACCGAATCGCTCCTGCGCCACCTGCTGCAAGCGGCCCTTGAAGTTTTCGTCTTGGGCCGGCGACGGGAGCGAGCGGTACCGGTTGAGGTAGTAGTGATAGGCCGCGTCGTAGCCCGCATCGAGGAACACGGCACCAAGCACGGCTTCGAACATGTTCGCGAGCAGCGATTTCAAGTTGCGCCCGCCGCCCTTCGCGATGCCTTTGCCGAGATACAGGTAGGCGCCCATGTCGAGCTGCTCGGCGAGCAGGGCCAGCGTGTTGGTGTTCACCATGGCCGAGCGCGTTTGCGTCAGCTCGCCCTCGCTCGCTCCGGGGTGGTGCTTGTAGAGGTACTCGGCGGTGATGAGTTGAAGGACCGCGTCACCGAGGTACTCGAGACGCTCGTTGTCCCGCGGCGAAAGATGAGGGCTCTCGTTGGCGAACGAGCTGTGGGTCACCGCCTCCAGCAAAAGGCTGGGGTCGCGAAAATGGATGCCGATCTTCTGCTGGAGCAGCTGGAGGTTTGGAGCGGGAGGCGCCGAGGTCTGTGCTATGAGGCGGACTTCTCCTGGATGTACTCCCAGGCCTGGCCGACAGTCGTGATCTTCTCAGCGTCCTCGTCGGGGATCTCGAGGCCCGTGTTTTCCTCGAACGCGTAGATGAGCTCGACCAGGTCGAGCGAGTCCGCGTTCAGGTCCTCCTGGAATGACGCGTCCATCGTCACTTGCTCTGGCTCACAGCCAAGACGCTCGACCACGATGTTCTTGAAGTCTTCGAAGCTTAGTTTCTGAGTTTCCAAATCTCGCCTCCGGTGCGCGTGGGCGGGTGCTTTGCTACTTTACCAGCCTTGCCTGACCTAGCTCGAGACAGATAGCTCGGAGACGGCAGCCGGAGTGGCGACAGCGACCGCGGCGGTGCCTGGCGCCAGCTCGCGCATCATCCCGGTCAGGGCTCGCTTCGGGCCCACCTCGATGAACATGTCGCAGCCGAGCTCGACCAGCGACCCGACGCAGGCCGCCCACCGCACCGGCGACCTCAGCTGCATCTCCATCACGTGCGGGATGCGATCGCCGCCCTGGTGCTCGCGACCCGTGAGGTTGGCCATGACGGGAAGCTTCGGCGCGCGCCACTCGATGCGTTC
>PLYD01000106.1 GCA_003151665.1 Candidatus Dormiibacterota bacterium
TTTCGCCATATTTTGTTTTCCCTCTCTCCTTTATTTCTTGCCGTTTGCGCCGACAACCGCGAGCACGTCTTTCTCGGAGACGATCAGGTACTCGATGTCGTCGATCTTGAATTCGTTACCCGCGTACTTCGCGTAAAGGATCTTGTCGCCGACCTTGAGCTCCATCGGCACCTTGGTGCCGTTGTCCAGGATCCTTCCGGTGCCCACTGCCTGAACGGTGCCCTCCTGGGGCTTCTCCTTGGCGGTGTCCGGAAGCAAGATCCCGCTCTTGGTTTTCTCCTCTTTGTCGGACGGCTTGATTACGACGCGGTCGCCTAGCGGTTTTAGATTCATGTACGCCCCTCCTCAGGTGACTGTTGGTGTTAGCACTCCCCAGGCCCGAGCGCTTAGCACTCGGGAGGTTCGACTGCTAATACTACTACCGCCAGGAGGTCAGGGCTAAACCTCGGGAGAGCTCGAGAGCTCGGCCTGGGCGTCGCGGATCAGGGCTTCGGCGGTGGCCAGCTGGTCCTCCGGGACCATGACCCTGGCTTCGGTGAAGTTGATGGCAATGGTGTAGGCGGTGTCGCCAAACACCTCGGCCCGGAGGCCGTTCGCCTCCAGGACGGCTGCCAGGAGATCGGCCTGCATGCGATCACCGCGAAAAACGACCTCCCAGCCCTTTACACCCACAGTCGTACCAAGCCTAGCCCCTCTCCCCGGCCCTCTTCTCCCAAGGTGAGAGGGATCTAGTGCCTACCAGTTCAGGGAGGGGTCGACGGTCGTTGGCTGGAGGCCTTTGGCTTTCACCGCGAAGTGGGCTGCCGCAGCGATCATCGCGGCATTGTCAGTGCAGAGATCCAGGGGTGGCATGGTCAGGCGCGCCCTGTCCCCCAACACCTCGGCCGCTCGCCGGCGCAGCAGCGTGTTCGCGGCCACGCCGCCACAAACGACCACCTCTGTGCAGCCCGTCCTGGCAAGAGCTGCGTCGAGCTTCTCCAGGAGCGACTCCACGACCGACTGCTCGAATGAGGCGGCAAGGTCGGCGCGCTGCTCAGGACCAGCGCCATCGCCCAGGTCGCGCAGGCGATACAGCAGGGCGGTCTTGAGGCCGCTGAAGCTGTACTCGAGCCCGGGCAGCGAGGGGCGGGGCAAAGACTGCCGCTCCGGCCGTCCGGTCCTGGCCAGGCGGTCGAGCGCGGGGCCGCCGGGGTACCCAAGGCCCAGCATCCTGGCCGCCTTGTCGAAAGCCTCGCCCGCGGCGTCGTCCCGGGTGCGACCCATGACCTCGAAAAGGCCGTGCTCCGGCATCAGCACGAGGTCGGAGTGGGCGCCGCTCACGACCAGCCCCAGCAGGGGCGGCTCGAGGTCGGGGCGGGCGAGCATCGCCGCGTAGATGTGGCCCCAGAGGTGATTCACGCCGGTGAGCGGGCGAGACCAGGCAGCCGACAAGCCCTCGGCGACGCCGACCCCCACCAGCAGGCAACCTGCGAGGCCCGGACCACGGGTGACGGCCAGGAGGTCGAGATCGTCGTGCCCGATACCGGCACGTTCAAGGGTCGTGTCCAGGAGGTGAGGGAGGCGTTCGAGGTGGTCGCGGGCGGCGAGCTCGGGCACCACCCCGCCGAATTCCGCGTGGAGGTCGACCTGGGAGTGGATGACGTTGGCGAGGACGCGGCGGCCATCCGCTACGACAGCGACCGATGTCTCGTCGCAGCTGGTCTCGATCGCCAGGGTGAGCCCGCTGGTTACTGCTCGCCTTCTCTTGTGATCAGGTCGCGGCGCAGGCCGCGGATGTCGGAATCGATCCGCTCCAGGTTTGACTCGTATGCGCGGCGGAAGCGAGGTGAGTGGATCGAGTCCGACCACATGACGATTGCGTCCTCGCCGTTGTCCGTGTAGTAGCCCTTGCGCCGCCCGATGACCTTGAAGCCGAACGCCTCATACATCTTCATCGCGTTCTCGTTGGAGGTTCGCACCTCCAGAGTCACCCATTTCGCGCCCATGTCGTACGCCGCCTGGACCAGGCCCGCGAACAGCACACGGCCGAAGCCGCGATGTTGAAGATCGTGGCGAACGCCGATCGTGGTGACGTGCGCCTCGTCGTACATGCGCCACATCCCACCGTAGCCGACGATGCTCGGATCGAAATCGGAGCCCTGGATGCCGGCCGGCATTTCGACAGGACCCTCCTGGCGAAGGACCAGGTAATGAGCGCTGGAGCGCGAGGCAAGCTCGCGGTAGTAAGCGTTCCGCGGCCACGGGGTGGAAAAGATCTCGCGTTCGATCTCCTGCACGGTGGCGATGTCGGCCTCTCGCATGAGCTCAAGTGCCAGCTGTTGTCTTATCTGAACCATCAATTCCGCGTCCAACGGTTGCGCGCGAATGCGCTCCCCAAGGCCTGCATGTATTCGAGTCTGAGACTACCATAGGCAACTTGCAAAGCTGACTCGAGAAGGCGTGACGCGGCCGCGCCGAAGGATCGCAGCTCGGCATCGGGCAAAAGATCGACGCCGGCAGAACGGAGCGATGACTCCGTCGCCGGACGCAACCAACCGACCGCCGGCAGATCCTTGGGAAGGTCCTCCGGCCCGGTGAGCCGTGGCTCGGAGCCGGGCACCAGGCTGTAGACGCGACCTCGCCCGGCCTCTGCGACAGCCACCACCGGGCGATCGCTTCGCGCCACCTGGATGTGCAGCGTTCTCAGGGCGACGATGGGGATTTCTAAACCGATGGCAACGCCCAGGCCAAACGAGACGCCGACTCGCAGCCCGGTGAACGAGCCCGGGCCGGTCGCCACCGCGACTTTGGTCACAGAGTGACCAGCCGTCATCTCGCGGAATCTCCCGGGAAGGTCGAATGTGCGGCCGGATTCGTGGGTCTCTTCGGCGACGATCGTGCCATCCGGACGGACGAGCGCCAGCGCCGAGCGGGCGGACGAGGTATCGATGACGAAGATCATCGCTGTAGCTCTCTCATCACCCGGAGGCGACGTCGGTCACCGCCGAGATGCTCGATCGAGAGCAAGGCAGCCTCGGGTGCCTCCAGACGATCNNCCCGGATAGACGCGCACCAGTTGAAAGGTTGGGCTGGCGACGTGAGCCGGCGAGCCCACCCCACGCATGAGTCCGCGGACGAACGTCGTCTTGCCCGCACCGAGGTCGCCCTTGAGGAGAACCAGGTCGCCTGGCGCCAGCCGCTCTCCAAATTGCTCACCTGCCGCCTCGGTCTCCGCGGGAGAGGTCGTGACTACGTCAAGCAAAGTGATCGAAGCCGCTCACGCGCAGCTGCAGCGGCAATCCGTCGGCGCCGACGACCTTGACGGCCGCGTCCTCGGTCAACACGCCAAACGGGACCAGCCCTGCGCGCCGAATTAGATCCTCGGGCCCGACGCAGACCAGCTCCGCCTCCTCCCCACTCGCAAGCGCGTCCTCCCAACCGGCGCCCTCGACCAACGGGATGTCAGCGGCCCGCACGATGCACCCGGCACGCGACGCTGCGGCAAACTTCTCCATCTCTCTGAGAAGCCCATCCGAGATATCGCCACAGCACAACCCGGCCTGGTTCAGGCGACGGCCCTCGTCGAGACGGGGCATCAGGCGCAAGGATTTGCGCGCTTTGAGCGCCAGCGCGGCGGCCCCCAGTGGCCCCGTCACCGCCACGGCCCACCCGGGTTTGGCCTGGGAACGCGCCAGCGGCCTGGACACTGTGCGCCCAACGACCGTGATCGATAGCACCGCCGGGCCGTCGACCGAGCTCATGTCGCCGCCGACTATCAACAAGCCCGTCTCATGGGCAAGGGCGCTCATGCCCTTGTACAGACCGACAAAATTCTCGACCTGCCACGTCTTCGGGACGGCGATGGAGGTCAGGGCCCACGCAGGGGTTGCGCCTTTCGCCGCGAGGTCGCCGAGCGCCAGCGCGAGCGCTCGCCATCCGGCATCTTCCGCGGTCATCCAGGTGAGGTCGAAGTGAACCCCCTCCACAGCCATGTCGCAGCTGGCAACCGTGTACGAGCCATGGTCGCTCCACACCGCCGTGTCGTCCTCGCCGGCGGGAATTTCGAATCCCTGGGTCGCGAGGAAGGGCAGGATCCGCTTGAGGAGCTCGAGCTCGCCTGTGCCTTCGACGTTCACGCTTCCAGCATGGCACGCAGCACCCGGGCGGCCGCCTCTGGGTCGGGCGCCTCCCCCACCGCCCTGACGACGCATGCCCGGCGTACGCCGGCGGCTGTGAGCTGCCCGATGTTCGACGCGTCGATGCCGCCGATCGCGAAGACCGGAACGGAAGGCCCGACGCGTTTCGTTACCGCAGCCACCCCACTCGGCCCGATCACCGCCTTTTGCGGTTTGAGTGGCGTCGCGAAAGCCGGTCCACAGCCGAGGTAGCCGGCGCCTGACTCGATGGCGACGACCGCAGCGCCAGGGGTCGAGGCCGAGGCGCCGATCAGGAGGCGGTCACCGGCGATCTTGCGGGCAGCGGCGATGCTGAGGTCGTCAGCTCCCAGATGCACGCCATCGGCATCGCTGAGCAGGGCGAGGTCGACGTGGTCGTTGACCACGAAAATGGCGCCGGCGTTGCGGGTGAGCTCACGCAGTCGTCGAGCCAGTGCCAGGAGGTCGCGCCGGCTGAGGGCCTTGTGGCGGAGCTGGAGGACCTCGGCGCCACCGCGAAGGGCGGCGAGCGCCACGGACTCCACGCGGTCGGGGTCCCAGTCGGGAGTGATGACGTAGAGGTGGGCGGCGAGGAGGCGGTCTTGGAGTGGGTTTCTCGTGGCTCGGTAAATCTACCGAACGGCGATAGATGCCAGTCTGGACGCCCCCTCCGGCCCTCCGGGCCACCCCTCCGCAAGCGGGGAAGGGGGAAGGACGACGGCTAGGTGTAGTTCGCGCTAGTTTCTAAGACCTGCCGGGTTACGGTGCTCGGCGATGGATCAGATTGTCGTTGACCACGGGCACACTAAAGACCCGCATCGCCGGTGGCTTAGGCACACATATCAGGAAGGGCCTGGATTCTTGTTCCTGGCCACCCGAGGTGGCCGCCCGCCGAAGCAGCCGGGGGTGCGTAGCGAGCTAGCTGAAATTCGCCGCCGGGCGAGGGTTTTGAGGGTAGCTAGGGAGGATGGCATCGCGGCAGCGCTGGCACTTGGCGAGTGCAGTCGAGCCAGTCTGTTCCGTTGGCAAGCAGCGCACGAGCGCGGCGGTTTGGACGCGCTGCGTCCCCTCCGCCGGGGGCCTCGCCAACCGGCAGCTGGCTATCCCGGCTGGACTGAACAGGTCGTCATCACGGTCCGGTTGCTGACCTACTGGAATTCGAAACGGATATCCGCCGAGTTGCGGCGGCGGCGGATCGCCGACGTAGGCGAGACCTGGATTGAAGCTCTCTTCGACCGCCTTGGCACCGCCCGTCCGTCGCTGCCTCGAGAGGCTGGCCCACGTTACGAGCGCAGCCAGCCCAACGAGCTCTGGCACATCGACATCAAAGGCCCTTTCTTCATCCAGCTCCCCGCGGGCCGCTACCTCAAGACTTGGTTGGTTGGGCTGGTCGACGACCACTCCCGCTATGTACTTGGCCTCCGCATTCAGAGCTCGGCGCAGTCGGCGCCGATATTGACCTGGCTTCGCGACTGTATCGAGCTCTGCGGGCAACCGCTGGCGGTCATGAGCGACAACGGTTCTCCGTTCGTGGTCTGGATGCCAGGCGTGCAGACCGCCTTTGGCAAGACCCTCCAGGAGATGGCCATCCGTCACATTCGGACTCAAATCAATTCGCCCTGGACAAATGGCAAGATCGAACGCTTCTGGAAGCTGCTCCAGGCTGAGGTCCTGGACCGCGAGGTCTTCCGCTCCCTAGAGGAGGCGGAAGTAGCTCTCAACCGCTTTGCCGCTTACTACAACTACCACCGCCTCTCTGGCGCCATCGGCTGGCTGACCCCCGCCGAACGTTTCGACGGCACCCCATTTACTGACCGCGGCTTTGAAAACATCCCCGCTCTTGAACACCTTCAGGACTGGTTGGCGGAGCTGATGCGGGCGGCCTAAAGGATTGAGTCTCAAAACCCCCGCGAACTACATCTAGGCGCTCTCCTGTACGTCCTCGGGGTCGGTTATGCGGATGGGGTTCCGCAGGCGCAGGACGCGATCCTGGACTTCGAACAGGACGTCCATCATCGGAACCACGCGGTAGCGGATCCGGAACGGGTCGGTCCGGACCTCTGCCGGTGCCGGCCGGGCCAGGACCAGCTCGATCAGCGCTCCCGCGCGCTCCCGAAGGCGGGCCGGAACCCTGTCGATTCCTTGCAGGTTCAGCTCTTCCAGGGAGAACATGAGTTCGTCGATCGCCCGGATGATCGCTGTGAGCCGCTCAGTCTCGCTGCGCTGGCTACGACGCCGTTGGTCGCTTAGCTCGATCTCGTGGTTGACTTCGGCGATTTGAGCCATTTGAGATCAGATCTTGCGACATCCGCTTGCAAAACGCTTTCAGCACAACCCCCTCTGGGCGAAACGAGGGGAAAAGGCTGTGGATAAGCTCCCGGGGCCTACCTAAAGGAGGATCTGGCGGAGTTTCTCCCTAAAGGCGGCGGGGGCGGTGCCCTGGTCGCAGCAGACCTTGACCAGCCGCTTCAGACTGGCCTGGAACTCATATTGATCGGCGCACGGGGGGCACCCCTCAAGGTGGAGCTTCAGCTCCAATACCTCGGTGTTGTTCAACTCACGGTCAACGTACCGGTCGAGCTTCTCCACACAGTCGTTGCAGTTCATGGCTGGGGCACCTGCCCGGTGCCGTTGCGGTGGACAATACCGGATTCGACGGCATAGTCATAGAGGGATCTTTGAAGCTGCTGCCTGGCGCGGTGCAGGCGCGACATTACCGTGCCGATGGGCACGCCCAGAGTCTGGGCCGCGTCCTTGTAGGAAAAGCCTTCAACGTCGACCAGGAGAACCACCTCGCGATGGAGCGGAGGGAGCTTCTCGACCGCTTCGACGACCTCCGAAGCGGCGAGCTTGTCAAGCACGTCAGCCTCCGGCTTGGCGCCTTCGTCGCGGAGCTTGTCGTAAAGGACGAACTCGCCGACGTCGTCGAGGCTCACGTCCTCTTTGCGGGATCCCTTGAAGCGGTCCCAGAACAGGTTTCGCATGATCGCGAAGAGCCAGGCCTTCATGTTCGTGCCCGGCTGGTAGCTGTGCTGGTAACGCAGGGCGCGCAGGTAAGCCTCCTGCACCAGGTCCTGTGCCTGGTCAGGGTCACGGGTCAGGCGAAGTGCGCCGCGGTACAACACGTCGAGATGAGTCAATGCCTCTTCCGCAAAGGCAGTGCGCGCCGGGCTTTCCGTCATTAGAAGTGCCAGTTTACGTACACCTACCTTGCGCCATCTGGAATCGGACGACGGTGCTTCCTTATTCCGAGTAGCGCCGCTCCACCCTCGACCCGATCGACGTGAGCACCTCCCATGAGATCGTCTCCGACCACGTTGCGACCTGCTCGGCCTTGATGTGATCGGCCTCGTCGCCGCCGATCACTGTGGCCACGTCACCGACCTGAATGCCCGGCACGTTGGACGCATCGACGGTGATCGCATCCATGCTCACAGCCCCGATCACTGGGGCGCGATGCCCACGGATCAGCACGTGGCCGCGATTGGATCGAGCACGGTGCACGCCATCCGCGTACCCGATCGCGATGGTGGCGACCGGAGTCCGAGCAGTGGCACGCCACGTCGCCCCATAGCCGACCGTATCACCCGGCACGACCGTCTTGAGGTGGGTCACCAGCGACCGCAGGCTCAGCGCGGGCCTGGTGCCCGGCCACTCGCACCCGTAGAGGGCAATCCCGGTGCGCACGGCGTCCAACGCAAACCCTGGGAACCTGCGAGCGCCCGCCGAGTTGCATGCGTGCCGCAGGCCCGGCTCGACCTCGAATGCCTCAAGCGCAGCGGTAAAGCGATCGAACTGTTTGTGGGTCAGCGCCTCGTCTGAGTCGGCGGACGCGAAGTGTGTCCACGTTCCCGCGAGGCGCAACGATGACGCCTTGTCGATGAACTTTGCGATCGCGGCCGCCTCATCAGGGCGACAGCCAAACCGCCCCATCCCCGTGTCGATCTTGAGGTGCACCGGGACCACCTCGTTCCGGTCGCCCAAGACCTTCGCGAACTCGACGCTCGAGACCCCGATGCTGCAGCCGCTGGCGGCGGCAGCGCCCGCCGCTCGCGGTGATAAGCCGCCCATCACCAATACTCGCTCTGCTTTGACCAGGCCTGTGAGCTCCTCAGCTTCCTCCAGGGTGGCCACCGCCAAGCCCCAGGCGCCTCCGTTCAACGCCGCGCGGGCAACGCGGTGAGCGCCGTGGCCATACCCATTTGCCTTGACCACCCCGAACAGCTTGGTGCCCTTGGGCAGGTGCGCCAGGATCGTCGCTGTGTTCGCGCGCACCGCGTCGAGGTCGATCTCGGCCCAACGGAGGGCGGTGGTCAGAGTCCGCCCTGCCGCAGCACGTTCATCACGAGCGGGATCTCGAGGAGGAGGTCGCTGGCAAGAAGCCCGGACTCACCCAGGCGCTGCGACAACCGTCTACCCGCGGCGGCGTGGATGTAGACGCCGGTGACCGCAGCCTCATAAGGGTTCGATCCCTGCGCGAGCAGGCCCCCGATGATTCCCGACAGCACATCGCCGGTGCCGCCGGTGGCGAGCGCCGGAACCTCATGAGGGTCCTCGCTGGTGCGCCCGTCGGGGTGCGCGACGACGGTCCTGGCTCCCTTCAGCACCACGACAGCCCCCCACTCCTTCGCTGCTTTCCGCGCCGTGCCGACCCGATCGGCGGCTATGGCCTCGACTGTCTTGCCGGTAAGCCGCGCCATCTCGCCGGGGTGAGGGGTCAGCACGCGATTCTTGCCGAGCTTGGATTTGGAGCGAGGAGCATCCGCCAGCGCATTGAGGGCGTCGGCGTCAACGACCAGCGGGCATGTGACGTGCTGAACGAGGTCGAGCACGAGGCGCCAGGTGGAGCGGTCGCGACCCAGACCGGGGCCGATCACGCCGGCCTCGGCGGTGGCGAGCTGGCGCAGCACCGAGTCGTAGGCGGCGTGGCCGACAGCGCCCGGTGCGACCTCCGGCATGGGCGTGGCCATGACCTCCGTGCACTTTGCGGCCAGGATCGGATAGATGGTCTCGGCGACCAGGAGTCTCACTAGCCCTGCGCCAGACCTGGCCGCCGCGGTCGCCGAAAGGTAGGCGGCGCCCGTGAAACCGAGGCTGCCGGCCAGCACGACGACCGTGCCAAAGGTTCCCTTATGGGCGTCGCGAGGCCGGTCGGGAAGAACCGTGGCCTCGGGGGCAGGAAGAAGGTCGTCCACGACATCGGGCATCTCGAGGTGAGCGGTTGCCACTGCCAGGGAGCTGTGGTGGGTGATGCTCACCTCGACGCGGGCGCCGCGGTCGTTACCCAGCAGGCGGACGCGCGGTGCACCGCTCGCCCCGGGGAGGACCTCGATGCGGCGGCGTGGGAAGCAGATTCCCGTCCCGTCAAAGCACTTGATCACCGCTTCCTTGGCCGCCCAGCGGCCGGCGAGGCGCTCGGAGTTGCCGGCGCAGTAGGCGACTTCGGCGGGCGTGTAGACCTTGCGCAGGAAGCCGGGGCCGGAGCGCTTGACCGCTAGCGCGACTCGGTCAACCGAAACTGCATCGACTCCAATGCGCTGCACGGGCTAATTGTCTGCTTTGAGCGGTGGGTGCAAGTACCGCCCCGCTCCCCAACCTTCTCCCCTGCGGGGAGAGGGAGAACGGCCGCCTATTCGACCGTTACGGACTTCGCCAGGTTTCTCGGCTGATCCACGTCTTGGCCAAGCTCGACTGCCACGCGGTAGGCGAACAGTTGCAGCATCACTGTGTTCAGGATTGCTCCGGCCGCTTCTTCGACCGCGGGCATTACGAATACGTCCGTTGCGACGCCATCCAGTGAGTGGTCACCTTCGGTCACGAGCGCGAGGACCGGCGCGTTGCGCGCCACGATCTCGTGTACGTTGCTGACCATCTTGTCTTTGGTCGCACTCGAGGTGCACACGGCGACGACAGGAAAATTCTCGTCGAGCATCGCGATAGGGCCGTGTTTGAGCTCGCCACCTGTGACGCCTTCCGCGTGGATGTACGAAACCTCCTTCAGCTTGATTGCGCCCTCGAGGGCGATCGCGTATCCGAGCCCACGCCCCGTGTACATGAAGTTGCGATAGCGGCTGTACTTCTTCGCGATCTGCGCGATCTCTTTCTCGCGGGCGACTATCCCTTCCACGTGGTCCGGGAGCGCGCGCAAAGATTCGACCAGCTCGTGACGCCGCTCCAGCGAAACGCGCCCGTGGACTGTTGCCATGCGCAGGCCGAGCAGGTACAGGCTGACGAGATGCGCGAGCAGAGTCTTGGTGGACGCGACTCCGATCTCGGGGCCGGAGTGCAGGTAGATGGCGCCGTCAGCGTCGCGCGCCGCGGAGCTGGCGACGACGTTGGTAACCACAACTGTCCGCGCCCCGCGCTCCTTCGCCTGGTGCAGTCCAACCAGCGTGTCGGCAGTCTCACCCGACTGCGTGAGCACCACGGCAAGCGAGCCATCCTCGGAAAATGTCGGCCGGCGATAGCGGAACTCCGAGGCGTCCATCGCCTTGGCCGGAATGCCTGCCCAATCCTCGATGACGTACTCCCCAACCATCGCCGCGTGAAGCGACGTGCCCATCCCGAGCAGGAGAACTTCGCGGTACCGGCGCATCTCCTCGTCGGGAACGTCGAACTCGCGGAACGTGACGATGCCGTCGTCGGTCAGCCTTCCACGCATCGCATTGGCCACCGCTTCTGACGATTCGTGAATCTCTTTGAGCATGAAGTGCGGGTAGCCGCCCTTCTGCGCCTGGCTCAGATCCCAATCGACGTGGATGAGCTTGGGCTGGACGCTGACGCCATCGAGCGTTGAGACCTGCGCGCCGAGCGGAGTGACTGCGACGACCTCACCTTCGCCGAGCACGAGCACGCGCTTGGTGTACGGGATGATCGCCGTAATGTCCGAAGCGATGTAGTACTCGTGGTCGCCGAGTCCAACCACCAGCGGTGCGTTGAGCCGCGCCCCGATGAGGAGCTCCGGGTCGTCAGTCGAGAACATCGCCAGTGCGTAAGCACCGCGGATGCGCTTCAAGGCGGTGCGGACGGCGCTGAGGAAGTCCCCCTTGTAGTTGGCTTCGATCAGGTGAGGAACGACCTCGGTGTCGGTGTCGGAGGTGAACTCATGGCCCGCTGCTTCCAGTTCGGCCTTCAGCTCGGCGAAGTTTTCGATGATGCCGTTGTGGACGACGAAGATCCGGTTGTGGCAGTCGGTGTGCGGGTGGGCGTTGACGTAGGTCGGCTTCCCGTGAGTCGCCCAGCGCGTGTGGCCGATCCCCAGCTTGCCAGTCGGCATGTTGGCCTTGAGCTTCTCGATCAGCACGTCCACCTTGGCCTCTGACTTAGTGATGCTCGTGTGGTTGGCCGTGCCTGCGGTCGGCATCTCGAGCACGGCGACGCCAGCCGAGTCATAGCCGCGGTACTCGAGGCGCTTCAGGCTCTCCATCAGGATCGGAGTCGCCTCCTGGTCGCCGAGGCAGCCGATGATTCCGCACATGTCTACAGAACTCCTACCCGGGGTTGTTTCGACGCATTCCTTGAACGGACCCGGCCCGATTCAGGTTACAGAAGCGGCTTAGGGCGATGGTGTGGGAGACGGCTGGACGGCAGGGTCGGGCGAGATCATGTAGGTAACGCGGACGGGCACATCCGGCCCCGTGACCCCGGCTGGATAAGGAATCGCCACGCTGACTGTGAAGTTCGAGGTGTGGCCTCTGAGATCGGCCGCGGGCAGGGTCAAGCTCGTGACCTTGAGGAGGGCGCCGGCACGGCCACTGACCACGATAACAACTGGGTTAAAGCTGATCCCGGTGAGGTGATAACCGGCCGGAGGCAGATGTGACGGAGGCGCGACGATCAGCACCAGCTGCTTACTCGTGGTGTTGGTCTTAGCTGTTATCCGGACTTCCGCAGAGGCGGGAGACAAGCTGGAATTTGGCGTGGTCTTCGAGAAGTTCGCCGCGTCCAATGGAATGCCGTTTTGCTCCAAGGTGATTGGCCAGTTCGGAAAATCTATGAAGTCGCTCTGAACCGTTCCGCTGAAATCTGCGTATGCGTTCAACTTCGTCTCCAAGCTCGCGGGGCCGTCAAAGTTGACCAAGCACGGAGTGTTCGGGCACGCCGCCTGAGCTTTGCTGACCACCCATCCCGAAGCCACGAACGGATAGCGGACCTGAACAGTGAGCGCCACGGTCTTCCGCTGGTCGATATCCAGGACGTATGGCACCGACTGATTCTGGACATACGTACCCGGTACAACTGACTTGACAGTCAGGTTGACCTTGACCCCCAGACCAGGGGTGGCCTTCGAAAGATCGAAGTTGGCAATGAGGCTGCTGGCGGTCATCGACTGGATCGCGTCTGCCAAACCCGTGACGCGGACGGTGGTCTTGGTCGGCCCGTTGATGACGATCAGGTTGTCTGGAATCGGGCCGTAGGAGATCGAGGCGATCAGCGTCTTAAAGGTGGGCGGGTTCTGCGAAAACGCGACAGCGCCCAACATCAAGACCGAAAGCCCAATCGCCAGCAGCTTGAGACGCCAACTTTCTGTGACCCAGTTCACTTCCGCCGCCCAAGGAACCCGTTGCCGTTAGATACCGGACCCGGAACCCTGACGCTGACGACACGCCTAAGACTGTCGCCGTCCAGGTTCCGCGTGATCTTGCCTTCCTCTATCACTGATATTGCCCCCGTCTCCTCAGAGACTACGAGCACAAGTGCGTCCGATGCCAGTGACAGACCCAGCGCCGCCCGATGCCGCGTGCCCAACCGCTCCCTCACGACGCCTTCTTCCGGCAAAGGGAGAAGGCAGCCCGCGGCGATGATTCGGTTCCCGCGCACGATCACGGCTCCGTCGTGCAGCGGTGAGTTGGGGTAGAAAATGGACTGGAGAAATTCCGCGGAGATCTCTCCATTGATACGGACTCCCGTCGCCGCATAGTCCTCCAGGCCAACGTCGCGCTCGAAAGCGATCAGGGCGCCGTTCTTGCGAGCACTTAACCGCTCAACCGCGCGGATCGCCTCCGAGATGGCCTGGCTGTAAAGGCTGGTGCTGTAGCTGGAGAGCGGACGGCCAAGCTTGCCGAGACGTCCGATCTGGTCCAGCGCTCGTCGGAGCTCGGGCTGGAACATCACGATGACGCCGATCAGGATGAAGAAGCCTGCGTTCTTGAACAGCCAGCTCAGCAGGAGAAGGTTCAACTGCGTCGCCAAGACACCGACCACCGCAAGGAGCACGATGCCGACCAGGATCTGCGTACCCTGGGTGCCCCTGAGTAGTCGAAGCAGCTGATATACGACAAACGCGACTACGGCGACGTCGATCACCTCAAACCAGCCAAGGTGGCGAACCACCTCGTTGAGCTGGGTCAGGAAATCAGAAATCGATGTCACTTTGCAGCTCCGAAAAGCTGGGCCATCAGCGCCATCTGGGCGTACAGGCGGTTGGCCGCCTGCTGGAAGACCACCGACCGCGGGCCATCGATGACCTCGTCGGTCACCTCCTCGCCCCGGTGGGCCGGAAGGCAATGCATGAATACAGCGGCCGGCGCTGCGTCCATCAACGCCTGGTTGACCTGGTAGCCGGCAAACGTCTTGCGCCTCACCTCTCGCTCGCTTTCCTGCCCCATCGAGGCCCACACGTCCGTATAGATGGCTGTCGCGCCAGCCACGTGCGCGACGTCGGTGCTCAGGGTAACCCCGGATCCCCCGTTTCCGGCCGGTAGGCTGCCGTCCACGGCATCGGCCGGAGGAGCGTAACCAGGCGGCGTGATCACGGTCAGGGAGAAGCCCATGAGCTCGGACGCTTCGATGATAGAAACCGCGATGTTGTTGCCATCGCCGATGTACACAACCTTTTGCTGCCCGAGAGGGCCGCACACCTCCTCGAGCGTCATGAGATCGGCCAGGATCTGGCAGGGGTGAGAACGATTGGTCAATGCGTTGATCACCGGCTTTTCCGAAGCAGCGGCAAGCTCGAGGAGGTCGACATGCAAGCGCAAACGCGCGACCACCCCGTCCACGTAACTGTCCAGCACCCGGGCAGCGTCGCCGACCGTCTCCCTGACGCCCAGCTGGACGTCCTGCTCGGTCAGGTTCGTCACCCTACCGCCGAGGCGCCCGATCCCCACCTCGAACGAGACCCTCGTTCTGTGCGAGGGCTTTTGAAAGAGCAGGGCGATGTGGCGGCCCTCGAGGGGCCGCCCGGTCCAGCGGCCGGCTTTGATCGCATGAGCGAGGTCGAGCAGCTCGCGGAGCTCGGCCGGCTCGAGATCGGCGACGTCGAGGAAGTCGCGGCCTGAAAGAGCGCCCACATAAGGGATCATGATGCTGCGCCCGGCTACAGGCGCGGTTCGATCAGCTCCCCGGCCATTACGTCCGTAACTATCAGGTCGCGGACCGAGTCGAATTCCGGGAGGCGACCGCGTAGTTTCGCGTCATCCCGCAAGCGGAGGATGAGGTCTCGACAGGCCACAGGCTGCAGTCCGAACTGCGCCGGCTTGAAACCGACCGGAGGCTCGTTGCGGAACTGAATAGTCAGGCGGTCGGTCAGGTGGAGGTCGGGCCAGGAGCCGGGGTCGGCCAGCGTGACCGTCTCCATGCGGTTCCAGACCGCCCTGATCTCGTGCCGTCCCTGGATGATCACGATCCTGTCGCGGAACAGGCCAAGCCGTCCGAGGGGCCAGGATCGAAGTTTCAGCGCAGCCGAGGCGGTCACGGCAGCTGCGGCGATCGAACCCGCCGCCAGGGCAATCGAGGCAACCCAGCCGCCGGGCAACCGCGCCGCGCCGGCAGCCAGAAGCGCGAAGAGCAGCACGAAAGCAAGTCCTGAGGCCCCCAGGGTCACAATCGGCCGGCGCGATCGTACGTAGATCATCGACGCCCCACCATCGGTAGTTTAGGCTCCCCCCGTGACATGCGACCCCCTGGGCTGCATGATGTTTGGACCCCTAATCGAATTGTCCGGGGTGCCAGAGGAAGAGGAGTGGAACACATGGACGTAATGACCCAGCGCGCGGACATAGACGCCGCTGTTTCAGGCAAGACCGTATGCACGATTTTCGGCGACGCGGCCAAGAAGTGGGCCGATCTTCCTGCCCTCCGCTGGAAGCGTGACGGCGAATGGCGGAGCCTTGACTGGAAGGGATACCGGGCTGAGGTCGCAGCGGTCGCGATGGGGCTCAGAGCTCTCGGCTTTGGGCCCGGGCAGTTCGGCTTGATCATGGCGCGCAACGTGCCGGAGCACGTGATCGCCGACCTGGGCATCGTCCACGCGGGGGGCGCCGCAGTCAGCGTTTACAACACGCTTGCGCCCGAGCAGGTCGAGTATCTCGCCAATCATTCCGAAGCCACGGTTGCCTTCGTCGAAGACGAAGCCTTCCTCGCCAAGTTCCTCGAGATTCGATCATCGACGCCTAAGCTGCGCCACCTCATCCTCATTCGAGGCGAGGCTCCTGAAGGCGTGCTGTCGTGGGATTCGCTGGTCGCCGAGGGCCGCGCCACATATGAGCACGACCCGGCCGCGTTCGAGGCGGCCGCTCGTGCCGTGGGTCCTGAGGACACCGTCAGCCTGATTTACACCTCCGGCACAACCGGCGCTCCGAAGGGGGTCGTGTACTCGCACAACAACATCGTTTGGACCCTGGAGTCAGCCCGCCGGGTCCTGGAGCTGCACAACGAGAAGCTGGTGAGCTACCTGCCCCTCGCTCACGTCGCGGAGCGCTTCACCTCGCAGTGGGGAAGCATCTACAACGGGCACGAGGTTTACCTCTGCCCCGACGTCGCCGAGCTGTTGCCCTATCTGCTCGAGGCCAGGCCGACCGCGTTTGTCGGAGTGCCGCGGGTTTGGGAGAAGCTCATGGCCGGCATCAATGCGGGCGTCGGGGCCGAACCCGACGAGGCCAAGCGCCAGATGGCGCAGGGAGCGCTGGCGGCCTCCATGCAGGCATACCGGTTGCAGCGTGATGGGCAGCGTGTGCCGGCTGAGCTGAACGCGGTGGTCGAGCGGGCGCAGCCGCTGTTCATGTTGCTCCGCTCCAAGGTCGGCTTGGACCGCTGCAATCTGGCCATCACCAGCACTGCGCCCTGCAGGCCCGAGGTGCATGAGTTCTGGGCATCGCTCGGCATGCCGCTGTACGAGGTGTGGGGTATGAGCGAGCTCACAGGGCCTGCAACAACGGTGCCCAAGAACGATCACCGCGCGCCGTCCGTCGGCGTGCCGATGCCGGGAGTCGAGGCGCGCCTCGGTGAGGATGGGGAGCTGTTGATTCGCGGCGGGAACGTGATGGTCGGTTATTACCGCGACCCGGAAAAGACGGCTGAGGCGATCGACTCCGACGGTTGGGTGCACAGCGGCGACATCGCCAAGCTCGGGCCGGACGGTCACTACAGGATCGTCGACAGGAAGAAGGAGCTCATCATCACTTCCTCTGGCAAGAACATCTCGCCCGCGAACCTGGAGGCGGTGGCCAAGTCGAGCCCGATCATCGGGCAGGCCGTCGCTATCGGCGACGGTCATAGCTTCATCACCGTGCTCGTCGTGCTGGATCCGCAGGTTGCCCCCATGTGGGCGAAGGCGCACGGGATCTCGTCCACGTCAATGGCCGAGCTGGCCGAGCATCCTTCGACGATCGCCGAAGTCCGGCGTGCGCTCACAGTCGCCAACACTCACCTGTCGCGGATCGAGCAGTTCAAGAGGTTCACGATCCTGCCGGCCGAATGGTCGCCCGAGTCGGAAGAGCTGACGCCGACGATGAAGCTGAAGCGGCGCGTCATCCATGCCAAGTACAAGGACCAAGTCGAAGCCATGTACGCCGATCCGCCCGGGGGCCATTCTGTGGATTCCGAGCGCAATGGGAGCGTGGCTAAGGGCTAGCCCCGCGACCTCTTCGCGGTTCGCGCTACCGCAGGTTTGGCCGACAGCACGGCTTCGGTGAAAAGCCTGCTGGCGAGCCGGCTCCTGGGCTCACCGGTTCGGTTCGCCAGCGTGACCAGACGCTCGACGACGCGAGGCTCCACGCTCAGCCGGTACAGCTGCTTGACGACTGGGGTCGTGTCCTTCATTCGATCCTCCGCAAAGCTCTTAATGGAATGGACGAGTCGCATAGGATTCTCAAGGCCGGTCGCCGGAGCGCCAACCCAGCCTGTTAACGCGAGTGGAGGGATGCCCGACCCGAATGGAAGCAACGGCACCGATCGATCGCAGCCGGTTGACTGATCTTCTCGAGCGCGAACGCGCGAATTACAAGGAACGCAACCCTCGCTCCTTCGCTGCGTATAACGGAGCCCATCACCTCTTTGGACGCGTTCCGATGACCTGGATGAACAAGGCGGCAGGCGGCTTTCCCCTCTACGCCGCGAAAGCCCAAGGTGCACGAGTTGAGGACATCGATGGGCACGTGCTCATCGACTTCTGCCTTGGTGACACCGGCGCCATGGCCGGCCATTCGCCCAAACCGATGGTCGATGCAGTGGTCGAGCAGATTGCGGTCAAAGGCGGCGTGACCACCATGATGCCCACGGCCGATGCAGATTGGGTCGGCACGGAGCTGACGCGGCGTTTCGGCCTGCCTTTCTGGAGCTTCTCGCTTACGGCGACCGACGCTAACCGGTGGGCGATCCGGCTCGCTCGCGCGATCACCGGGCGCCCGAAGATCCTGTTCAACAGCTACTGCTATCACGGCACCGTCGACGAATCCCTGATCGTCGTCGGGCCAGACGGCAACGGTGCCAGCCGCGAGGGCAACGTGGGGGCACCCTCTGATGTCACCACGACAAGCAGAGTCGCCGAGTACAACGATCTCGAGGGCCTCGAACGCGAGCTCGCCAATGGCGACGTTGCCGCGATGCTGATGGAGCCCGCGCTCACCAACATGGGGATCGTGCTGCCGCACGACGGATACCTCGCCGGGGTCAGAGCGGTCACGAAGAAATACGGGACTCTTCTGATCAACGACGAGACGCATACCTTCTCGGCAGGGCCGGGTGGTGCGACGCGCGCCTGGGGACTGACCCCAGACATGCTGACAATCGGCAAAGCGATCGCTGGAGGCATTCCGGTCGGTGCCTACGGAATGTCCAATGAGCTCGCCCAACATCTCGCCAATCGAAGCGACCTCGACATGGTCGATGTGGGTGGTGTCGGCGGTACCCTGGCGGGCAATCCGGTCTCCATTGCCGCGGCCCGCGCGACACTCGAGCACGTCCTGACCGACAAGGCGTTCGAGGCGATGATCTCGCTCAGCACCCGCTTTACAGCCGGCGTGCAGCAAGTGATCGATACGCATGAGTTGCCCTGGTCAGTGAGCCAGTTGGGCGCGCGAACCGAGTACCGCTTCACTTCGCCGCCGCCCTCGAACGGAACCGAGTCACGTGCAGTGACCGACGGCGAGCTCGAGGACTACCTACACGTGTACCTGGCGAACCGCGGGATCCTGATGACGCCATTTCACAACATGGCGCTGATGTCGCCGGCGACGACTAAAGAGGACGTGGACCGGCACCACGAAGTGTTCAGCGAAGCGGTGGGCGAGCTCGTCGGTGCGTAACTATTCGGAACCCTTTTGCTAGCCCGGCGGGGTTGGCCGGGGTCCCCCCGGCCATAACTCTGTTGCTCGCACCGCCAAGCCGTGGCCTGGCGAAACTCTTTCGTCATTCATCACATACCGGGGGAGAGAGCAGAGCCTGCGGCGAAGCCGCCCCGTTGACACTCAGAGAGGACCGACTGGTCCTTTCTCATATTTCAGTTGGTCAGCTTTGAGCGCAGCGTAGAAATATCGGCAGCTGTCATGCCCGCCGCCTCGAGGTAGCCCTCCACCCCTCCCCATCGCTGGTCGAGGTGCTCCAGCACGCCGACGATCCTTTCGGGCGGGCAGACGAGGTCCTGGCGCATCTCGTCGACGAGCTCCGGTGGGGCCGCCGCGAGCCATTCCTGGTAACGCGTCGCCATCTGAGCATCGGTCTCGGCATAGTCCGCCGCGATCGAGTCGGCGTCAACTCCCGCCAGAGAAAGGCTCATCGCCGCCACCATTCCCGTCCTGTCCTTGCCGGCGAAGCAATGGAAGGCGGCGGCGCCGTCGGTCCTGGCTAATGCTGTGAAGATCCCCCTGAAAGCGTCCCCACGGCGGTCGAGCATCATCAGGTAGCGGTCGAACATGTCCGGCGCCTCGGCCAGCTTGCGCATGGTCGCGTCGTCGACCAGGGGCAGGTGGGTGTACGTGGGCGCAGGCCCGCCAAAGGGCTCCAGCGCGGCGAATGGGCTAGGCGATGATGCGACCTCGGACTCGCTTCTCAGGTCGAT